>NZ_CP034752.1:922500-1230000 GCF_004295645.1 Limnobaculum zhutongyuii
GGCATGTTGCCCATGCTGAATATCACTAACGATGATCTTTTGTTGGTTGGCTAAACTGTGACCGTGACGCAGTACATAATATTGGTTTCTCAAAATCATTGGACCGTTCCTGTATTAATCGATGTTCTGTTCTTTTAAGGGGGAAGTTATCATCTCCCCCTATTCAGATTAGATTAATTTTTTGCGTACGCGAACAACAACCCATTCCGCTAACAAAACGACCACTAAAATACTGACCAGAATGGTTGCTACTAATTGCCACTGGAACAGGTTCATCGCATCGTTAAGTACTACGCCAATGCCGCCTGCGCCCACTAAACCAAGCACCGCAGATTCTCGCACGTTAATATCCCAACGAAACAGCACAATACTGAAGAATGCGGGTACTACCTGTGGCCAGTAACCTTTTACCAGAATACTGGGCATTGAAGCCCCCGTTGCTTTCAACGCTTCAATACTGCCCATATTGATCTCTTCTAACGCTTCTGCCAGCAGTTTACCCACAAAACCAACGGAGCGCAGCGCTACTGCCAGAACACCAGCAATAGTTCCGGGGCCGAAAATAGCCACGAACAGTAGTGCCCATACCAGCGAGTTAACCGAGCGGGATGTTACCAGACAGGTTTGCGCCAGCCAGTTAACGATTCTCGACGGCATCACATTACGGGCGTTCAGCAGCGCCAGGAGTACCGCCAGTATCAGACAAAGCAAAGTACCCAGCGTGGCAATATTCAGGGTTTCCATTAACGCCTGATGGATGGTGCCTGGATAAGCGGCTACATCCAGTGGCCACATGCGTTCAAACATATCGGCCATTTGGGTCGGTGCATCGTAAAGAAACTCAGGAATGACCTCAACGGTTCTTAGCGAAGCAAACAGCGATGCCAGCATGATGACATAGACTAAATAGCGGGCCGCCCGCTGGAGCGGCGTAAAGCGCTGATAGTTGGCCGGAGCAGTATTCATAGTCATAGCGTCCGTTTGAGGTGAGGAAGTTACAGGTAAGGCTGTCATGATGAAAAGACCCTCCGTACCAGATTAGACAGGGCTTCACCCAGCAGAATCAGAGCAATAATGGTGAGCAGAATAGCGGTGACGAAGTCGTAATCAAAACGCTGGAAGGCGGAGAACAGCGTACCGCCCAGACCACCGGCACCCACCAAACCAACCATGGTAGAGTTACGCAGGTTTGAGTCTAACTGGTAGGTCGAAAAACCGATAAAGCGGGAAAAAACCTGCGGCAGTACCGCAAACAGAATCAGGCTGACAAAGCTGGCTCCGGTGGCCCGGATGGCTTCTACCTGTTTAAGGGATATTTCTTCAATCGCCTCAGCAAACAGTTTAGCGATAAAACCAATAGAAGCGACGATGAGGGTTAGAATCCCTGCCAGTGCGCCAAAACCCACTGATTTCACAAATAAAATAGCGATAATTACCGGATGGAAAGTACGACAAACCGCAATCACCACTCGTGCTGGCGCACTGATAATATTGGGCATCAGGTTTCGGGCGGCAAACAGCCCGACAAACAGTGAAATAATAATGCCAACTGCGCTGGCGATAATCGCTATTTGCAGGCTCTCCATTAAATCGTGCAGCAGCAGTTCCCAACGTTCAAAATTGGGTGGAAACATACGACTGAGCAGGCGTTCGGCGTGTTCCATACCGATAGCCATGCGCTGGAAATTGAGCCCCATGGTACTGAACGCATACAGAATATATCCCGCTACCACCAGAGTACCAGCGCGCATCAACCAATTAGTTTTAAACGGATTTGAATAGGGAGTTACACCAGCCATGACTCACCTCCGTAGATTTCTTTCAGGTGGGTGTCGGTGATGCCCTGAGCCGGGCCGTCGTAAACTACGCGTCCACCGCTCATGCCGATGATGCGTTTGGCAAAACGCTGGGCCAGTTTTACATCATGAATATTAACCAGAGTAGGAATGCCCTTGCTGGCCGCCAGCTTATCCATCAGCTCCATAATTTCTACTGCGGTTTTCGGGTCTAGAGATGAGGTTGGCTCATCGGCCAGCAGAATATGAGGATTTTGCATTAATGCTCTGGCGATACCTACCCGTTGACGCTGGCCTCCGGACAGACTATCCGCCCGTTGGGTAGCGAATTCTGTTAGCCCAACATGACCTAACAGTTCAAAGGCGCGATCGATATCTTCCTGTAAAAATTTGCGCCGCCACGCCTGCCAGGCATTCATATAGCCAAGGCGTCCGGTTAATACGTTTTCAATCACGCTCAGGCGTTCTACCAGATTGTATTCCTGAAACACCATGCCTATCTGGCGGCGCAGATGACGCAAGGCTTTACCCTGAACTTTAACCAAATCCGCATGCTGAAACAGAATCTCTCCGGTAGTTGGCGTAATCAGGCGATTGATGCAGCGTAGCAGGGTGCTTTTTCCGGTACCGGATGGACCGATAATGGCCACAATACCGGGCTGGTCAATATCGATATTGATGTCTTTCAGAATCGGTTTTCCTGCCCGATAGGCATGATTAAGCTGCCGGATGCTGAGGTAATTGTGTAGCGAATTTTGTGGTGAAAGCGATGGTGACATAGACATGGCAACGGGCCTCCTGCGGGATAGCCTTGGGCTATCCCGATTGGTGATAATGAATATGGGAGAGTGGCGAATTACTGTGCTTTGGCACCAGCCGATTCAGCCTGACGTTTTTTAGCGGCGTCAGCGGCTTCTTTTTCAGCTAACTGTTGCAGGCCGTTTTTGCTATAGGCGGTGCCGGTAGCAAAGGCAATATCACGTACTACCTGCCAGTCATCTTTATAGTTAATTGGATAGAAACGGTCAGCACCACCAAAGGTTTCCTGCATTTCTGGTGGGAAGCGATAAGAGGCAAAGGCCGCTTTTATTTTGGCTACCAGTTCAGGATCCAGATCGTAAGCATAACCAAAAGCAGAGGTTGGGAAGCGCGCGCTGGTATAGATGGTGCGGAAGTCTTTAGCTTTCACGCGACCTGCCTCAACCATGCGCTCGTAAACGTCTGATGCAACGGGTGCCGCATCATAGTCACCGCTGAGGACTCCCATAACCGATTGGTCATGTTTACCGGAGTAAACCACTTTGTAGTCTTCATCCGGAGTGATGCCGATTTTTGGGAACAGGGCACGAGGCGCCAGGTTACCTGAGTTGGAGGAAACGGAGGTGTGAGCAACCACTTTACCTTTTAAGTCGTCCATAGTTTTGTATGGACTATCGGCTTTTACCAGCACAATCAGGTTGTAACCCTGAAACTCTTTTTCTGTGCCTTTAACCGCGATAGGGACATAACCAGCTAAGTTGACGGCATAGCCTGTTGGACCGGTAGAGAAACCGGCAATATGCAGACGACCAGAACGCATTGCTTCAACCTGAGCCGAGTTAGAGTGAACAGAGTAATAGATCACTTTTTTACCGGTTTTGTCGGACAGGTATTTCTGGAAGTCAGCGAAGGCATCTTTATACACTGCCGGATCTTCTACCGGCGTATAGCTAAATACTAAGGTTCCGGGATTTTTCAGCTCTTTGGGGTCGGTGGGCGTATCTGCCACCATATCACGGTTTTCATCACAGTAGCGGTCGTCCAGATCGCCTCTGTAACTACAGTCAGCAGCCATGGCGGATGAGAACAGCAGTCCAGCCGCCAGGATCATTTGTACGGTCAGCCAGTAGAATAAGACTCTGGTTGTTATTTTGGTCATTGTTACATCCTCATTCATGCGGGTTAGGGTAGTCGTTTTTTTTATTAAGACGTCCTGTCGCGATCGTCACATCATGCATTTTTGGGGAATTCATATTTAACTTTGCAATAACAATGCCAACATTAAATTAACAAAATCTTCTGTATATTTGAGAAATATTCCTGACAGGGGCGAGTTTACTGGACAATTTTGTCCTTTTTGGCTGAATCAGGAAGACAACATTGTCCCATCAAGATCCCGAAAGTATCGTTTATCCAGTCCATGTTTCTTCATTTTTCGATACAGGGTCTTGCGGGTCAGATTGAGGCGCATCGCCACTTCACTGAGTTCTCCTGCACAGGTTTCCAGCGTAGAAATCAGGATGCTCTTTTCATAACTATCAAGATGATATTCAAGATCATTTAGTTCAGACTCTGCGGTAGTTGCAATGTTTTCTTCATTCAAATTGATACCGTCGCCGGAAATGCCTAATACATAACGGTTAGCAACATTAATCAGCTCCCGCACATTGCCGGGCCACAGATAGTTAAGCAGCTTGTTTTGCTGGCTGGGTTTAATTGAGGGAACTTCCCTCTGATATTGCCGGGCGGCCTGTTGGCAGAAATATTCAAACAGTAGCAGGATGTCATTTTCCCGCTCGCGTAGCGGAGGAATATGTAAATTAGCCACGTTTAATCGATATAGCAAATCGCTACGAAATAGCCCCTGACGGCTGAGATGAGTGAGATCCATCTTACTGGCAGCCAGCACGTGGATATCCACCGGAATTAGCTGGTGGCTGCCTACGCGCTCAATGGTGCGGGTTTGTAGTACGCGCAGCAGACGAATCTGGGCCGCCAGCGGCATACTTTCAATTTCATCAAGGAACAGGGTTCCTCCATTAGCCGCTTCTACTTTACCAATATGTCGTTTTTGAGCGCCGGTAAAAGAGCCTGCTTCATGCCCAAACAGCTCACTTTCCAGCAGATTTTCCGGCATAGCGCCACAGTTAATGGCAATAAAAGGCTTGTGGGCTCTGGGTCCACTGTGATGTATAGCTTCTGCCACTACGTCCTTTCCGCTACCGGTTTCACCATAAATTAGGGTATCAACCTGAGCCTGAGCCAGCACGGATGTCTGTTGCCGCAGGTGTTGAATAGCCGGAGAACGACCAATGATTTTCTGGGTCAGATACTCATTATCCGTCGCCTTATGATGCATCTGCAGATAAGCCTGACGGCGATTCAACGCCAGATGTAGTTGCTGAAATAGCTGCTCGGTTTTGATCGGCTTCTCCAGAAAATCCTGAGCCCCTTGTTTCATGGCCTGAATAGCCAGGGGAATATCCGCGTGGCCGCTCATCAGGATCACCGGCAGTTGGCTGTCAAGTTGTTGAATAGCCGATAGCAAGGTTAATCCATCCATTTCAGGCATGCGAATATCACTGAGTACAATGCATTCCCGGCTGAGTGCCAGATACTCCAGCGCGTGACGGGCCTGACCAAAAGCTCTGGGCTGGAAACCCGCAATGGTTAGCATTTCCCCCAGACTTTCAGTCATGCAGGGCTCGTCATCAATAATGATCACTTCAATATTCATACATACTCCTAATGACTGGCAGCAACCGGCGCTATTGAGTGCAGTAGCTTTAGCGAAAAGCAGGTATAACCAGCGTAGCTATTGAGAAGCTTTAACTGACCGCACAGGTCCTGAACGATGTTATAGCTGATGGATAATCCCAGTCCGAGACCATTAGTGGTTGATTTCAGCGAGAAGAACGGGTCAAAAATGCGTTCGGTATGTTCTGGTTCAATACCACAGCCATTATCAATCACCAGTAATTCAACCCAATGATCCAGCGTTCGCCAGGTCAGAACGATTTCCGGTTCGGAAACTGTATGTAGTGCATCAATGGCATTTGACAGTAAGTTAATCAGCACCTGTTCCAGCCGTATGGCCTCTGCCGCCACCCAGACTGTATCAATCTGCTGTCCGGATTGATTCTGACACAGCGGCTGTACCTGCAATTTAATGCCTTTATTATCAACCTGTAACAGTTCGACGGCTGCATTAATGACGGTATGAAGATGTACCGGAGACAGGTCGTTATCCGCTTTACGAGCAAAGCTTTTCAGATTGTGGGTGATATTGTTCACCTTATCCAATAGCTCACCAACCTGCTCGATCTTTCGACGAACCTGCGGCACGTTGTTCTGTTGCAAATAGTGTTCGAGGCTAAAAATATAGTTACGCATGGCCGCCAGCGGCTGATTGATCTCATGAGTGATAGAGACACTCAACTGACCCAGTGCCGCCAGCTTACCGGCCTGTACCAATTCCCGCTGGGTTTGCATCAACTGTTGTTCTGCCTGATGACGTTCATCCATCTCTGATTGCAGCTGGCGATGGGTCTGCTCTGCCAGCAGAGCGGATTGTTGGAAAAAGGCCAAATCCTGAGCCATTCCGCTGATCTCATCATTACCGCTGATAACAATTGGCGTATTAAGGTGCCCATTTGCAATAGCCTGCATATTGGCCTGTAGGGTACGAATACGATTCAGAATATTACGGCGTACATATAGCCAGGAAAGGGTGATAACCATTATCAGGCTTAACAGGGATAAGCCGAGAGTGAGGCGACTTGCCTGAGCGACGGATTGCGTAGCTGCCGATAATTCATTATCAATCAATTGGTTAATTTCATGGCTGTAGTAGGAGATTTGTCGGGCTAGTTGCTGAACATGACGTTGGTTATTGAGTACCAGAAATGATTGTTGATAAGAGAGATCCAATTCCTGGTTTTTGTCATGAAACATCGGGCCTTCACGCGAAATCTTGGCTAACAGGCTGAGTAACTGCTGATATTTGTCCTGTAGTAAGGTTTTATCTTTTGCCGCCGATTCGGCAATATGCTGACTTATCTCTTCAATACGCAAAAAAGTATAGTCCAGCTCGTTGAAGCTTTGTGCCGCAGAGACTTTTTCGACATAACCCGCCAGAAAGGCTAATTCAAGATACCAGAGTTGGCTGGTTATGTTTGAGGGAGTTAATGTCTGCCGCCAATCTTCGAAGGTTTCATTCAATTTTTGGCTGTGTTGGAGTGCGCTGGCAGCAAAAGTTGCCCGCTGGGTGGTTACTTTATACAGCACCATTATTGTCTGTCGGATCTGAGTATTCAGCTCCAGAAAGTAGCGTTGCTTGTCGGGCAACTGCCTCATCCAATCTTCCATGTGATTGAGCGTATCGAGCAGTTCATCTTTTACCTGCTCTCGTTCACTTTGGCGTTCTGCCATTGACAGGGCTGAAGCCTGACTAACAATTTGCCGACTCTGGTCATTTAATTGAGTGGCGGCAAATAAAGCACCGATATGTTTCTGATGTAAATCCGACAGGCGAGATTCGAGTTCCGCATGGCTACGGAAACTTAAACCGGTAGCAATCAGGGTCATGGTTGCTAACAGCGAGAAAGCAAACAATAGCCGGCCACCGATACCTATCCGCCAGTTCATAAAACCTCACAGGTATAGATATGCCAAATGTTATAATTTTTATATTGATGTGTATTAATTGTAAAATATGGATGTTCAATAGTGATAAATGAATCGTGTCACTAAGGGGAATTATTGAGATGGATGTATAGTTTTGTGCTCAAAGCGAGCTTTGGCCTGACGCCTTTGTTTGAACGTTAGTGCTCTTCTTTCGTATGCCAGATATCCACGATAAAAATATCACTATCTTTAACTTCATAGTGGATCTCATAGTCGTCGAACAAAACTTTTCTTACTTCGCGCGGTTGATAGCGCGTTTGCGGTACGCCAATCGCCGGATAAGTTATAAGACCAGAACTGCCTGTTATCAGACGATCTAAAACCTCATCAGCGTGTTGCCGGCTGTATTGAAGGGCAAAACGATATATGCGTTCCAGATCGTCCCGAGCTTTCAGGGTCCAGTAAATTTCCATCTAGCAGGATTTCTTTAGACGGTTAGTAAAATCAATCATATCTGAATGACTAACCACACGACCGGCATCTACATCAGCCAGGCCTGCCAGCACGCTTTGATGCCGCCGCTCTCTTTCTGCCAACATGGAGAGCAATGCCTCTTTTATAATCCAGCTTTTGGAACGATCCAATTCTATCGCCAGCTTCTCAACAGCATGTGCCAGCTCAATGGGAATTTGAGCGCTGATAGTCTGTTTAGTATGAGAACTCATAAGAATTACCTCGTTTAATAACATTTAATAACTCCTATTAATTTTAACATGGTAATACTCATAAAAACATCACACTCTATTTTGCTGGCACTATCTTTGGTCAGAAGTCAGCGTTGCCTTGACCATATAAGCAAACATACTTATTGGAACTGAATGACATTATGGGATGAATAAAATAAGAGGAAAGTGCAGGAATAAAAATCAGGAAGGCGGATCGAAATTTTTAGCTATGTGGTTAATCATTTGATGGTTTGAGTAAGCTTGGGAGCGCAGTAAAAAGGCTGGTGTGTAGGTTTTTGTCACTGTTCAATTTCAAATAGTCGCTAATCAAAACCAGATGGCTTTTATTGAGCAAAACTAACTCGGGTTAAAACGCTCTTTCACCATAATGGTTACAACAATTGTGCAACTGAGTGTCTTTTTACCAATGTAGGGTGGAATAGATTTGTAACATCCGCCAGGGTTTTCCTTTGTGTCAATGCCAGTGCCAGTTCCGCCGCCTGTTTTGCCATCGAAACCACCGGATAACGAATGGTGGTTAACCCCGGGCGCAGGTAGTGGGCAATGAGTACATCATCAAAACCAATCAGTGATATTTGTTCAGGTACCTGAATATTATTATCGCTAAGTACCGAGAGGGCGCCCGCCGCCATGGTGTCGTTATAGCAGACGACTGCGCTGAGCTGTTGGTTTCTTTCCAACAGCTCTATCAGCGCTTTCTCGCCGCCGCTTTCGTCCGGCGAGGCGTAGGCAATGCGTTTAGTATTTATCGTGATTTGGTGTTCCGTCAGGGCATCCAGATAGCCCTGAAGGCGATCTTCCGCATCGGATATCTTATGGTCAGAACAGATAATGCCAATATTACGATGCCCCTGTTGAATCAGATATTGCGTAGCAAGGTGAGATCCGTAGCGATCGTCCAGAGCAATACAGCGGGATTCCAGTCCAGGAAGAATACGATTAATAAGTACCATCCCGGGAATATGGTTCATTAATCCCCGTAACTCTTCGTCATGCATAGCTTTGGCATGAACCACTAATGCGGCGCACTGATGGCGGATAAGCTGTTCAATGGCCTGACGCTCTTTATGCTCATCATGATAGCCATTACCAATCAGCAAAAAGTTACCGCTGTCGCTGGCGACTTGTTCTGTGGCTTTTACCATAATGCCAAAGAAGGGATCGGAAACGTCGGAAACGATCAGACCAATGGTACCTGTCGTTTGGCGAGCCAGCGCTCTGGCATTGGCATTGGGGTGGTACTGCAGCTGCTCCATGGCGCTGAGTACCGATTCACGAGTAGCCCCCCGGGCTTTTGGCGAGTTATTAATGACGCGGGAGACCGTGGCAACGGAAACGCCTGCCAGTTTTGCTACGTCTTTAATTGTCGCCATAATTTGCCTCGTCAGCCGGAATAAAAGAAAACGTTTACATCGTGAAGTCTCACGGAAAACAGGGGTATTAGCAATATGGAAAGTCACAAAATTGACGAAAATACAAAAATTACATGCTTCGTTACACTTTGTGCACCTATGTAGCCTTTTCTGGCTGGATGTCTGCTATACCATGGACTAGATTTGAGATCCCAGAGGTATTTATTGGTGAATCTCTGGCGGCAACGTCAGAACCATTTACTGGATTACACCGACCTACGCGGATGCGTAGGTTTTTTTTTACTTCAGGATATTATTGCTGGTTTTTTATTCGATTAAACGATTAATCGCGAACAGCAATAAAAATAGATTGTCTTAACCTGGAAATGGAGGTATCAACGCATATCGCGTTGTCCGATAGGGAGATAGTAATGGTTTTACGGATTTTAAGAGCGTTATGTCGCTTATGTTTTCGCGTACGTGTTTATGGCGATACAGATTGCTTTAAACAGGAACGCATACTGATAACCCCAAACCATCTCTCCTTTATTGATGGCATTCTACTGGCGTTATTCTTACCGGTTAAACCGGTTTTTGCTGTGTATAGCCTGTACACCGAGCGCTGGTTTATCCGCATCTTAATGCCTTATGTGGATATTGTTCCCCTCGACCCTTCCAAACCGATGTCAATTAAAACCCTGGTGCGACAAATTGAGCACGGGCGTCCGATCGTTATTTTCCCGGAAGGTCGTATTACGGTTACCGGTTCTTTAATGAAGATTTATGATGGTGCGGCTTTTGTTGCGGCACGTTCTCAGGCGACGGTAATTCCTATTTGGCTGGAAGGTCTTGAGTTTAGCTTTCTGAGCCGCTTAAAAGGCGTATTTAAACTGCGTCTGTTTCCACAGGTTAATATTCACGTTCTGCCCCCAACCCGGGTTCCGATGCCGGATGCGCCGAAGGCGGCTCAGCGTCGTAAATTAGCGGGAGTTTGCCTGCATCAAATTATGATGGATGCCCGTATGGCAACCCGCCAGCGTATGACATTGTATGAAGCACTGCTGGAAGCTCATACACGCTATGGCATCGGTAAGACCTGTATTGCTGATATCTCAATGAAAAATGACTCATATCGTACCCTGCTGAAGAAGTCGCTGGGTTTGAGTCGTATTATCAGCAAACTGAGTGAGCCAGGGGAGCATGTAGGATTACTGCTGCCAAATACCGTGGTGACTGCGGCAACCATTTTTGGTTGTTCGTTGAGCGGTCGGGTTCCGGCAATGCTGAATTATACTGCGGGTGTTAATGGCCTGGAAAGTGCGCTAAAAGCCGCGCAAATAAAGACCATTGTGACCTCTCGTCAGTTTCTTGAAAAAGGAAAGCTAACCTATCTGGCAGAGCAAGTGACCGGCGCTAAGTGGTATTTCCTTGAAGACCTGAAAGATACCGTTACCGGAGAAGATAAATTTTGGGTGCTGAAACACCTGCTATTCCCTCGTATGGCGATGGTGAAACAGAAACCTGACGACGCAGCAATTATTCTGTTTACCTCCGGTTCAGAAGGCAACCCGAAAGGGGTGGTCCATTCCCATGACAGCCTGTTAGCGAACGTTGAACAAATTCGTACTGTGGCTGACTTTACTGCGCAGGATAAGTTTATGTCTGCCTTGCCGCTGTTTCATGCCTTTGGCCTGACGGCAGGGTTATTGACACCATTAATGACCGGTAGTCGAATCTTTCTTTATCCCAGCCCGCTCCATTATCGGGTAGTGCCTGAGTTGGTGTATGACCAAAACTGTAATGTGATGTTTGGTACCCCAACGTTCCTGAATAACTATGCTCGCTTTGCTCATCCTTATGACTTTGCCAGACTGCGCTATGTGGTGGCGGGTGCAGAGAAGCTGTCCACAGCTACGCGTGAGCTGTGGCAGGAGAAATTTGGTATCCGTATTCTGGAAGGTTATGGGGTAACGGAGTGCGCACCCGTAGTGGCAATTAACGTGCCAATGGCGGCTAAATCCCATACTGTCGGTAAGTTACTGCCGGGTATCCATTCGCGGCTGATTACCGTACCGGGTATTGAAGAGGGCGGCCGTTTACAGGTTATGGGCCCCAATATCATGAAGGGCTATCTGCGAGTAGAAAATCCGGGAGTGCTGGAGACACCAACGGCAGAAAACGCTCAGGGCGAAATGGAAGCTGGCTGGTACGACACTGGTGATATCGTCTCATTTGATAATGATGGTTTCTGTACCATTAAAGGTCGGGTGAAGCGCTTTGCTAAAGTGGCCGGTGAGATGGTTTCACTGGAAAGCGTTGAAGCGATTGCCAAGAAAGTGGCGCCGGATGCAGAGCATGCGGCAACGGTGCGTAGCGATGCCTCAAAAGGCGAATCTATCGTTCTGTTTACTACCACTGCGGATTTAGCCCGTGATGCCCTAAACCGTGCGGCTCAGGAACTGGGTTTACCTGCGTTGGCGGTACCGCGCGATATTCGTGTACTTAAATCTCTTCCTCTGCTGGGCAGCGGTAAGCCAGATTTTGTTTCCCTGCGTAAACTGGCTGAAGAGGCCGTGGAGCCATTATGACCACCATTGATGTGACGCCAAAACCATTGCTGAATCGCGCAATGGTGGCGGTCACCAGCGCACAGTTTTTATCCGCTTTCGGCGATAGTGCGCTATTTTTTGCTACTTTGGGCGTTCTGATTCAGAAAGCTTATCCACTCTGGAGTCATTCCACGTTGCAAATGCTGTTTATTGTGGCTTATGTGGTGCTGGCTCCGTTTGTCGGACAGATTGCCGATAGCTTCTCCAAAGGGCGAGTGATGATGGTAGCCAACGGTATCAAGCTGTTGGGCGCGGCCATCATTATTGGCGGTTTGGATCCATTTTTTGGTTATACCCTGGTAGGAATAGGCGCAACGGCCTATTCTCCGGCGAAGTACGGCATTCTTGGCGAAATTACCCATGGCGATCAGTTAGTGAAAGCCAATGGTTTGATTGAGTCTTCAACGCTGGCAGCAATTCTGGTGGGATCTTTAGCCGGAGGCTGGCTGGTGGATATTAGCCCTTATCTGGCTCTGGCGGTGTGTTGCGGAGTTTATGCCGGTGCCGTGGTGGCAAACTGTTTTATTCCTCGTTTGCAGGCTGCTCGTCCGGGGATGCGCTGGAATTTGAAAGAGATGGTCGTTCGTTTTGCCGACTCGGCGAAGATATTGTGGAACGATCAGGGTACCCGTATGTCTCTGGTTGGCACCAGCCTGTTTTGGGGGGCGGGTATTACTCTGCGCTTCCTGCTGATTCTGTGGGTACCTATTGCTTTACATATTGAAGGACTGCTGACGCCAACGCTACTCAATGCCATGGTGGCGGTTGGTATCGTGATTGGCGCTGCTGCTGCCGCAAAATGGATTACGCTGGATACGGTAAATCGCTGTATTCCCGCCGGGGTTCTGCTGGGCGTTGGAGTGGTGGTTTTTGTATTGCAGGGCAGTCTGCCACTCTCTTATGCCATTCTGATGGTGATTGGTATTTTCGGCGGGTTCTTTATTGTACCGCTGAATACGTTGTTGCAGCATCGGGGAAAACAGACGGTTGGTGCAGGTAATGCAGTTGCGGTGCAAAACTTCGGTGAAAACACAGCGATGTTGCTGATGCTGGGGCTCTATACACTGGCGGTTAAAGTGGATATGCCGGTGGTCGCCATTGGTTGTGTGTTTGGTGGACTGATGGTGGTATCTATTGGCGGGTTGTGGTTGGTACAACTGAGACGTCAGAGAGGCTGATTCATCTAAACTTCTGCCGCGTGATTTAAACTCGCGGCAGAAGACTTTCCATTCGATAAACGTCTTTTAATTTCAATATAACAAGCTTGTTAGCGCTCTACGGTATTGACCGTTACTGTCTGACTACCCGCCTGATTAAATCCGTTATCATCAATTAGCTGAAACTGTAAGTTTACCGTGCCGGATACATTGCGCATTGCGGGGTGCTTAAATTCATATTCTGCCCGTTCAAAGGGTGGCGTCATCATATCCAGCTTTTGTTCGCTGGCATATTGCTTGCCCGAGATGTCTAACTTGAGAGAAGCAAAAGAGGCAAAGTAGGGGGTTGGGTTGGTGCAGCGAACAACCAGCATGTCTCCACGACGAAACAGTGAAAATTGCATGTTCTCCGCCCAGTTTTGTGGCTTTTCTTTCAGGCTTTTTGGCCGGTAGAAAATCTTCATCTGAGTATTCATCGTCATTTTCACTTTAGATGAAGGGGATGAACGCTCAGACTTTGTTGGGGGAACCTCATACAGATTGAGCCAGAACACGGACTCACGATCTTTTGGCAGCGGGCGCTGATTATAAATAATGCGCAGTCCCTGCATGGTATTTGGCTGCATGCGAAATACAGCAGGCAAAGCAATATATGGCGCATCGGCTTTTTCCGGGGTTCCATCGATTGCCCCGTTATCAATCCACGTTTGTACCATCACAGGATAGGGATTGGTATTGGCCAGCATCAGGCTTTGTTCTGTGGTACCTTCCTGGTAAATAATGCGCGTTGATGCCGGCATAATCCCTGCGTTAGCCGGTGCCAACCCAGAGATGAACCCCATACAGAGCAGCAGTGTCAGGCCATATCTCTTCATTCTCTTTACCATCATGTTATTGCACTTTAACCAGTACATAGGCGGTGGCGTCTACTTTTCCGGCGGTTGCAGTTTTTCCCGGTAGTTTTTCCAACGTGGCCTGAAGGGTAGTGGTGTAGTTATTGTAACCGCTGTTGCTACTGCCGCTCCCGCTGGCTCCGGCTAATACCGGATACCATCCGGCACTGTCACCGCTTGGGCAGCCGGAAGAGGTACAGGCGCTCCAGCCAAGAAAATTCATTCTGACGCCAGTGCTGGCATTTTGCAGTCGAATTCCCACTCCGGTAGCTATTGAATTATCAGTACCATAACCGCTGGATAGCAAATAGCTGACTCCTCCACTGTTGTTGACCAAACCTAGCTGTTGAGCCGCGTTATAACCTTCCAGAGAGGTTTGTAATCCCATGGCGGTATTGCCCGTGGCGACACCAGAAACCGCAGAGTTACTGCATTCAATGGTAATATTCAGATTGCTTTGTACTGTTTCGCCATTATTGAGCTGTGTCGCAGAGATGGTTGGGAAAACGACTAATGGAGTAACGTTTCGGGCAACGCAGGTTGCGGTATAGCTAATGGTTGATTGCGGTGCGGTTCCCATACCCATAGCATTCCAACGACCAGTACCCCAGGTGCCAAATTCATCTGCGCTGTCTGTTCCGGGGGTTTGTGCCGCAATTCCTGGCCCTGAAAATAGAATATAGCCATTAGGCTGAATGCAGGTATAGGTTGACGGCCCGGTAGTTGATGCCATGCCGGTGAGTGGATTGGAGGCTGAATAACCGCAATAGTTACTTTTTCCTCTTCCCGGCAGTGTACTGATTTTAATTAACTCAGCGCGTACCGGACTGAGGTCTCTTACCCGAATGTTGATTTTGTCACCAACAACCTCGTAGTTGGTTAACGGTGCCGATTGCCAGGTGCGACTGAATACAATGCCCGAGTTTAAGTGTGTCAGCTTAATCGCTACATAGGGAATATAGGTGGCGTAATATCCGGATAGCCATCGTTGATGCCCTGTTCATAATATCCCCCAACCCTATCATCGCCATTGGTGGCAAAAACTTCATAGATATCGTCTTTATCCGTCAGGTCACACTGATAGAGCACTTTATTGGGATCAGGGTATTTGGTTGCTGAGGTGAAATTAACCACTGAGCTACCCAAAGGCGTACCAACGGGTTGCAGATAGTTGTCGGTAATATTCACTTTACCTAAGCCCAGGCCAAGACCACAGCTATCACATCCGGAGTCGATATGGGGGGTGACCCTTCTGCATTGGGCTTCGGACAGATTTGACCAGAATAGAGCCATTAGCGCGACAGCAAAAAGCGGAGGGCTGGCAAATAGAGAGTGATGATTTTTCATAGTGGTTATTACTCTATTCAATTCTGTTATTGGCATTGACCGGTTAATACTATCAGCGGTTTGTCAGTATCTTGTTGTGACAGGTCATAATGTAATTGGCATTGCTGGTTGGGCTGTGTTCCCCAGCGGACGATAAGATACCCATCGGTATTATCTGAACGAAGATAAGCCTGATTGCCCTGACCGACCATACCAATAACCTTATCCTGCTGATCATACACATCGGCTCCCATGGGAATAGGTTCACTTCCTTCAGGCTGCTGTATTGTGATTAACAGAGCATATCCTGATACCGTTTTAAAATTCACTTTTACGGTGGCGCCAGCATAAGGAGCTATGCGTTTCTGTGCATCCTGCAATTCGCTATGGCTGTTCATCCCTTCGGGGTCCAGTGCGATAGTATTGTAGCGATAAGGCGTTAATGCCGGGACTAAAGCATAGCCAAAACTATCAATTTGGGCACCTTGTCCACCCATCACTCTGGCACCCTTAGCACCTTTAGCTTCAACCAGTGCAAAGGTATCTCCAACATAGGGACCAAGGGTAAGACCTCCACTATGTAATGCCATTGCGCCCTGAACAGAACCCGATGCTTGCCAGTAATCACTGGCGGTTGAGGCAGATGCTCCCAGTGTGGCAACAGAACTGCGGGTCTGTAAGCTACCATTCCATACTGTCTGGTGCTGGTGGCTGTCAGTGGAGACATTCACGCCATAGCTAATGTCTCGTTTTTCGCCCATGGTTCCGGATAACGAGGTCTGATAAGCGGTTCCCGAATTACCTGAACGATTCAACGTGCCGGTAAGGATTGGCGCATAAGAGCTTCGTCCCAGCGGGATGGAGATAGAGAATGCGGTGTTAGTTTCCGAGGCGCTATTGTTATCATTTTGGCTGTAGCCCTCGCTGTTAGTGTAGGGGCTATTAAAGTAGCCACCATTATGTGTTCGGGCGACCGACAGATTAAATGAAACACCATTCTGGAACACTTTGGAGTATCCAAGCTGTAATTGCTTATCCCGGGCTTTTCCTCCGCGATAGTTTTGAGTTGAAGCGGAAAGATAGATATTGCCAGCCCAGTCGAGAGACTGATTGATGGAGCCTTCAAGACGAGATTTCTGCATATAGGTCGATGACTGCCAGTCATCTCCCGATTTTTCGGCCTGACGAACGCCCAGTACATCGTTTAATTCACGATAGCCATTGGTGGAGTACTGATATCCACCGATGGAGAGAGTCGTGTTGGTTGGGCTGTAGGTTTTACTGTAGGAAAGATGAAGCATCCAGCCGGATTGGTCATTGCTATTTGGTAGCTGAGCGCGGGAATAGGTGGCATCCAGGCCAAATGCACCTAACTGGCTGGTATAAACGCCACCAAGCATGGTGGCCTGATAGCCATCCGCTAAACGAAATGCGCTGTTGGCGGTGATGGCGTTACTGATACCGCGGCGATAGCTGGCTTCACCAAACAGGTCGCTATCCCCAACGTAACGAGTTTTTCCCACTACCAGAGAGTAGCGTGAAATATTGGGTCGCAGTGATTCGGCTACCGCAGAAAAGGGTACCCGAAATGTACTCACGCTGCCGTCGGCTTCCGTCACGCTAACGTCCAGATCGCCGGCATAGTTGGTGGCGTTTAAATCATTAATCTCAAAAGGGCCCGGGGCTACCGTTGACTGATAGATAATATTCTCACCCTGACGAATAACTACATTAGCATTGGTTTTGGCAATACCATGTACCGACGGAGCATAGCCACGCTGCGATTCCGGCAACATACGGTCGTCAGAAGCCAGTTCAAGCCCACGATAACCTAAACCAGAAAAATAACGCCCGCTGGTAAAACCTTCACCAAGCATCATTTCACTGCCTAAGGGTTCTATCGCACGCTGCACATAACGACGTGTTGTGGTGAAGCGACTTTCCTGACCGGTCTGATTGTTATAAAAAGATTGTTGACGATAGCGCCATAATCCTAAGTTGGCACCGGCATTGATGTTGGCGTAGGTAGAGTCCAGATCGCTGGCGGCACTATTCTTATAGGCGACGTGATACTGATTCAGGCTATAGTTAACAAAACCAATAGTTTCTCCGCTGGAGAGCGATTCCGGGCTGATATAGCCTCGTGGACGATGGTTCATTAACTTTTTCGGAATGCTTAAATTCAGACGTAATTCAGTAAACTGAAAATGACTGCTGGCACCGTCAATTTGTTGCTCGGGAATAACACAGTCATTCTCATTTGTTGCATTCTGAGTATTTTCATCAATGGAAGAATCGCGAACACCGGTTTTGATTAGTAGTTCTCTGGATAAACAGGGCAAAACTTTATTGTTGTCTGTACTGACAAAAGTAACATTATTACTGCCAACAAATACGTTGTTGAGATAAATATCTACCTGATACTGCCCCGGAACAATGCTTTCTACTTTATTGAAACGAGAGATGTCCGGTATTACCAGATTACTGCCTTTAAGCAGGGATTCGTCAAAGCTGTATTCATCATCACTGATATCAAGCTGTGGCGCATTGGCATAGGATACCGGGGTATATGTCAGCCCTGTTATCAATGATAACAACAGACTATGTTGTGTGACCCGGTGAGCGTATTTGGTTAAATAATCCATCGTCTCGTCTCTACACTTCCTGTGTAGTTGGGCAATCAGAATTGATACTTGCCTTTGATTTCAACACCGTAATCATTTACCAATTTATACTGGAGAACGGATGAGTTATTCACGTTAATAGACGATTTTATCGGCCAGGATATCTCTGATTTAGGCGCAACCATGGTGACATCCGGGACATTGACGGATTTACCGGCCGTAGTGATAGTGGCCTGAGTAAAATTAGCGTGATAGGCGGTTGGATTATTCACCACCAGATGCATTTTCCCCTGAATTTTTTTCACTGAAAAAATCAGTTCATCACTAATTTTGTCTGACGATCCGGGTAATGAGTCGGGGCGATAAAAAACCTTGAGTCGATTAGAGACTAAAAGGAGTAATTTATTTTTATCTTTATCCGCTGACTTAACTGACGGAATTTGCTGAAAGTTAAAATAGAATACCGATTCGCGATCCAGCGGCAATCCTGCACCCGTAAACATTAATCGGACAGCCTGACCTGAAGTTGGGTTCCATACGAAACACTTGTGGTGTAGCGACAAAAGGCGCATCGGCTGTTGTTGGGGTTGAACGCGGGTTATTAATATCCAGCCAAATTTGTACCAGATTAGGATGAGGGTCCTGATTGGTAAACTGCAACGTCTTTTCTTTAGCAGAAGCGGGATAGATGATGCGGTTACCATTCATGATAACGCTTGCATGACTATATTGGCTGATGACCAAGGCGCACAGTAATAATGCTCTGCTGCGCTTTAATAATCGGTAGAGTAACGACATTGCTTTGCTTCCTGTAAAGAAATATCACGTGATTAATTCCGGGGAATCCTGCGAAAGTTATTCTCGCTCTTACCCCGGAACAAATATTTGACGGTTATTTATGGATAAGTAATCGCGTATTGCGCACTGGTAATCACGGAACCGGCAGAGACCGAAGTGCTCTCAGCATAGTATTGTGCGGTCAGCTCTTGAGATGTAGAGGTTGCACCACTGGCCAATGTCATTGCTGTAGTTGTGGCAAATCCGGAAGTGAAGTCCAGAGGGGTGGAACCATTGGAATCGAGCAAATTAATGGAAACATCGGTAGCGCTACCGGTATTACCTAAGTTACCGTTAGCGGTCACATTGTTAGCCAGGAAAACGGTTTTAATTGTTGTTGCTGTGCCTTCAGATGTACAACCTGTCAGATTTACCGTGAATTTAGTCGCGCCAGCAGTGCCGCCCTGAACAGCTAATGCGCTGGCTGGAACCGTTGGCAGTAAGATCATAGGGTTACTTGAAATACCATTGATATCAACGGTACAGGTTTGAGTACTGACTTCACCCAAAAATTTAACCGTATTATTGGCACTGACTGATGCTGCATAGGTGAGTGAAAGAGTCGTTAAAGCGATAAGCGTTGCTTTTTTCATATTTTAAGTCCCTTTAATTAGGTAGCTAATAGTTTGTTGATTAAATATGAGATAGCTTTATTTTTAATAAATTATAAATAAAGCTAATCTGTTTTTGAAAAAAAATTCATCCCTTTAGCTGAGCAGGGTATTAATCGCACAGTATATTTCAATAAACTATTGAGTTATTGGTGTATATGATGGTTTCATGAGAAATAATACACTATGGATATGGTGCTTTCTATATATTATTTAATCATTTAAAGCGTTGCTATTGTATATTATTGTTTTTTATGTGATTAAATTTAGTTTTGATATGGTAAAAATTTGGTAATTACCAGAAAGTGTTATTTTTTAAGTGTGGCTTTGTCTTATATCGATAAGGTTTTTTTATTTTAAATGATAATTAATCTTAGTTTTATATAAGTTGTTGCTTATATTTTAAAGTGTTTTGATAATAGTGTTGCGGTGAATTCTTTTTTCAAATAAAACCCACGAGGCAGAGTGGTAATGGGTTGCCCAAATTCACCAATGGCTTCTGTTAAGGCCCGGCTATTGGCAGCTTTAGGGCGTATTTGTAATATTTCTCCATGGCGAGCGGTTATTGATTCCACTTTGCCTAACACAATTAAGTCCATTAGCTCTTCCCAATCGCGTCTTAGCTGTTGCTCTTCATGGATATCCGGACTCCATAATAAAGCGGTTCCTACACGGCGCTGAGCTAAGGGCTTATTCCGTTCTCCCTCTACTGGTACCCACAGCACCCTACGCAGTTTTTTACGCAGATAGCTATTCTCCCAGGTAATACCGATATTACCGATAAGAGGCGCTACACAAACAAAGGTTGTTTCCAGCGGTTTGCCTTGGGCATTAACAGGAATAGTTTTTAATTCCACTCCCAGATGTGGGAAGTCTTGTTCTGCTTTGCTACCAGCGCAGGCACCAAGATAGTGTTCCAGCAGCATCCCAACCCAGCCTTTGTCCCGTTTCAGATTTTCCGGAATAGGTAATCCAGCGGCCTCTGCCAGTTCTTTCATGGTATAACCCGCCAGTGCGAGAGCACGCTGGTATAGCTGCTGTTCGCTATCAGGAGTGTTAGGTGGCAGTAGATTGTTGTACATCAAAGGCCCATTTCTGTTTATTCAATTTTCTGTTCAATAATCAAACAATAATTTTCAGCAGATTTATCAGTCGTCAAATATCTGAGGATAACTATTATAATGACATGATTTATAAAATTATTTTTATTTTTTACTGACTAAGTTTATCTATCATATCGGAATTTATATGCGATAAGCCACCGACAGTGAACAGGATCTTACACTATGTTATCCACAGCTTCCTTGGATAACTATAAAAATGCTCATTGTGGATACGGTTTTTTACCTTGACGAAAGGTTTTTTTTACGCATAAGCCGGGATATCGTTCAAGTTTTTATCAGGTGCTGTGGATAAAAACGGCGGAGGACATTTTTTGTGCATGAATAAATTAGCGGATAGTATAACGGTGAGTAAAGGGATTTATCTTGCTGTGTAAAACTCAATATTTTATTGAAATATAATAACATTAATGAATTTTAATTACTGTTGAAATAATGAGTTTAAGAAAGTTCTACCCACATTGTTATCTGGTTCTTCACATAGATATCCACAGTAAAAGTGAATAACCTGACGACTGGCAACACATTCCTGTTCATAACTTTGCGTATCGTGTCAAGTTATTCTCAGGTTGATTATCACACCTCAGACATAAAGCAGAGGTTTACCGCTTGTGCGTAGTATGAAACAATCAGACCATCTTTAAGATTTATGCTTATTTGAGGTAGTCCAGTGATCGATGATGATGGCTACCGCCCGAATGTTGGTATCGTAATTTGTAATAAACAAGGACAAGTTTTGTGGGCCAGACGTTTTGGTCAACATTCCTGGCAGTTTCCACAAGGGGGAATAAACCCCGGAGAAACGCCAGAACAGGCAATGTACCGAGAGCTTTTCGAGGAAGTTGGACTGAGTCGAAAAGATGTGCGGATCCTGAGTTATACACGAAACTGGTTACGATATAAGTTACCTAAACGTTTGGTGCGTTGGGATACCAAGCCCGTTTGTATTGGTCAGAAGCAAAAATGGTTTTTGTTACAGCTGTTAAGCAGTGAAGCAGATATCAATATGCAACGCAGTGGCACACCAGAGTTTGATGGCTGGCGCTGGGTTAGCTACTGGTATCCGGTTCGTCAGGTAGTCTCTTTTAAACGCGATGTTTACCGTCGGGTGATGAAAGAGTTCTCACCGGTCGTGATGTTATTGCAGGAAGCAAAACCTCAGCGAACACATCCTCCCCATCGCCGTAAAAAGGGATGAGGGCAGGTGAATAAATTCGTTAGCCTCACAATCTCGTGGGGCTAATTTATTTTAGCCTGATGGGATAAGCGTTTGTCAGTTGATATGTTGAAAAGTAAATGAATGTGAATAACTTGCCTGTTCTGATGAATGTTTTCCCGGCTATGGTATGATAGCCAGATTCGGACTTATATTAAGTCGAACAGTGTCAACTAAACCCCAATCCAATATTGAACTCGTACTAAATGGTGAGTGATGAACTCTAATTTCTTGGAATTTCCTAAATTTGACCCGGTCATTTTTTCTTTAGAACCAACATTACCCCTCTCTTTGCGCTGGTACGGCATGATGTATCTGATAGGGTTTGTTTTTGCCCTATGGCTGGCGAATCGCCGGGCTAAGCAGCCGGGCAGTGGCTGGACTAAAGATGAAGTTGAAACCATGCTGTATACCGGTTTCCTGGGTGTCTTCGTTGGTGGTCGATTAGGATACGTTCTGTTTTATGACTTCCCCAGCTTTTTAGCCAATCCACTGTATCTGTTTAAGGTATGGGAAGGCGGAATGTCATTCCACGGTGGTTTACTGGGCGTGATTGCAGTGATGTTCTGGTTTGCTCACCGAACCAAACGCACTTTCTTTCAGGTTTCCGATTTTATCGCTCCGTTGATTCCGTTTGGTTTAGGCGTTGGGCGTTTAGGCAACTTTATTAATGGTGAGTTGTGGGGACGAGTAACCGATTTCTCCTGGGCTATGCGCTTCCCTACTTCCAGAGCTGCGGATCAACTGTTTGCTGCTCAGAACCCTCAGTGGCTACCCTTTATGCAAGATGGGATGTTGCCACGCCACATGTCTCAACTGTACGAGATGTGCCTGGAAGGTATCGTTCTGTTTGTGATTCTGAACCTGTTTATTCAGAAAAAACGCCCAATCGGTAGTGTGTCAGGTCTGTTCCTGATTGGTTATGGTTCATTCCGTTTCATTATTGAATTCTTCCGCCAGCCGGATGCTCAACTGGGGTTGTTTAGTAACTTCTTCAGTATGGGGCAATTACTCTCTTTACCAATGATCATTATCGGTATTTTGATGATGGTTTGGGCGTACCGCCGTCCGCAGACTTCGAAACAACAAGCATAGGATAACCATGAAACAGTATCTGGAATTAATGCAAAAAGTCCTGAATGAGGGCACAAATAAATCTGACCGCACCGGTACCGGTACGCTGTCGATCTTTGGTCATCAGATGCGTTTCAATTTGCAGGATGGTTTTCCGCTGGTGACCACCAAGCGTTGCCATATTCGCTCTATTATTCATGAATTGTTATGGTTCCTGAAAGGTGAAACTAACGTTGCTTATCTGCATGAAAATAATGTCTCTATTTGGGATGAATGGGCAGATGATAACGGGGATTTAGGGCCAGTTTATGGTAAGCAATGGCGCGCCTGGGGTGCGGCAGATGGTCGTCAGATTGACCAAATCACTAAAGTGGTTGAACAGCTGAAACAAGATCCGGACTCGCGCCGCATTATTGTTTCTGCCTGGAACGTTGGTGAGTTAGATCAAATGGCACTGGCTCCTTGCCATGCCTTCTTCCAGTTTTATGTGGCGGATGGCAAGTTATCCTGTCAGCTTTACCAGCGTTCTTGTGACGTATTCCTGGGTTTACCATTTAATATCGCCAGCTATGCATTACTGGTTCATATGATGGCGCAGCAGTGCGATCTGGAAGTGGGGGACTTCGTCTGGACCGGTGGGGATACCCATCTGTATATGAACCATATGGAACAAACTCATTTGCAGCTTAGTCGTGAGCCGCGAGCGTTGCCTAAACTGGTGATTAAACGCAAACCAGCCTCTATTTTTGATTATCAGTTTGATGATTTTGAGATTGAAGGTTATGACCCGCATCCGGGAATTAAGGCGCCGGTGGCGATTTAAGTAATAAATTAGTTCATCAATAATCTATCCCCGATATGGCAAGCCCTGTCGGGGATTTTTTTATCCAATTTATTGCGATATGGCTCGAAAGTTTATTTAACCATCATGTTGTTGCATTGATATATCTGGCGATGTCTCCCATCTTTTTTTCCTCCTTCTGTTGCCTTGTTTAAAACCGTTTTACCGTTGCGTTATGAAACGATATTTACCTGATGGACAACAAGGTATGACGCTAATTGAAATCCTACTGGTTATCGCCATTACGGCTATTCTCTCCGCGACGGGAATTTCCAGTTGGCAAAACTATCGACAGCGGGCGGTATTAGAGCAGAGCAGCGCGCGACTTCTGGCTTTTCTGACCAGAGCCCAGGCGGCGGCTAACTGGCGTAATCAGACTTATTTATTACAGGTAGGTAAGCAGGGAGCCAGAGGCTGTGTGGCTGCCAGTCAAACAAAGCGCAATGGTGAATGTGATACTGACAGTGGGCTACGTTTTGTTTTGCCAGAGCCGTCTCTTAATTTAGAGGTCAGCCATTCTGATATTGGTTTTGGATTTTATGGTATACGGAATACCGCAGGTACCGGGCATATTGTGGTATCTAATCAGGCAGGAAGAGTGAAAGTCATTCTGTCGGCTAAAGGACGATTACGTCGCTGTAGCGAAAGTATCAATGGTCAACAGCCCTATCTGCCAGGGCTCTCCCCATGCCAGTAGCAAAATCACAGACTGGTTTTTCATTAGCAGAGATGCTGATAGCCATGCTGATTGGTAGCATGATGATAGTGAGCGTTGCTGCCATGTATCCGGCATTACAGCGGCAGAGTTTGACGCTGTATCGCTTGTACCGTCTGGAACAATCTATGGAACAGGTGCTCATCACTATAGCAAAGGACCTACGTCGGGCAGGATTTCTGTTTAAAGGCGGAAAAGAGCGGGTGTCTGAAGCGGTTTCTATCAGCCAGCATTCACTGTCGGCTGTGGGCAGTTGCATTATCATCCGTTATGACCTTAACCATAATGGCGTCATCGACCCCATTGACTCTACAACGGCGGAACATTTTGCCTACCGTTGGTTGAACAACAGTATTGAACAACATCGTAGCGCTAAAGAGTGCCATGGTAATGGGTGGGAGAAGTTATTGGATCCCGCTGAAATAGTTATTACTCACTTTTCTGTTCAGCCCGGAGACAGAGCGCTGAAGGGGGCAGGGAAAAGCGCAGCCTATTATTTGATAACGCTGGAGGGACACTGGAAACGTTGGCCATCGGTGAAACGACGTTTAACGCTAAGAGTGAGAGGGATGCGCTGAAATGCTGAAAAGTCGAACTTGCTTAATAAGTAATCAGCAAGGGTATAGCACTATTGTTATGGTCATGTTGTTGATGCTGTTTGGTACTTTAATGCTTAAAGGACAGAGCGAACAGTTGCTGGTTCAGGTGAAGATTTATGCGGATGAACGGCGTTATTTTCGTGCATATCATCAGGCTCTCTCATCGCTTTCCTGGGCGTTATCCCAACGTTGGGCGGGGGTAAGCAGTGAGTGGCAATGCCGCAAGGTCGAAAACTATCAACTCTCATCCTGTATTCGTCAGCTTAATGAGACTGACATTCTGGTTCGGGGAGAGGGAAATATGGGGAATAACCAGCCTCCATTGCTACTGTTTCAGTTGGCGGGTAAGTTTGACACGCAAGCTTCTCCTGAGGGGATAAGACTACAGCCATTTGCTGATGGGAGAATAGATTTCTGTCCACTTAAGGTAGCAGCAGAATGCTCTCCTTAAATAGATCCCGGCAGGGAGGATTTAGCCTGTTGGAAGTCCTTATCTCAATGTTGCTGTTTTCCATTACCATTATGGGTTTGTTGCGTTATCAGCAAGTGTTATTGGCACAATTTAATCTCTATAGCGATAGCCAATATGCATGGCGATTGGCAGCTCAGGCATTAGATCTCTACCCTGAAACCATAGAACAGGAACCAAGGCTTAAATCAGGACAATGGCATCTGAATATTCAAACGACCTCTATGGGCAACGGCTGTATGAAAATTATGGCGCAGGTGATTATAGTGGGAAAGTCGGAGGTTGAACTGGAGAAGTGGCAATGTGATGAGCAGGTTAATCAATAGTCAGTCATTTTACTAACCGCTTTCACCAGCAGGTGAACTTGAGCGATGAAAGCGGCTAAGGACGTATTAATCTTCAGTAAACAGTCCCTTAACTCGATGGGGCTGCGAACGCCAATACTGCTTTGGTACACTAACTTGCGCGCCAAGTGCCGCTGCGGCATGCCATGGCCAATGAGGGTTATATAAGATACCTCTGGCCAGTGCGACCATATCTGCTTCACCTGTGGCAATAATGGCTTCTGCCTGTTCTGGTTCCGTAATCAGACCTACGGCGATGGTTGGCATGCCTACTTCTGCCTTAATTTTACGGGCAAAGGGAACCTGATAGTTAGGGCTGAGAGGAATGTGCTGCTGAGCTGACAGGCCACCGCTGGATACATGAATATAGTCGCAGCCCAGTTCTTTCAGTTTATGGCAAAGGGTTAATGACTGCTGTAGATCCCAACCATTTTCCACCCAGTCGCTGGCAGAAATTCGCACACCTACGGCTTTATTCTCCGGCAATACCTTACGAATCGCGGAAAAAACTTCCAGCGTCAGGCGCATACGATTTTCCAGCGATCCGCCGTATTCATCTTCCCGATGGTTTGAAATTGGCGATAAGAACTCATGCAGCAGATAGCCGTGGGCAGCATGGATTTCGATGACGTCAAATCCCAGTTTATCGGCCCGTTTAGCCGAGTGGGCAAATGAAGCAATGATGGAAGCAATGCGTTCCTGAGTCAGCGCTTTTGGTTGAGCAGAATGTTTATCAAATGGAATAGCGGAAGGGGCGACAGGCTGCCAGCCACCATTTTCTGGTGTTACTGCCGGGCCCGGTTGCCAGGGAACTGGCATCGATGCTTTTCGACCAGCATGGGCCAACTGGATACCTAACGGCATAGCGGAATATTTCTTCACGGCTTGTACAGTGGTAGCTAAAGCCTGTTCCGTTTCATCGTTCCATAATCCAAGGTCCCCGGGAGAAATACGACCTTCCGGCTCAACCGCAGTGGCTTCAACAATCAATAATCCCGAGCCGGAAAAGGCTAACTGACCAAGATGAATGGTATGCCATTCTGTTGCTTTACCATCCACGGCGGAATACTGGCACATTGGCGCAATAACAATACGGTTGGGTAATACAACGGGCCCCAGTTTTATTGGGGTAAATAATTGACTCATGTCTGACACCTCCGGATATGTGAAGTAAGCTACGCGACAGAATTATTTTTCGATAAAGCTCGAAATTTGTTAAATATCAACGTGCAGTCAATATTCGTTGATAGCATGATTAGTAAATACGTTAACTAATATAGCAGCCTCAATCAGATGAAGAACAATGGTTCGTGCTATGGTTGATAATATTGGTAACAACACGTGGATTAACAGGATAAATAGAGAGTTATCCATTGCTTGCTTTACACCATCAGCAAGAAGATTGAAAATTGTACCCAGCAAATGGTCATATCAATGACATTAACCCGATTTTTTAGTTAAAACGGGACGTTTACAACTTCAGGAGCCCGGATGTTTACGGTTTACCACTCAAACCAGCTTGACCTGTTAAAAACGCTGACCACCGCGTTGATTGCCGGTAAACCGTTACCCAATCCCTTTGAGCGAGAGATTATTCTGGTTCAGAGCCACGGTATGGCGCAGTGGTTGCAAATAGAGTTGGCAACTGAGTTAGGTATTGCGGCGAATATTGAATTCCCATTACCGGCATCGTTTATCTGGCAGATGTTTCAACAGGTTTTGCCCGGCATACCGAAAGAGAGCGCATTCAGTAAAGATGCCATGACATGGAAGCTGATGTGGCTGCTGCCTTCAATGTTGCAACAATCCGAATTTGCCGCGCTATCACGCTACTTAAGCGATGATGACGATCTGCGTAAATGCCACCAGTTAGCCGGGCGTATTGCAGATCTGTTTGACCAGTATTTAGTCTATCGACCTGAATGGTTGCGTAGCTGGGAGCAACAAGAGCTGGTTGAGGGCTTGAATGAAGCTCAAATCTGGCAGGCACCTCTCTGGCGAGCCTTGACCGAGTATACCCATGCTTTACAGCAACCGGGTTGGCATCGGGCAAATCTGTATCAACGTTTTATTGATACGCTTAATCATCCCGATTTTTCACCGGATAAGCTTCCTTCCCGAGTATTTATATGCGGAATATCTGCGCTTCCGCCGGTGTATTTACAGGCTTTGCAGGCGCTGGGTCAGCATATTGATATTCACCTGATGTTTACCAACCCTTGCCGCTACTACTGGGGAGACATTCAGGATTATGCTTTTCTGGCTAAGTTGCAGGCTCGCAAACGAAATAAGATAAATGATCAGCAGAATATTGCGTTATTTCGCCACCCTGAGCAGGCTGACTTGCTGTTTGATGAGCAGGGTAATCAACAGTTGAGTAATCCTCTGCTGGCCAGTTGGGGAAAACTTGGGCGTGATAACCTCTATCTGCTGGCTCAATTGGATAAAATGCAGGAAGTTGATGCTTTTGTTGATATTGAACAAGAGCGGCTGTTACACCGTATTCAGTGGGATATTCTTCAGTTAGACGATCGGGCGCTGGTGATTAACAATCCGAACTCTCCGTTGAATAGTCAGGATAAACAGTTGCTCGATCCTAACGATCGTTCGATCGGTGTTCACGTTTGTCATAGTGCTCAACGGGAAGTTGAAGTGTTGTACGATCAATTGTTGGCCATGCTGGATGATGACCCAACCCTGACGCTGCGGGACATCATTGTGATGGTGGCGGATATCGACAACTACACGCCATATGTTGAGGCGGTTTTTGGCAATGCTCCACCAGAGCGTTATTTGCCTTATGCGATTTCTGACCGCAGTGCCAGTCAGGCGCATCCGGTACTGAGTGCATTTTTAATGCTGTTGGACTTACCTGAAAGCCGTTTTAGTGCAGAGGATATTCTGACGCTGCTGGAAGTGCCTGCCTTAGCCGAGCGCTTTCAGATTGATGAAGATGGGCTGCGTGTATTAAGGCAATGGGTTGAAGAGGCTGGTATTCGCTGGGGACTGGATGATGACATGGTCAGCGATTTTGACTTGCCGCCTACGGGGCAACATACCTGGCGCTTTGGTTTGACCCGTATGTTATTAGGCTATGCGATGGATAGCCAAAGTGGCGACTATCAGGGCATTTTGCCTTACGATGAGTCCAGCGGTCTTATTGCCGTTTTAGCGGGGCAACTGGCTGAGTTTTTGATGCAACTATCCATATGGCGCAAACGCCTGATGGCGTCTCACACGCTGGCGGAATGGCTGCCTTATTGCCATGAGCTGACAGAAGCATTTTTTATTACCGATGTAGAAACTGAACCCGTATTGGCTCTGATTGAACAACAGTGGCAAAAACAAATTGGTTTTGGTCTGGAGGCTAATTATAGCCAGGAAATTCCACTCACCGTTTTAAAAGATGATTTGGCTTCCCGGTTGGATAATGAACGTATCAGCCAGCGTTTTTTAGCCGGCCCGATAAACTTCTGTACTCTGATGCCTATGCGCTCCATTCCTTTTAAGGTGGTATGCCTGCTGGGGATGAATGATGGTGTTTATCCACGCACATTACCTCCACTGGGTTTTGACCTGATGGCTGAACAGCCGCGTAAAGGGGACCGCAGCCGACGTGATGATGACCGCTACCTGTTCCTTGAAGCTTTATTGTCAGCCCAGCAAAAACTGTATATCAGCTACATTGGTCAATCTATTCAGGATAACAGCCCTCGTTATCCTTCCGTTCTGGTAACTGAATTACTGGAGTACATTGCTCAAAGCCATGTACTGGCAGCAGATATCGCCAGCGATCTGGAGAAAAGCGCGCAAGCAGTCTATCAACATTTGTTATGTCATCATGCCCGGGTTCCGTTTAGTGAGCAGAATTTTATCGAGGGTAGCGAACAGCAAAGCTACGCCAGTGAATGGCTACCTGCCGCAGAACGGCGAGGAGTGGCTCATGGTGAATTTGGACAACCGCTGGATGAGATCGCGCTTGAACAGATTGAGCTGGATGGACTGCGTCGTTTTTACCGTAATCCGGTACGGGCGTTCTTTCAGCAACGGTTAAATGTGAACTTTACGTTTGATGAGCCAGAGCTTCCGGACGAAGAGCCATTTTTAGTAGAAAATTTGCAGCGCTATCAGCTTAATACCTTATTGCTTAACTGCCTGATTGAAGAAAAAGATCCTGAACAGCTTTTTGCTCGCTTTCGTGCTGCCGGAACGTTGCCGTTTGGCGCTTTCGGTGAGTTATTCTGGCAGGGGCAGATGCAGGATATGACTGAACTGGCTGATCGGGTTAAACAGCAAAAATTACCTTTTGATAATATTGAGTTTGAAAAGCGGATCGATGGTATTACGGTTAGCGGCTGGCTAAATCAGGTACAGCAAGATGGTCTGTTACGCTGGCGACCAGCAAAATTGACGGTGGCTGATGGGATATCCCTTTGGCTGGAACATCTGATCTATTGTATCAGCGGTGGTCAGGGTGAAAGCCGAATGTATGGTCGGGATGGAACCGAGTGGCGTTTTGCTTCATTTAGTGAGAAAGAGGCAGAAAAGCATCTCTCTGAGTGGCTGAAAGGGTATCAACAGGGGATGAAATCACCGTTGTTATTGTTGCCGAAGAGTGCATGGGCCTGGCTGGAAAGTTGCTATGATGTATCTGCCGGTCAAATTTGTTGGGATGAGGCAGCGCAGCAAAAAGCCAGGCAGAAGCTGATTCAGGCGTGGCAAGGTGGCCCGCAGGTCAGCGGCGAAGGAGAAGACCCTTACCTGATGAGATTGTTTAGAATATTGGACGACAAACATTATCAACAGATTATTAGCGACAGTCAGCCCTATTTACTAACGTTAATGCGTTATCGATTAGAAAAATCTGACTAAAAAAGTGAACCCTCAGCGACCGGACTGTCCAATTCATTGTTGGACGGTGATGGGCAGAGGAGCAAGTTTTGCCTGATGCGTGGGGCAGGTGCAACGATCCGCTATGTTGTCCATTGTCTGTATTGGTTGTTATTCGGTCATTCCAGAAGGAAATTTAATGCGTAAGTTACATGCCTGGATCGCAGGCACCATACTGATGTTGTCTTGTTGGGCCCCTCTGACGTTTGCGGCTCAGGGTTGGAAGCCATTGCCTGAGGAAATACAAAAAAGTGCGGGAGATGCCCGCGAGTATCAGGCGATTAAATTAGATAATGGCATGACGGTATTACTGGTATCCGATAACCTTGCCAGTAAATCGTTGGCGGCTCTGGCCTTACCGGTAGGTTCACTGGAAGACCCTGACAGTCAGTTGGGACTGGCTCACTATCTGGAACATATGGTTTTGATGGGTTCAAAGCGTTACCCGGAGCCGGATAGCATTTCTGAATTCCTTAAAAAACACGGCGGCAGCCATAATGCTAGTACCGCATCTTACCGTACGGCATTCTATCTTGAAGTAGAAAATGACGCATTGGCTCCGGCGGTTGATCGTCTGGCTGATGCCATTGCCGAACCTTTGTTGGATCCGGTATACGCCGATCGTGAACGTAATGCGGTGAATGCAGAGTTAACCATGGCCCGCTCACGTGATGGTATGCGTATTGGGCAAGTCGGTTCAGAAACGCTAAATCCCGCTCACCCGACCTCACGTTTTTCTGGCGGTAATCTGGAAACCCTAAAAGACAAGCCGGGCAGCAAACTGCAGGATGAACTGAAAGCTTTTTATCAACGTTACTATTCTGCCAATCTGATGGTTGGGGTTTTATATGGTAATCAATCTTTAGCGGATTTAGCTAAACTGGCAAACGACACCTATGGTCGAATCAGTAACCATAACGCAACGGTTCCTGCCATTACTGTACCGGCAGCTACTGAAAAAGAGAAAGGGCTGATTATTCACTATGTACCAGCCCAACCGCGTAAACAGCTGCGTATTGAGTTTCGTATAGCTAACAATGTGTCGGAGTTTCGCAGTAAAACCGATACCTATATAAGCTATTTAATTGGTAACCGCAGTGAGAATACCCTGTCGGACTGGTTGCGTAAGCAAGGGCTGGCAGACAATATTGGTGCCGGTGTTAATCCAGTTGTTGACCGTAACGGTGGCGTATTCAGTATTGGTATTTCGTTAACGGATAAAGGCCAGGCTAATCGCGATAAGGTGATTGCGGCAGTGTTTGATTATCTGAAAATGATCCGTCAGGAAGGCATTCGCCAGGATTACTTTGATGAAATTGCCCATGTACTAAAACTGGATTTCCGTTATCCATCCATTACCCGCGATATGGATTATGTCGAATGGTTATCCGACACCATGCTGAATATTCCGATCCAAAATATTTTGGATTCTGATTATCTGGCGGATAAATACGATCCAAAAGCCATTGCTGCTCGTCTGGATGAAATGACGCCAGAGGCCGCACGCATATGGTTTATCAGCCCGGATGAGCCTCACAATAAGACCGCCTATTTCGTTGAGGCACCTTATCAGGTCGATCGAATTAAACCTGAACAGATTGAACGTTGGAAGGCAGAAGAGCAGCAAATCAAGCTGAGCCTGCCTGCACTGAACCCGTATATCCCGGATAATTTTAATCTGGTGGCAGAAAATAAAGCGAAACAGCCTCAGTTGGTTCTAAACGAAGCTAATAACCGTGCCTGGTATATCCCAAGTAAATACTTTGCCGATGACCCGAAAGTCAATGTGACGCTGGCTTTACGTAATGCCAAAGCCCAGGACAGCGCACGTAATCAGGTGATGTTTGCCTTAACGGACTATTTGTCTGAGCAGGCGTTGTCCCAACTCAGCTATCAGGCTTCCGTTGGGGGGATCAGTTTCTCCTCTTCAGCTAACAACGGTTTGCAGTTTTCGGCATCAGGTTTTAGCCAGCACTTGCCTCGTCTGGTTAGTGAGTTGCTTGAACAATACCGCAGCTTTACCGTAACGCCGGAAGAGTTGGAACAGGCCAAATCGTGGTATCGCGATCAGATGGAAGCGGCGGAAAAAGGCAAGGCTTATGAGCTGGCACTGCAACCGGTCAGAGCGATTTCTCAGGTTCCTTATACTGAGCGTGATGAACGTCGTAAGCTTATGTCTGACATTAAAGTGGATGACATTATTCAATACCGCAATCAACTGTTGGCGAACAGTTCACCGGAAATGTTTGTGCTGGGTGATATGACTCAGGAACAGGTGAAAACCATGGCGTTGAGCATTAGTAAACAGCTGGGTTGCCAGGGCTCTGGCTGGTGGCATGGCCAGAATGTGGTGGTAGATAAAACCCAACAGGCTAACCTGATGAAAGCAGGAAGCAGCACTGATTCTGCGCTGGCAGCAGTGTATATTCCTGACGGCTATGACGAAGTGACTAGTATGGCTCGCAGCAGCCTGTTAACTCAGATTATTCAGCCGTGGTTTTATAATCAGTTAAGAACGGAAGAGCAGCTTGGTTATGCGGTATTTGCTTTCCCGATGACCGTTGGTCGTCAATGGGGGGTTGGGTTCTTGCTGCAAAGTAATAATCAGACGCCGGCTCATTTGGAAGAACGTTATCTGAATTTCTACCAGATGGCAGATAAGAAACTTTCGGCCCTTAGCGATAAAGATTTTAATCAGTATCGTCAGGCGTTAGTTAATGAACTGGAGCAGCGTCCACAGACCATGGATGAGGAAACGGCCCTTTATCTTAATGATTTCAGCCGTGGTAATGACCGCTTTGATACGCGTAAAAAGGTATTGGAGCAGGTGAAAAAACTGACTAAACAGGATATTCAAACCTTCTATCAACAGGCGGTGATAGAGCGTAAAGGGCTGGCAGTATTGTCTCAAATTATGGGACAGGGCGATCTGAAAACCCAATATGCAGAGCTAAAAGGTTGGGATGTGTATAAAGATGCCTCATCATTGCAGAAAACCTTGCCGGTGAAGGCTCAGTGATAATGACGGTTGCACAACCTTTAAGGTTAGATCCATTAACGCTCCCTCTGTTTGGGGAGCGTTTAATAGAAGCATCAGCAGGAACGGGAAAAACCTATACTCTTGCGGTGCTTTATTTGCGTTTACTGTTGGGACTGGGGCAGCAAGCAGCTTACCCTCGTAAGCTTTCGGTGGAAGAGATACTGGTTGTAACTTTTACCGAAGCGGCAACAGAAGAGCTACGTAACCGTATCCGGGATAATATTCACCGTTTACGTATTGCCTGTATTCGTAATGACAGCAGCGATCCGTTGCTGTTGCAATTGTTGACAGAGTTAGCGGATAAAGAAGAAGCAAGCGATTTATTATTGGCTGCCGAACGCCAAATGGATGAAGCAGCTATTTATACCATTCACAGTTTTTGTCAGCGTATGCTGAGCCATAATGCTTTTGAATCAGGCGTTTTGTTTGAGCAATCGCTCATTGAAGATGAGCTTCCCTTAAGACGCCAGGCGGTCGCGGATTTCTGGCGTCGTCACTGTTACCCCTTACCTCTACCTGTTGCACAGGCGATAAGCACCGAGTGGGGTGGGCCAGAGCGTTTGCTGGCAGACGTCATGCCCTATTTGCACGGGGAAGCCCCTCAGTTACTTCAGCCGTCGTCTCTGGATGATATCCTGCTGCGGCATCAGCAGATTATTGAGCGCATCGAATCTCTAAAACAACAGTGGCGTGCATCGTTTTCCGGACTGGAGTCATTAATCAGTCAGTCCGGGGTAGATAAACGTAGCTATAGCACTAAACATCTGCCCAACTGGCTGCAAAAGGTTAATATGTGGGCAGAGCAGGAGACTCAGGACTATACGCTGCCCAAAGAGCTGAATAATTTTCGCCAATCGGTGCTGTATGAAAAAACTAAAAAAGGTGAAGCGCCGGTAGACCCTTTATTTACTGCCGTTGATTTGATCTATTCTGAGCCTTTGACCCTGCGCGATCTCATCTTGTCAAAAGCCATTAGCGAAGTTCGCCTGTCGGTTCAGCAAGAAAAACGTCGGCGTGCTGAAATGGGGTTTGACGATCTGTTAAGTCGGTTAGACTCAGCTTTACAGCGCTCCGGGGCAGAGGCTTTGGCGCAGGCTATCAGGCAGCGCTATCCGGTAGCAATGATTGATGAGTTTCAGGATACCGACCCACAGCAGTACCGTATATTCCATAAGCTTTATGGTGGCCGCGAAGATACCGGTTTATTACTGATAGGGGATCCTAAGCAGGCGATTTATGCCTTTCGTGGTGCGGATATTTTTACCTATATGCAGGCCAGAAATGAAGTAAGTAACCACTACACTATGGAGACTAACTGGCGCTCTTCCTCATCCATGGTGAGTTCAGTTAATCAACTATTTCAGCAACTGCCCGCTCCCTTCATTTTTCAACAAATACCTTTTCTGCCGGTTAAGGCGGCAGAAAAAAACCAATATCTGAGCTTTGAACTGGATGGCGATAACCAGCCGGCCGTCTCTTTGTGGTTACAGCCGGGGGAAGGTTGTGGTCTTAATGAATACCAGCAGTTTATGGCTCGTTGTTGTGCCGTGCAGATCCGGGAGTGGCTGACCGCAGGGCAACAGCAGCGGGCATGGTTAGTGAGTGGTACACGGCGCCAGCCAGTCGTAGCGGCCGATATTGCTATTTTAGTGCGTACCGGTAAAGAGGCCTCACTGGTGAGGGATGCATTAAGCGCCTTAGGCATACCTTCTGTCTATCTATCTAACCGGGAGAGTGTGTTTACCACACCGGAAGCCAAAGACGTTCTGTGGCTCTTACAGGCGGTTTTGGCACCGGAGAAAGAGAGAACATTGCGTAGCGCTTTGGCCAGTAGCCTGTTGGGGCTGGATGCCCGCCAGATTGATGATATTAATCGGGATGAACGGGAATGGGACCGACTGGTAGAAGAATTTAGTGGCTATCGCCAGCTTTGGTTAAAGCGCGGTGTATTGCCCATGTTGCGAGAGGTGATGTCTCGGCGGCAACTGGCGGAGAATCTGCTGGTGACGCTGGGTGGGGAACGCCGATTAACTGACATTATGCACATTGGTGAACTGTTGCAGGAAGCCTCACTAAAGCTGGAGAGTGAACACTCACTGGTACGCTGGTTAGCGCAGCAGATAACTCAGCCTAACGATCGTTCAGATAGCCAACAGCTGAGGCTGGAGAGCGATCGCAATCTGGTGAGAGTGGTGACTATTCATAAATCGAAAGGATTAGAGTACCCACTGGTCTGGCTACCCTTCATTTGTGGCTTTCGCCAGCAGAATCAGGCGCTTTATCACGACCGTGAAACTTTCTCAGCCATGCTGGATTTACAGCAAAGTGAGGATTCGCTAACTTTGGCCGAAGAAGAGCGTCTGGCTGAAGATTTGCGTTTGCTTTATGTGGCACTTACTCGTTCGGTTTATCATTGCAGCATTGGCGTAACGCCGCTGTATTCAGGAAACCGGCGACAGGGTAATTCTGATATACATCGCAGCGCGATGGGATATTTACTACAGCGCGGGCAACCGGGTAACGCTGCTTTTTTAGCCGATGCTTTGCAGGAACTGGGACAACATGATGGTATTCAATGGTATTCGGCCACAGAGATGGATGCGGCACTGTGGCAGGATAATCAATTACAGCCAGAGCTACTGACAGCCCGTATTTTTACCGGCCAGCGTCAAAACAGCTGGCGTGTTACCAGTTATTCAGGTTTGCAGCAGCAGGGGGCTTCCCATCACTACGACTTATTGCCGCGTTTTGATACCGATGCCGCAGGAGAAAAGGGTGAAAGTGCTCAGCTGTTGTTGTCCCCCCATACTTTTCCAAAAGGTGCAGCACCGGGAACTTTTCTGCATGATTTGCTGGAGAATGTCGATTTTACCCAGCCAATAAACAGTGATGAATTAAATGAAAAAGTGCTGTTACAAGGGCTGGAAAGTCACTGGACGCCCGTTTTGCAGCAATGGTTAGAAACTATTCTCTCTTCGCCATTAGATGAACAAGGGATACGTTTAAAGGATATTTCAGCGGCCGAGCGTCAGGCTGAACTCCAGTTCTATTTACCCATTGGCCCATTGTTGCAGGCAGAACGTTTAGACGCTTTGGTTAAGCATTATGACCCACTGTCTGCCCGCTGTCCGGAGCTGGTTTTTCGGCAGGTTCAGGGTATGTTAAAGGGATTTATTGATCTGGTATTTTGCTGGCAGGGGCGCTATTACTTGCTGGACTATAAGTCTAACTGGTTGGGAGAAAGTGCAGAATCCTATACCCCACAGGCAATGGCTGACGCTATGTGCGATCATCGTTACGATCTCCAGTATCAACTTTATTCACTGGCACTTCATCGTTACTTACGCCATCGTATTGCTGATTACGATTATCAGCGTCATTTCGGTGGGGTGTTCTATCTTTTTCTGCGCGGTATTGAGAAAGATAGGCCAGGGCAAGGGGTATTTCATTGTCGGCCTGAATGGGCGCTGGTGGATGGATTAGATCGCCTGTTTAGCGGTCAGGAGGCGATCGCCTGATGTTTAGTCTGTTGCAAAAAGCAGTGGATGTTTCTCTTCTGAGGCCACTGGATATTCAATTAGCCCGTTTATTAGCCGGGGATAACCCTTGCCTGGCATTGTTAATTGCCTGTCTGAGTGCAGAAACAGGTGCAGGTCACGTATGTCTGTTTTTACGTCATTTCAATCAGGCTACGCTGTTTGATGGTCGACATCCTGAGCTGGCAGCCGAAGTCTGGCATAAAGCTGGAAATCCACAGTTTGCTGATTTAATCCTGACCCTGGAGTCTGCAGATGCAGTTAGCAATGGTAACTTGCCTGCGCCGTTGGTTGTGCAACATGAGCGACTTTACCTGCAACGGATGTGGCGGGATGAAGGGTTAATTGCCAGCTTCTTTCTGTACCAAAGTAGTATGGCTGATAGCCAGATACAACAGTCAATTGACGTTTTGCGGCCCGTACTGGACAAGTATTTTTCACCCACTGCAGATGTGATTAACTGGCAAAAGGTCGCGGCAGCGGTTGCGGTAACTCGTCAGGTGTCGATTATTTCTGGCGGACCGGGCACCGGGAAAACTACCACCGTGGCAAGATTACTGGCGGTGCTGTTGCAGCTTTCCGGGGATAAACGCTTACGTATTGCGCTGGCGGCACCGACGGGGAAAGCCGCAGCACGGCTAACCGAGTCGTTAGGGCAAGCTATTCAGGGATTACCATTGGCAGATAGCTGGCGTCAACAGATGCCCACCGAGGCCTCTACTCTCCATCGTTTATTGGGGGTTCAGTCTCATAGCCGCCGTTTACGTTACCACAAAGATAATCCGCTACACCTTGATGTGCTGATCGTGGATGAGGCTTCAATGGTTGACTTACCCATGATGGCTCGTTTGATCGAGGCTTTGCCGGAGCATGCTCGTCTGATTTTGCTTGGCGATCGGGACCAGTTGGCTTCTGTTGAGGCGGGCGCAGTTTTAGGTGATATCTGCCGATTTGCAGAACAAGGCTACAGTCGGCAGCGCGCCGCTGAGCTATCAAACCTGACCGGTTTTGATATTTCTCCCGTAGATTTACCGCAGGCGGTAGCCGTTAGAGACAACTTATGTCTTTTGAAAAAGAGTTATCGTTTCCACCAACACTCAGGCATTGGTCAACTGGCGTTAGCGGTTAATCAGGGTGAGGGAAGAGCTGCCATTAGCTGCTTTAGTCAGGACTATAGCGATTTAGGATGGTTTTCGGTTAAAACGCCGGAAGATTATCTCTATCTATTGGAAGTATGTGTTGATGGTTATCGGGATTATCTCAGCCAGATTAAATCTGGACAGCCTAGGGATATTCTGGCGCGATTTAACCAGTTCCGTTTGCTGTGTGCATTACGTAATGGACCTTTTGGCGTTGAAGGCCTAAATATTCGTATTGAACAAGCTTTGCAGGCCAAGCGTTTGATTAGCAAATCAAGCGATAGTGCAGGACTCTGGTATTCAGGCCGCCCGGTGATGATTAATCGAAATGATAGCTCGCTGGGTTTGTATAACGGAGATATTGGTATTGCGTTAATGACATCGGAGGGGGGGATGAGAGTTTATTTCCAATTGTCTGATGGTTCGTTAAAAGCGATACAACCAAGTCGTTTACCTGATTGTGAAACGGCTTATGTGATGACAGTACATAAATCTCAGGGCTCGGAGTTTGACCATACGGTGTTGGTATTGCCGGATACCTTTACGCCTTTGCTAAGTCGGGAGTTGGTATATACCGCAATTACCCGGGCGCGTCAGAAACTAACGCTGTTTGCCAATGAGAATATTCTATTGTCAGCTGTTGCTACCCCAACAGAACGCCATAGCGGACTGGCAGAACGTTTACAGGGTGATGATTTAACCGTGCTGTAAGAGAAAAAATAGTCATGGCCGGTGTTGGCCGGCCATGAGTCAATATTATTGAATTGCGGTATTAATTTCGTCAATTTGCAGGCTTAAATTCTCCAACCCGCCGCCGGACAGATACCATAAGTCAGGCTTGAGATAGACAATCTTGCCTTTACGAAACGCGTTAGTTTGCTTAATTTTGTCATCTTCCATCAGACTACGATCCATTTTGCCTTCACCAATGGCTTCATTGCGGTCGACAATAAAGATGATGTCAGGATTTTTTTCCAGTAAATAATCTGGAGTACCGGACTGACGTTCTTCACCCAGATTGGTATCCGCTTTTTTAACCCCAAGCACCTGATGAATAATGGTGGCGTAGCCATTGGTGGCAGAAGCGGAAAGTTTGCCATTGTAGTGCACCAATACGATAGCACTTTGACCAGAGGCTTCGGCTTTCTTTCTGGATTCGGCAATTTTCTTATCCAGCACGGCTAAGCCGTTTTCTGCCTGTTCAGTTTTGCCAAAGATTTGTCCAAGGGTCAGGACATTTTTCTTAAATGAGTCCAGATAGAGTTTGTTATTGATGCTTAAGTTTAGGGTGGGTGCAACTTCGCTTAACGATTCGTAAGATTTCCCCTGACGGCCGGTGATAATAATCAATTCAGGATTTAATGGTTTAATGGCTTCAAGGTCTGGCTGCTTCATATTGCCAGCATTGATAATGCTATCGTTGGCATACTTTGACAAATAAGCCGGGATGCTTTTGGTTGGCAGAGCGCGAACTGAAGTTACACCTAACGCGTCTAAAGTATCCAGTGTACCAAAATCAAATGTGACCACATTATTTGGATTTTTATGCACTTCGGTCGTTCCCTGTGGATGGTCGACCTTAACAGTATTCGTTTCTGGTTCAGCGGTTGGTTGCGACTGCGTTTGGGTGGTTGCTGGCGTTATCGCATCACTGGTTGCTGATTTCTGGTCACAGCCTGCCAGCGTGGTCAGCAGCGTAGTCGCAGCCAACAGAGAGAAGATTTTTTTCATTATATAACCTTTCTATTCGTCAGGATAATCAGAGGGATAGCTTTATTGCTATGCAGAGTGTACCTGATATGAATGTGTGGCATCAATGTAAATGAGTATTATTATCAAATGAGTATTCAGTTAACGATGTCTGAAGTGTAGTTGATACAGGCTGAAGATGGGAAACAGGCCTTTTCTGCCGGGGACGGGGACGGTATTTTTTATCGCTTTTATGCCCGGAATGTTTACTGAAATTTAAAGAGATAAGTTCGCCCACAATCTGAAAAACATTACCGGATGGCCTGAGGCCATCCGGTAAAATCCAGAAAGGTTACTAAAACTTAAACCGGCGTAACTAAAATTTTAGACCGCCGCTGGTAATTGTATAAAGCCTGCTTTTTCATTGGCAGAACATCGATGTCCGCTGGCATAAATCCACGTTCCTGGAACCAGTGAATACTGTGGGTTGTGAGTACAAACAGCTTCTCCAGCCCCATCAGGCGTGCTTGTCCGCTGATTTTCTCCAGCAGTATTTCACCGCGTAATGAACTGCGGTAGTTGGGATGAACGGCAACGCAGGCCATTTCACCAATTTTTTCTTCCGGGAAAGGATAGAGAGCCGCGCAGGCGATGGTCATATTATCTCGTTCGATGATGGTGAATTTATCAATTTCCATCTCCAACTGCTCTCTTGAACGGCGAACCAGAATGCCCTGTTGTTCCAGAGGGCGAATCAGCTCCAGGATACCGCCAATATCGCGAATGGTTGCCCGACGTACCTGTTCCGCACTCTCCATAACGATTTGCGTACCGATACCATCGCGGGAGAATAGCTCTTGCAATAGCGCTCCGCTTTCCTGATAGCTAATCAAATGGCAGCGACGAACCCCACTGCGGCAGGCTTTGATTGCACCACGCAGAAAGCGTACCGTACCGGAGTTGTAATCACCCTGAGCTTCATGCTGATCCAGATAGGTCTGTGCATCGTTAGGAAACAGTTCAGGCAGAATATTTCCCTTTTCGTCTTCTACCCCTTGGGAAGAACAGAAACCAATCATTTTCTCCGCTTTCAGCTTGATAGCCAGTTGAGTTGCTACCTCTTCTGAAGTGAGATTAAAACTCTCGCCGGTAACAGAAACCGCCACTGGCCCTAACAGGACGATCGCTCCGCTGCTTAACTGGCGTTGAATAGCTTCTTCATCAATCCGGCGTATACGTCCGCTATGGCAGTAGTCGATGCCATCATCCACCCCCAAAGGCTGGGAGATTACGAAATTACCGCTGACGACGTTGATATGAGCACCCTGCAATGGAGTATTATTCAGACTCATGGAGAGGCGGGCGGTGATATCCAGCTGAAGACGACCGGCGGCTTGCTTTACCAGCTCCAGCGATTCAGCGTCAGTTACCCGGGTGTGTTTGTGGTAAACCGAGGGCTTATTGTGTACCGCCAGGTTGGCATCGATTTGTGGACGAGCGCCATAGACCACCACCAGTTGAATACCCAGACTATGAAGTAAGCCTATATCACTGATGATATTGCCGAAATTATCATGCTCAATGGCCTCGCCACCTAACATGATGACAAAGGTCTTGCCCCGGTGGGCATTAATATAAGGAACCGAATGGCGAAAGCCTTCAACCAATTCAGTGCTGCGTTCCTTCATGATTAACCTCTATTGCATAATAATTCGTAATTTTTGTATTTTTATTCTATTTGAGGTGTTCTGGCAAGTAGAAAATTTATTCAAAAGTGATTTAGTGAGGGATTATTCAATAGACGAACTGAATAAAATTGATTAGTCTTCGGCGCGTTTAAGCATTATGTGCTTATTTTCACGTATTTTCATATCAAAGTTATGCTCACAAGCAGATAACACGCATGTAAAACGTGACAGCACAGCTTCACTTCGGTAGAGTTTTACGCCAGCTTTATTTTATCGGTACAACCGTCGTTTGTTTTATTTCGGAGAATCATGTCTAGCTCTAAGCCCAATTATTTACGCCGCCGTTTGTTGCAGGGAGCCGCTGCGACGTGGTTATTGAGTGTAAGTGGCGTTGGCATTGCTGCCTCTGCGGCCAGCATTGTTGCGGTGCGCGTATGGCCTTCTTCGACCTATACGCGAGTTACGCTGGAGTCAACGATTCCGTTAAAGTACAAGCAGTTTGCTTTATCCAATCCGAATCGTTTGGTGATTGATATTGAGAATGTCCATTTAAACAGTGTGCTAAAAGCGGTCTCTGGTCAGGTACAAAATAACGATCCTTATCTGAAACTGGCGCGAGTAGGGCAACATGATCCCAATACTGTTCGTCTTGTACTGGAATTAAAGCAAAATATTAATCCTAATCTGTTTACCTTAAAGCCGATTGCTGAATTTAAAAACCGTCTGGTGGTTGATCTGTATCCGGCTAACGGCGGCTCTTCAGAACCTGACGATCCGCTGCTGGCGCTGTTGAAAGAGTACAATCTGGGCGAGTTGGAAAAAGAGCAGCCGACTTCATCTCCACAGGCTGGAAAGGCGGGGCGTGACCGTCCTCTGGTTATCATGCTCGATCCGGGACATGGTGGCGAGGATCCGGGCGCTATTGGCAAGCGTGGCACCAAAGAGAAGAATATTGTTCTGCAAATTGCACGCCGTTTACGTACCCTGATCCAGAAAGAGCCGGGGATGAAGGTATATATGACCCGCAATGAAGACGTGTTTATACCTTTAAAAGTACGGGTAGCTAAAGCCAGAGCGCAAAAGGCAGATTTGTTTATCTCTATTCATGCGGATGCTTTTACTAACCGTTCAGCTAATGGCTCTTCGGTGTTTGCTTTGTCTACCAAGGGAGCAACCAGCAGCGCGGCTAAGTATCTGGCACAAACTCAGAACGAAGCGGATCAGATCGGTGGGGTGAGTAAAAGTGGTGACCGTTACCTTGACCACACAATTTTCGATCTGGTGCAAACCGCTACTATCAATAGCAGCCTTAAATTTGGTAAAGAAGTACTGACGCGTATGGGGCGGGTAAACAAGCTGCATAAGAATAAAATTGAACAGGCCGGATTTGCGGTACTTAAAGCGCCGGATATTCCCTCTATTCTGATTGAGACTGCGTTTATTTCCAATCTGGAAGAGGAGCGCAAGTTGAAAACGGCAAAATTCCAACAGCAGATCGCTGAATCCGTTTTTGCCGGTATTAAGGCCTATTTTGCAACGATAAAATATTAATCAACGATTAGCAGGCGAGCACCGGTTTTGGTATAGGATTGATGCGCTTCGGCATTGTCACCAACCTGATAGCTTACCCCCGGTGTTAGTACGAACTTACGTCCATCATCAAGCGTCGTTTCCAGCTCACCTTCCAGACAGAACAGCACGTGCCCTTTGCTACACCAGTGATCAGCAAGATATTCTGCAGAATACTCAACCAGCCGAACACGAATTTTATTTTGTTCTTCACCGAAAAAGCGGGTTTGCCACCAGGCAGTGCCTGTCTCACCCTGATGTTCAGTTTTTTCTACATTACTCCAGTCTGTCAGACTAAAAGCAAATGGGGACATTTTCATCAATAAGTTACCCGTATAAACAACCAAAATTCTAACTGACTGAATTTAAGCGTAGCACAGGAAAATAGCGATAAAGCTGATAAGAAAATAAATGCTGGAAGGGAGTAGGAGATTAATGATTCGGATTGGTTGTGGGGGCCAGATTTGAACTGACGACCTTCGGGTTATGAGCCCGACGAGCTACCGGGCTGCTCCACCCCGCGTCCGAAAAAGACTTGATACTACAATAGAACTCATTTCTGTTTTAATACGCTAGCACGAAATATATCGGATTGGTTGCGGGGGCCAGATTTGAACTGACGACCTTCGGGTTATGAGCCCGACGAGCTACCGGGCTGCTCCACCCCGCGTCCGAATAAGACTTGATGCTACAACAGAAGATGTTTCTGCCTTAATACCTTGGCATAGTATTAAGTTGGTTGCGGGGGCCAGATTTGAACTGACGACCTTCGGGTTATGAGCCCGACGAGCTACCAGGCTGCTCCACCCCGCGTCCGTAGGAGGCGCATAATACTCTCTGTGGTTCAGGTTGCAAGCTATTTTTCTTTAAAATAACAAAATAGTAGGTTTGAATTTTACGATTGATTAACTTTTCATCATTTCGTTATCGTTACTTTTTTTATAAGCGCTTTCCTTTATACTGGAGGCTTTGGTATTGTTCCACAGCAACAGATCAGCGGTTAATCAAAGGTAGGCGGCGATATAATGAAAGGACGTTGGGTAAAATTTATACTGGGTGGTGTCGTTATTGCGTTACTTGCAGGATGTGAGTCACGGCCGACCGATCGTGGACAACAATATAAAGACGGTAAGCTGAGTCATACATTTGGTTTAGTCAATAACCCAAATGCTAAAAACAAACCGGTTAACGGTAAAGATTTTGCTCAACAGGTTTATGAAATTAGTCAGGTTTCTCCGTCGCTGTATAACAAACACCGTGATACCTATCAGGCAATTTTTCAGTGGATGGTCTCTGGCGCAGAAGGCCCTCAGCTATCCCAGTTCAAGCTTGGCGCTTATCAAATGGAAGGGGTGGATAACTACGGAAACGTTCAGTTTACCGGCTATTACACGCCAGTGATTCATGCCCGTCACACCCGTCAGGGCGAGTTTAAATACCCTCTGTATGCGATGCCAAAGAAAAGTAAGAATATGCGTCGTTTACCCGATCGTGCAGGCATTTACGCCGGTGCGCTCGATGGCTTAAATCTGGAGTTAGCTTATAGCAATTCATTAGTGGATAACTTCATGATGGAAGTGCAGGGCAGCGCCTATGTTGACTTTGGTGATGGCACGCCTCTGGTATTCTTTGCCTATTCTGGTAAAAACGGACGTGCTTATAACAGTATTGGTAAAGTGCTGATTGACCGTAATGAAGTGCCGCGTGAAGAGATGTCCATGCAGGCTATCAAACGTTGGACAGAACAACATAGTGAAGCAGAAGTCAGAGAATTGCTGGAGCAAAATCCTTCCTTTGTGTTCTTTAAACCACGACATTCTGCGCCGGTGAAAGGAGCCAGTGCGGTTCCATTGATCGCCAAGGCGTCAGTGGCTTCAGATAAAACATTGATTCCGCCGGGCACCACCATTCTGGCTGAGGTTCCTTTACTGGATAATAATGGTAAGTTTACCGGTAAGTATGAAATGCGTCTGATGATCGCACTGGATGTGGGTGGTGCTATTAAAGGCCATCACTTTGATATTTATCAGGGTATTGGTGATGAAGCCGGACATGCGGCAGGTTTTTATAATCACTATGGACGGGTGTGGGTGCTGAGCGCGCCTTCTGATTCACCGCTTTTATCGGCATCGAATTAATCGACTACCACGAAACATTTAACAACAGACTATTTTTCTCCTGTTGTTAAATCCATTAAACTTATCGGCGGGGAGTGGGATATATCCTACTCCTCGCCGCATATATATCGTTATCAAATCCGTTTCTGGTTTGCGGAACCTGTTATCTGGCAACCCAATGCTATACCCAATATGAGGTCACCATGTCTGCTGTCTACTCCGATGCCTATTTACAACGTTTTAGTGGCGTTGCCCGTTTGTATGGGCAGTCTGCGCTGACACTTTTTTCACAGGCTCACGTTTGTGTTATTGGCATTGGTGGTGTGGGTTCCTGGGCGGCAGAAGCACTGGCTCGTAGCGGTATTGGCCATATCACATTGATTGATATGGATGATGTCTGTGTTACTAATACTAACCGCCAAATTCATGCACTACGCCAGACGGTAGGACAACCTAAAGGTGAAGTGATGGCTCGCCGGATTGCTGAAATCAATCCAGAATGTGAAGTGACCTGTATTGATGACTTTATTACCGCTGATAACGTGGCTGAATATCTGACTAAGCAGTTTGACTATGTTATTGATGCTATTGACAGCATTCGCCCTAAAGCCGCATTACTGGCTTATTGTCGCCGCAATAAAATTCCGGTAGTGACCACCGGAGGTGCCGGGGGACAGATCGACCCGACACAAATTCAGGTGGTTGATTTGGCAAAAACCATTCAGGACCCGCTGGCAGCGAAACTTCGTGAACGTCTGAAAAGTGATTTTGGCGTGGTTAAAAATGGCAAAGGTAAGCTGGGTATCGACTGCGTATTTTCAACTGAACAGTTGGTGTATCCACAGGCTGACGGTAGCGTTTGTGCGGTAAAAAGTACTGCAGAAGGGCCGAAAAGAATGGATTGTGCTTCAGGGTTTGGCGCGATTACCATGGTTACTGCATCATTTGGTTTTGTTGCGGTTTCTCATGCGCTGAAAAAGATGTTGGCCAAAGCGGCAAGAAATCAGTAGCTGAAATAATGAGTTATAGCCTGTGGCGTAGAAAAACACTCGCCTCTACAGGCTATATATTCAAATCATTATTTAAATTTTATCGACATCAATGATGACTTTCCGGCTTCCAGATAGTTGGCTTCCTCTTCTTTCGTGGTATTAAACGTTACGAAGAGCACAGTGCCATTATAAGGGGTGATTAACATCAGGTTATGGATATCGGTATCTGTCGCACGGGAGATAAAATCAAGAATGTAGGCCTTCTTGTTATCTACCATTACCTCTTTTGCCTGAGGTTGGTAATTCTTCATACTTTCCAGCATAAAGTCTTTTAAGCCATCCAGTTTGTTGTCATCCAGCGGCATTTGGGTATGGTTAACCGCAACATTCACCGTACCTGATTCATTGGTGTAAACAATTTTAGGCCGGTTTTCTGAAGGATATTTGCGTTTCAACATATCGTCAGCCATCAAAGTAAACCCTTTAGGGACATCGATAGAGATTTGTCCTTTAATGGGTTCAACCGTGGTCATTTCCATGCTGGCATGGGCGGCGAAACTTAATGAGACTGATAGCAGTAGTGCCTGGATAATTTTCATTATTCATCCTTGAGATAACGTTAGTGTGAGTGAATAAAACCTCACGCTATTAAATATAGAGAAGGGCTATTTTCTCTATGGTGTTAACCAGCGAATCCAACCCCTGAGAGCGGGAAGCGCTGAGCTGTTGGTGAATTCCGAGCCGATCGAATAATTGCATCAGGTCGAGTTTCACAATGCTCTGTGGCGTTTGGCCTTCAATTTGGGCGAGCAGGATCGCCAGAATGCCTTTTACAATTCTTCCTTCGCTGTCGCCGTAGAAGTGCAGAGTACCATCTTCATTGAGTTGATGTCCCAACCAGACCCGGTTTTCACAGCCTTTTAGTTCCAGTTGTTGCTGTTTTAATGCTTCCGGCAACGGCGGTAACAGCTTTGATAGCTGGATAAGCTGGCGATAGCGATCTTCCCACTGCTTTTTATCACTAAACAGGTTGAGCAGTTGTTCTGTACCAATATCGGTACCAAAAGGGTGTGGGGCCAGCATGATTACTCCAGTAGTGAAAGTGCGTGGGTTAACGCATCATACAACCGATCTACATCGGCCAGTTGATTGTAAGGGGCAAAGGAAGCCCTCAGCGTGCCGCTTACTCCAATGGCATCCAGCAGCGGTTGAGCACAATGCTGTCCGGAGCGAATCGCTACGCCTTGTTCTGAAAGCAAAGTAGCAACATCACTGTGGTGAAAGCCTTCAATATTAAATGCCAGCAGGCTACTGCCGGGTGCCCGATAGCTGATAAAACCAGGAATGGATGACAACTGATCGTAGGCGGCTTGGGCCAGCGCACAGGCATAACGCTCTGCTTCAGCAACATCCTGAGTATTAAGCCATGACAAAGTGGCACCAACCCCGATCACACCGGCAATGTTAGGTGTACCTGCCTCAAAACATTCAGGAACAGGCTGAGCTTCAAAACCATCGAAGGATGCCTGAGTCAGCATTTTTCCGCCGCCCTGCCAGGGGGACATTTCAGCTAATAGTGCCGCTTTACCGTACAGTGCCCCAATGCCGGTTGGGCCATAGAGTTTATGGGCCGAGAAAGCATAGAAGTCGACATCCAATTGTTGAACATCCGGTGGCGAGTGCACTACACCTTGTGCGCCATCCACCATAACAATAACGCCATTTTGATGAGCCAGCGTGATGGCCATTCGCAGGTCCGGGCAACCTCCGGTGACGTTAGACATATGGCCGATAGCCAGAATTTTAGTTTTACTGGTTAGCAATGTTGGTAACTGGCTGAGGTCGGGCATAAACCACTTATTGAGTGGTAATTTAACCACTTTTGCACCAGTCTGTTTGGCAACCATGAGCCACGGAATAAGGTTCGAGTGGTGTTCTGACTCGGTGACAATGATCTCATCGCCCGGTTGCAGGCGGGGCCGGGCATAGCTTTGAGCAACCAGATTAATGGCTTCAGTTGTGCCTTTAGTCCAGACGATTTGCTGTTCACTGGCGGCATTAAGTAGTTGGGCCACTAATCGGCGGGCGTTATCAAACAGCTCGGTAGCCTGTTGCGCAGCCGTATGGGCGCTACGATGCACGGTGGCGCCATTATGGGCATAGTATTCTTTGGTTGCGTTAATCATTGACAGAGGTTTAAGTGCGGTTGCTGCACTGTCCAGATAACATCCTGCTTCACTCAGAGCTGGAAACTGTTGGCGAAATAAATCTGGATTAAACGATTTCATAGGAGGCCATTCGCTGTGGGTATTAAATGTTGATAGCATTTGTCTGCAATAACTCTGATTGTACTAGCCGCGAGTTGAAAGAACACCATTAATTGCCGCTAATTTTATTTGCAGTCAGAGGCTTTTCAGAAGATAGTTAAAGAGATTTAAGATGATGGTATGGCTTTTATCTGACGTAATATGCCAGCCATACTTCAAGTTGCAGGTACGTTGGTTGCGTTCCTGCCCTCGAATTATTTAGGGTACAACCTGTTTAACCGTAAGGAATAGTTTATGAAACGTTTTATTCTTGCCTCTGCCGCACTGGCTCTCACGTTAGGCTTAGCTGGCTGTTCCAGCCATTATGAGATGACTATGCAAGATGGCACAAAAGTTATCACGGTGGGAGAGCCACAGGTTGATGAGAGCACCGGTATGGTGACTTATGAAACCCGCTTTGACGGTGAAAAGCAGATAAAACAGAGCGAAATGAAAGAGTATGTTAAGCAGCAATACTAATTACATCGTTGCTTGTTCAAAAACAGAATAAAAAAAAGCACCGCCTTGGCGGTGCTACTGTAATCACTATGGACAGACAGGGTAAATGTTCAGAAAATAAAATCATCATTAACCCAAAGAAATCAGTGAATCAGTGAATTAATGATTGCACCTGACAAATGTCAGGAAAATTAGCAAACACAACATCACAACCACAAAGCCAAAATGCGCCCTTCATTCAAAAAACACATTTTTCGTTCCGGCTTAGGAAGTGCCATCACTATAGGTATTTGCTGGTATATGTACAACGGACAATTTATAATGTAACGCATTAGAAAAACTAATGCGTGAATAGCTAAAATAGCTAAGCAATTCGCCAATTATCACCAGAGCTGGGAAGTATTATCAATCTTATGAAGCGATTACCTCCATTAAACGCATTAAGGGTATTTGATTCCGCCGCTCGCCACCTTAGCTTTACTAAAGCTTCCGAAGAGCTTTTTGTGACACAGGCCGCAGTTAGCCATCAAATTAAATCGTTGGAAGATTTTCTCGGCCTTAAGCTTTTTCGGCGTCGTAATCGCTCTCTGTTGCTGACGGAAGAAGGGCAAAGTTATTATTTAGATATAAAAGAGATTTTTGCCTCTCTTAATGAAGCTACACGCAAATTACAGGTGCGCAGTGCGAAAGGGGCATTAACGGTTAGCGTTCCAACCAGTTTTGCTATTCAGTGGCTGGTACCGCGTCTGTCAGGGTTTCATCAACTTCATCCGGAAATTGACGTACGGATTCAGGCTATCGATCGCGATGAATGGAAAATCTCGGATGATGTGGATGTGGCAATTTTTTATGGTCGCGGTAACTGGTCGGGATTAAGAGTTGAAGCGCTGTATGCTGAGTATTTGATTCCGGTCTGTTCTCCTACGTTGATGATGGGTGCCCATCCGCTGACCTCGCCAGAGGCGCTGGAGCATCATACTTTGTTGCATGATGCCTCCCGACGAGACTGGCAGGCATATATTCGACAGTTAGGCTTGCAGCATATCAATGTGCAGCAGGGGCCGATTTTTAGCCATACGGCAATGGTGGTTCAGGCTGCCGTTCATGGTCAGGGTGTGGCAGTGGTAAATAACGTTCTGGCATTAGCGGAAATTGAATCAGGTCGTTTGGTTTGTCCATTTAATCATGCATTAGCCAGTAAAAATGCATTCTATTTGGTGTGTCATGAGAGTCAGGCCGAATTAGGTAAAATTGCCTCGTTTCGTGAGTGGATTCTGGCACTTGCCAGTAGCGAGCAGCAGAGCGTTTATCTGCGCTATGAAGAATAGATCTCATCAAAAATCAAAACAGTGATTATATAAAGTTGGATTTACCGGTAGAATTCCAGCAGGTTTGGCTATAGCGCTTACATTTAAAGGTATAAATGACAATGAATAGTCGTTGGATTCTGGTACTTGCCGCCATAAGCGGCTTTATTTTTGTATCTCTTGGGGCGTTTGGTGCTCACGGTTTGAGTAAGATTCTGGATGTTAAGCAAATGGCGTGGCTGCGTACCGGTCTTGATTATCAGGGGATGCATACTCTGGCATTATTAGCTTTAGGGGTTGCTGTCCAGTTTCGGGATAACATTTGGTTCAGACGCAGCGCGGCTTTTCTTGCCGTAGGTATGGTGTTGTTTAGCGGAAGCCTGTATTGGCTGGCGCTGACTTCTATTGGCATGTGGCCTTATATCACGCCACTTGGCGGTTTTTGTTTTTTAATTGGTTGGGCTCTGCTGCTGGTTGGTGCATTACGCCTGAGTAAAAAGGTTGAATAGTGAATAAAGTAGCGTTGTATTGTCGCCCGGGATTCGAGAAAGAATGTGCGGCAGAGATTACAGAAAAAGCGGCTAAGCTGGAAGTTTATGGCTTTCCCCGGGTCAAAGATAACAGTGGCTATGTGCTGTTTGAATGTTATCAGCATGAAGATGCGGATCGTCTGGTAAAAGAGCTTCCTTTTAGTTCGCTAATTTTTGCCCGTCAGATGCTGGTTGTTGGCGATCTGTTGAAAGATTTACCGGTAGAAGATCGTGTTTCTCCTATCGTCGGCATGATACAGGGCGTGGTAGAGAATGCCGGTGAAGTACGGGTAGAAGTACCTGATACGAATGATGGCAAAGAGCTATTGAAGTTTTGTCGCAAACTGACGGTACCATTACGACAGGTCATGCGTGAACGCGGAATTATGCTGGCGAAAGAGAATTTGCGTCGCCCGGTGGTTCATGTGTTTTTTATTGCCAGCGGTTGCTGCTATGTTGGCTACTCATACAGCAACAATAATTCACCGTTCTTTATGGGCATCCCTCGTCTGAAATTTCCGGCAGAGGCTCCCAGCCGTTCAACCCTTAAGCTGGAAGAAGCATTTCATGTGTTTATTCCTGCCGATGAATGGGAAGAACGTTTAGCCAGCGGTATGAGAGCGGTCGATCTTGGTGCCTGCCCTGGCGGTTGGACCTATCAGTTAGTTCAGCGCAGCATGATGATAGATGCGGTAGATAATGGCCCTATGGCTCAAAGCATTATGGATACCGGCCAGGTAACCCATCATCGTGAAGATGGATTCCGCTATGAACCGAGCAACTCAACAAACTATTGGGTGGTGTGCGACATGGTGGAAAAACCCTGGCGAGTGGCTAACCTGATGGCTGACTGGCTAATCAAGGGTTGGTGCCGCGAGGCCATCTTCAACCTGAAGCTACCAATGAAAAAGCGCTACGAAGAAGTGTGTCAGAATTTAAAAGCCATTGAAGATAAGCTAAAAGAGAATGGCATTAACGCACAAATTAATGCAAAGCAGCTTTATCACGATCGTGAAGAGGTTACGGTTCATGTTCGTCGTATTTGGGCTTCAATACCCGGTCGACGTGATGAGCGCGATTAAGCGTTGATAAAAGAGCGTACAATTTAGCCCTGTGGTAAAAATACTGCGGGGCTTTTTGTTTAATTGGGGCTATCTTCATTCATCTTATTGTCATTTAGTCTAAGCTGCTGAAGATTTCCCTCTAAATGGATATCTTGCTTTAACGTGGCGATTTCCCGGCACAGATAAGCCAGATCTTTATGTTCAATTAACTTCTTACGCCATTTATCCGGTACGCTATCTATCTGTTGGTAAATGCCATCCAGCGTTTCATACTGGCTAAGTAGCGTTGCCGCCGCTTTGGGGCCAATTCCTGCGATGCCAGGGATCTTACTGCTGCTAATACCTGCCAGTCCCCAGAAATCAGTTAATTGAGCTGGTTTAACGCCAAATTCCTGTTCAATAAAGGGAACATCCAGCCAGCGTTTTTGAAAATAGTCGCGAATACGTAAGGTAGGCGCTAACAGTTGGCAATAACCTTTATCTGTTGACACGATGGTCACCTGGTAGCCTCTCTGGCTGATATGATGCGCCAGCGTTGCGGCCAGATCGTCCGCTTCATCTCCGCTGGATTGCCAACATGTTACACCAGCCTGTTCGAATGCTGTTTTTAGCTGTGGTAATTCATGTACCAGCGACTCCGGCATTGGCGAACGACCCGCCTTATAGTCGGGATACAGCGTATGACGCCAACCAGTATTGCGTTGTTCATCATCAAAAACGGCAACGGCATGGGTAGGACTGCTGTGCTGAATAAGCTGTTCCAGAGCGCGTACACAAGTGGGCGCGCAAGGGGAATCCTGTACCGCATGAATACGGCGAATCAGGTTGAGGGCATCGACAATCAACAGGTGTATAGGCATAGGTTTCGCTTATCCGTAAGCTGCCGGAGTCATCTCCGGCAGAGTTAATGGTTATGGCGCGAGGTTGATTAAGTACAGATCTCATAACAAGGGGTATAAACCGAACCCGGCAACTTCATGCGGTGTTGTGCCACAAAGCCTTGCAGTAGTTTGTCCATGTCTTTCATCATTTGTGGATCGCCATGAATCTTGTAGCGGCCATATTGCTCAATAGCCTGAATACCCACATCTTTTACGTTCCCTGCGACTATGCCAGAAAAGGCTCTGCGTAGTGCCGCCGCTAATTGCTCTGGTGGCTGATTAGGGTAAAGGTTCAGGTTGGCCATATTTTCATGGCTTGGTTCAAATGGGTGCTGTAGGTCTGGGGCAATCTTAATGGACCAGTTAAAGCTGTAGGCATCCCCGGTCGCACGGCGGTTTTCTTTTACCGCGGACATACCGTTTTTCATTACTCGAGCCACTTCTTCCGGATCGTCGATGATGATTTTATAGTGCTTACGTGCCTGTTCACCTAAAGTACTCTGGACAAACTGGTCCAGCACTTCGAAATAATCGGCACTCTCTTTTGGACCAGTAAGTACCAGCGGAAGTTTCTGATCCTTATTTTCCGGGTTCATCAGGATGCCTAGCAGATAAAGCAATTCCTCTGCGGTACCAACACCGCCAGGGAAAATCACAATACCGTGAGCAATGCGCACAAAAGCTTCCAGACGTTTTTCAATGTCCGGCATGATGAGCAGTTCATTAACTAATGGATTCGGTGGCTCAGCGGCAATAATTGATGGCTCGGTTAAACCAATAAACCGGCTATCTTTGTAAGCTTGTTGGGCATGACCAACCGCAGCACCTTTCATTGGTGCTTCCATAGCTCCCGGGCCACATCCGGTACAGATATTGAGTTTACGTAACCCTAATTGATTGCCTACTTTACGGGCATACAGATACTCAGTTTCGTTAATTGAGTGTCCGCCCCAGCAAACGACCATATTGGGCTCTTCACCAACGTGCAGGGCACGTGCGTTGCGCAAGATGAAAAATACCAGATTAGTTAAATGAACTGAATTATCAGGATCCATTCTCTGGTGTTGTAATGCCTGAGTAAGCTGACCATGAACAAACAGAATGTCGCGTAAAACCGCAAACAGGTTAGCCTGGATTGAATGGATCAGGCGCCCATCGACGAAGGCTTCTTCTGGTGGATTAATCAGCTCTAGCTTAACGCCGCGCTCCCGACGCAGAACGTTAATATCAAATGATTTATAACGGTCCAGTAACTCTTTACTGTTGTCTGTTTTGCTGCCGGCATTCAGTACAGCCAACGAACAATTACGAAATAAATGATAGAGATTACTGCTGGCAGTTCTTTTTAATGTATCCACCTCAAGCTGTGACAGCAGGTCCATAGAACCTAATGGTGGGCTAATATGTGTAATCAAACCAACTCCCTAACGTTGAGGTTATTGAAAAGTTTGCTAAAAGAGTAACGGCAAGCTTTTCTGTTTGTTCAGATAATAGTACTTACCGTTTTTACCTAAGTCTCCCTACTTTACTGATGTTCTGGAAACCATTCACGGTAATCTTGTGCTTTTTACTGTCATTTACATAAATATTGCGAAGTATCACTTAATATTATGATTTATCGCACTATCTCTGTTGTTTTTATACTTTGGACAAGCTATTCAGGCTATTGTCTGGCCAGCCGTTTGGTCTGGGGTTCAAATTGAGTATTTGTCCGATAAGGATTAATGTCCAGCCCACCCCTGCGAGTATAACGGGCATACACGCTGAGGCTTTCAGGATGGCAATAGCGTTGAATATCATTGAAGATGCGTTCTACGCACTGTTCATGAAATTCGTTATGGTGACGGAAAGAGACAATATAGCGCAACAGTGCCTCGCGGTTAATTTGGGGACCACGATAGCGAATCTCTACTGAACCCCAGTCAGGCTGGTGAGTAATCAGACAGTTGGATTTTAGCAGGTGACTGACCAACGTTTCTTCAACCAGGGGAGTGTCTTTCTCTGTCGCCCGTTCCAGCAATTTATCATCAAAGTCGTAGTGGGTAATTTCGATGGGTTGATCGTCAATACATTCGCCATCAAAAGCGCCAATGCTCTCACCGGTCAACTGCTCCAGACGAAACAGTTTGACGCTGACATTGCCTTGAGCACACAGCGATAAATCACGCGTGAGTACCTGCTGAACATCTTCCCAACTGTCAAGCGAGGTTTGATTGAAGCTGTTGAGATAAAGTTTAAAACTTTTTGACTCAACCAGATTTATGCTGTTTGCATCAATATGAACTTCACCAACGGCCACCTGCGGCAACCCGCGGCTGTTAAGCCAGGAGAGTTCGTATAGCGTCCAGATATCAGCGCCGTGAAAAGGCAGGGCGGTAGCGCTTAATCCCAGTGGATCACGATTCAAACTGCGCGGAACAGGCTGTAGTAACGAGGCGTCATAATGGTCGATATAGGCGGTTTCTTTACCCAGTGTAAGGGCTGATAGCGCCTGATTATCTTGATAATGGGAAGTCATACTCTTACTCCACGGTTACCCCCGAGAGGGAATAACGCTATAATCATTGAAAATTTGCCATATAGTGTAACGCAATCTTTGAGATAAATATGACATATCCCGTAATCTCCGCTTTAACCCAGTTCACCACCTCTTTTATTAATTTGTGGCAGCAAAAGACGGGCCATGAACCTGCCAGTGAAATGCTGTATGGCGTAGCCTCTCCTTGCATTGTTCGTACTCAGGATGAGTCTGTGCTCTGGTTACCTCAACCTTTTGGCTCTGAGCCCTCTCTGGCTAATGTTGAACGTGCACTGAATATATCGCTAAGAGAAGAGGGCGCTCAATTTTATACCTCACAATATGCCGGAGATATGGCCGCTCGTTTTGACGGCCTGGAACTATCGCTGATTCAGGTTTGGAGTGATGAAGACTTCATTCGACTGCAGGAAAATCTGATTGGGCATCTGGTGACACAGCGCAGGTTAAAACTGGTTCCTACGCTATTTATTGCTACGACAGATTCAGAAATGGAAATGGTCTCTCTGTGTAATCTGTCTGGTGAGGTAGTGCTTGAACATTTTGGCACCACTAAGCGGGAAACGCTGGCTGAATCATTGAGCGTATTTATGCAAAAACTCGAACCGCAGGTATATCTTCCGAAGTAAATAGGATGCGAGTCTTACAATAGATGCGCGCTACCTTGTGAGATATATCCTACAAGCCCTGTGAGACATATCGTCAATTTTTAAAATAATGTTTTTATAATGAATATAAATATCAATTGGTTAAGTTGAGTTCGGGGTGCTTGCAAGCTGTTCTGCTGGATGTAAGTCTCACAGGGTATATTGTGAGACAGAGGAAATTAAGCGATTCTATGTCCATCGAAAGGGAGCTCAGGAATAAGGACTGTATCAGGATGATACGGCTTTAGGATAAAGCAAGTGGATTCGCTTAGGAAGAGCTCAGGATATCATCAGGAAGATGAAGGATAGTTCAGGATAGAACTAACGGACAGTTTCAGGATGAAAACCAATTCTACCAGGAATGTAGAAAGTCAGGAAGACAATCAGGGATTGACGCTATCAGGATGGTAGCACAGGAAAGTTTAAGGAAAAAACTAGCGGACACCTCCAGGATGGAGAATGAGTACCTACCGGAGTGTAGGGGGTCAGGACGACTAGCAAGGAAGAGCATCAGGATGATGCAGGATGACGAGACAAGGAAGAAAGTAGGACGCTGCAAAGGATAGCAAGGTTAGGATAACCGACAGGACAATTTTTCAAGGATTGAGCAGGGAAGCAACGCGCATAGCCGGATAAGCTATATAACGCACCAGGCCCACTGTAGATTACAGTGGGCCTTTCTTGTTTTTGTCCCTCAATATTTGGTTTTTTACCCACCATTCTCAAAGTGATATGATAAGCCTCCTTTTTCAGCCTTTCAGATCCGTCTGTCGTGTCAATTTCAAGAGAACATAATGAGTTTAGATAATCAGGTTTGGCAATTGCTGGGTGAAATCGAGCAGTTGATGCAGGAGCAAGCATTATGGAGTTCTTGTGCACCTGAACTTAGCGTATTCGAAAGTAATGAACCTTTCTGCATTGATACTATGTCGCCTGAGACGTGGCTACAGTGGGTATTTATTCCTCGTATGCGGGCACTGGTAGAAGGGCATAATCCATTACCCGCGCGTATTGCCATTGCACCTTATTTTGAAGAAGCATTCAGTCCGCGCGCTGAAAATCATCAATCTCTGATTGATGCCCTCTATCGAATCGATCAATTACTTAATAAAGAAGTCCTCTAATGCTGGATATTTTGTATCAGGATGAACATCTGGTGGCAGTAAACAAACCTTCCGGCTGGTTAGTTCATCGCAGTTGGCTTGATCGTCATGAAAAAGTGGTGGTAATGCAAACGGTGCGTGACCAGATTGGTCAACATGTTTTCACCGTACACCGCCTTGATCGACCAACGTCCGGCGTGCTGTTGATGGCGCTCTCCAACGAGGTGGCCCGTCAAATGTCTCAGCAGTTTGAACATCATCAGCTCAATAAGGTTTATCATGCAGTAGTTAGAGGGCATGTTCATGAAGCCGATACCATTGACTACCCTCTGGTAGAACATCTGGATAAGATTGCCGATAAGTTTGCTAAACAAGATAAAGAGGCTCAGCCTGCTATTAGCCATTACCGGGGATTATCACAGGTCGAGGTGCCGATTGCCGTTGGGCCATATGATACCGCACGCTATAGCCTGGTTGAGCTTACCCCTCAAACGGGTCGTAAGCATCAACTCCGACGCCATATGAAACATATTTTCCATCCAATTATTGGTGATAGCGCCTATGGCGATTTACGCCATAATCGTGCGGTGGCTGAACATTTTGGCTGTCAGGGTTTGATGCTACATGCCAGCCATTTAGCACTTCAACATCCGGTTACTCATCAACCATTATTGATTTCCGCACCCTGGGATTCTCGCTGGCAGAACTTAATGACAGAATTTGGATGGGCCTCGCAATGCCCTGAATATAATGGGGTTGAAATTAATTTGGCAATAACTCAGGATAGTTCTGTCAGATAACCCGTTAAAATTGAGAGAAAAAGCGATGGCAAAAATAGGAATTTTTGTTGGTACCGTATACGGTAATGCCCAGATGGTTGCTGAAGAAGCTCAAACCCTGTTACAAGAACAAGGGCATGATGTTGCTTTGTTTGATGAAGGCACTCTGGATGAGTGGCAGAACTATGAGCGGGAGCATGTGCTGGTGGTGACTTCAACTACCGGACAGGGCGATTTGCCTGGCTCTATTGAGCCGCTATTTTATGACATTAAAGATTCTTTAGGACATCAACCAGGGTTACGTTATGGCGTAATTGCACTGGGAGATAGTAACTATGAGAACTTCTGCGGTGCGGGTAAAAAGTTTGATGCATTGTTGCAGGAACAAGGCGCGACCCGGCTTGGGGATGTATTGATTATTGATTCAAGTGAAGTCTCTGAACCGGAGGTATTCGCTGCCGACTGGATTAAACATTGGGGTGGTCTGGTTTAGGCAGGGTTTCTTGATATAGCCATCGAGTTGTAGAGTAAAAATCCACCGGTTACTTAAGGTGGATTTTTACTTTCTGTATACCGCGTCAGGATTAAAGATTATCTTGCCGGACGGTACTTATCTACCATTCTCTTTTTCCGTCAGTTTTTCCAGATCGGCTTCGATCTCAGCAATCTTGTGGGTAACAACCTGTTCGAGATGGCGCAGATCGGAAAGAATCTTTTTCTTTATGTCGACCTCAATACGTTCCCCGTGACAAATCTTATCAAGTTCCTCAATAACGTGGCGAAGATTAGGGCTGATTTCATGGACTTCTTTATAGGATTTTTCTGCACCTGGATTAGCTAAAACGGTTTTGCGCTGGCGTGGATATTTGAATTTGACGCTCTTGGCAAAAAATTCACCTTTTTCCTTACGGAAATAGATTTTTAAAATATCGTTACTGGCTTCCTGACGCAGGCTATAGCGGTCGATCTGTTTAGGATTAGTAATACCGAGACTGGTGAGATTATCGTACATAAGAAAACCTTCCTGATTTATTTTTATGACGGTGTAATAATTATTATAGCAGGGGATATCAATCACTACCCTAATGTTTAAAAAGGAATAAACATGCGTATGAAGTTACGTCGGATTCACGTAGATGGCTGCGATTTTTTCTGGCGAGTTTTATGGGATCCTGATGCGGCGAATGGTGACTACCTTTTTTTACGCGTCTGGGTTGCCGGGCGAAAAGCTTATCCCTGGTTAACGGTGCATTATCAGTTTCATAATCCATGGCTATTTTACGGTGATATCATCAATGCCGTTACACCGTAGCAGCAAGACAGGGCGAGAGATTATTTTCAGCTAAAACCGCTAACGCCGGGGAAAGTGGCGGAGATTATCAGGAAGGCAACCTCTCTGCTAAATGAAGAGTACTCGGACAAGCGGCTTGATAAGAACTGGTATTTAAATATTAATCGTGAAGGCTCATTAAACTGGGGATTGGCGTAACATCATGAATATTTCACAGATAACATTACTGATTAAGCGTCTGAAACAGAGCGGCGTTAGCTTTGCTGAGGGCTTAACGGATGATGAGCTGGTTAAGATTAAGGATGTGTTTCAAGTCACTTTTCCTCCTGACCTGAAGCAATTTCTTCAAATGGCACTACCTGTCTCAGACCGGTTTGTAAACTGGCGAGCAGGTTTGCATTCCCCTGAAGAAAAACAGCAGCTTGAACAGCGTATTAACTGGCCGTTGGAAGGAATGTTGTTTGATGTGGAGAATAATAGCTATTGGGAGCCATCATGGGGAGAAAGGCCGGCGAGTGCAGAAGAGAGAAAAGTTATTGTCAGTCAATATTTCTATACTTACCCTAAACTTATCCCAATCTATTCTCATCGCTATATTCCCGCTATACCTGATGAAGTCGGCAATCCGGTATTTTCCGTCTATCAGATGGATATCATCTATTACGGTTACGATCTGGCAAGCTATTTTGCACATGAATTTAGTTTTTCACTGCCAGAGCGTTTTGATGCGGCAGAAGAGCCAAAGTATATTGAGTTTTGGGGTGATTTTTAGCTTGAGTTTATTGAAATGAAAACGCGGGTAATACCCGCGTTTTGAATTTGATTTATATCAGTGAGAATGATTAATCAATCGTCCGTAACAGCTCGTTGATTCCCACTTTACCGCGAGTCTTGGCATCTACCTTTTTCACGATAACCGCACAGTACAGGCTGTATTTGCCATCTTTAGACGGCAGGTTACCTGAAACCACGACTGAGCCAGCCGGAACGCGGCCATAATGGATTTCTCCGGTTTCACGATCGTAAATACGGGTGCTTTGACCGAGGTAAACACCCATAGAGATAACGGAACCTTCTTCAACGATCACGCCTTCAACAACCTCAGAGCGGGCGCCGATAAAACAGTTATCTTCAATAATGGTTGGGTTGGCTTGCAGTGGTTCAAGTACACCACCGATACCCACACCGCCAGACAGGTGAACATTTTTACCGATTTGGGCACAGGAACCTACGGTTGCCCAGGTATCAACCATGGAACCTTCATCAACGTAAGCACCAATGTTGACATAAGATGGCATCAGCACCGTGTTACGGGCAATAAAAGCCCCCTGACGAACGCTGGCTGGTGGAACTACGCGGAAACCTTCACGTTGAAAACGTGCGGCATCATAATCGGCAAATTTCATTGGAACTTTATCGAAATAGCGGGATTCAGCGCCATCCATGACGACATTGTCGTTAATACGGAACGAAAGCAGAACCGCTTTTTTCAGCCACTGATGTGTGACCCACTCACCGTTGATTTTTTCGGCAACGCGTAATTCACCGCTGTCTAATTTAGCAATGGTTTGCTTAACAGCTTCACGAAGAACGGTATCTGCATTCGCCGGAGTAATTTCAGCACGGCGCTCAAAGGCGGTTTCTATAACGGTTTTTAACTGCTGCATCTCTTTTCCTGATGTCGTGTATTTAAGGAAGTATTATTTGGGGCCATATTTATCCGTTGGATTCAGGGTTTCTGTCAACCTTTGTTTCAAAAGTTCGCAAATTTCAGAAGATAACGCTGTTCGTTCACTGTTTGTGAGAATGAATAAGTCTTCAACCCGTTCTCCAATAGTGGAGATGCGCGCACTGTGCAGCGATAATCCTAAATCGGCAAAAACTTCGCCGACTCTGGCTAACAACCCTGGCTGGTCAAGGGCAACCAGTTCCATATAAGTCCGTCGCTCACTATGACCTCGTAAGAAAGTTACATGAGTCGCGACATTAAAGTGGCGAAGTTTAGAAGATAGCATACGCGGGCGTGGGCGTTCATACACCGGCTGTGTTAGCGCTTGCTCCAACCCTTCCCGAATAGCCTGGTGACGGTCTGGGGTCAGTGGCTTGCCGTTAGGTTCCAGAACGATAAAGCTGTCCATTGCCATCTCATCACGATTAGTAAAAATTTGAGCATCGTGAACACTCAGGTTTTTTCTGTCCAGTTCACCAACGGTTGCGGCAAACAGGTAAGGTCGGTCATGGCTATAAATAAAGATTTCTGTTCCACCCCTGTTAGGGGTAGGACTGATAAGCACCAGTGGCTTATCGGATTTATGATTGACCAGATGGCGGGCATGCCAGGCTAACTGGCCCGGCGTATGGCGTAGAAAATAGTCGGCCCGGCATCGGCTCCAGAGATTATGCAAAGCGGCCTCGTCGATATTATCCCGTCGTAACAGAGCCAGTGCCTGGGCACGGTGGTGCCGAACGCGTTCTCTTAAGTCTGGTCGATATTGCATGCCGCGACGCAACTGTTTTTCTGTCGCGAAATAGAGTTCACGCAACAGGCTCTGCTTCCAGCTATTCCATAACGGTTCGTTAGTGGCACAGATATCAGCTACGGTAAGGCAAATCAGATAGTGCAATCGGGTTTCTGTTTGTACTTCGGTAGCAAACTGCTGAATAACTTCCGGATCTTGTATATCACGGCGTTGAGCGGTTACCGACATCAACAGATGCTGTCTGACCAGCCAACTGACTAAATCAACTTCGTTAGAGTTGAGATCGTGCAAGGTGGCAAAATCTTTCGCATCTTCAGCACCGAGAGTGGAGTGGTCACCTCCACGGCCTTTGGCGATATCATGAAACAGGGCGGCCATTAGTAATAATGACTGTTTTGGCAAACGGGGGAAAAGCTCCACGCACAGAGGGTGAGCCTGACGCGTCTCTTCATCGGCAAAGCTTTCCAGTTTTAGTAACACCCGAATAGTATGTTCATCAACGGTATAGACGTGGAACAGATCAAACTGCATCTGGCCAACAATCTTCCCCCATTGCGGCATATAGGCTGCCAGTACGCTGTGGCGATGCATTGGCACAATAGCCCGCTTGACGGCACCAGGATGGCGTAAAATGGCCATAAACAACTGACGAGCGGCGGGTAACTCGCACAGCGGCTGCTTCAAATGGCGGCGAGCATAGCGCAGATGGCGCAAAGTGGTTGAGTAAATACCTTTAATATCGGGATTACTGACCAAGCGATAGAACAGCCCTAAAATGGTTTCCGGCTGTTCGATAAACAGATTTGGATCGCGTAAATCAATCAACTGGCCGCGTAGTTGAAAACGTTCATCCAGAATTTGCGGCTTATCGGTATGGTCAACGGCTAAAATCGCCTCATCAAACAGCTGCAACAACATATGATTAAGTTCTGCAACCCGACGGGTAACGCGATAATAATCCTTCATCATGCGCTCGATTGGCTGGTTACCTTCGCCTTTATAGCCCAAGAGGGTAGCAACACTGAGTTGACGATCGAACAGCAGTCGGTTGTCGTAGCGCGGTAGAATTAAATGCAGGGCAAAACGAATTCGCCATAAAAAAGCCTGACACTCTTCCAGCTCGGTGCACTCTGCGGGGGTTAAAAAACCAAAGCTCACCATCTCATCAAGAGACGTCGCGCCAAAATGGCGACGAGCCACCCACAGCAAAGTATGAATATCCCTTAAGCCCCCGGGGCTGGCTTTAATATCGGGTTCAAGATTATAGCTGGTACCATGATAACGCTGGTGGCGCTCTTCCTGCTCCTGACACTTGGCGTGAAAGAAGGTATCTGATGGCCAGATTTCCTGTCCGAAAATATGTTTTTGTAGTGAGAGAAACAGTGCGACATCACCACAAATTAATCGTGATTCAATCAGATTGGTGGCTACAGTCAGATCGGCAATACTCTCTTCCAGACACTGTTCCAGCGTGCGCACGCTATGGCCCACCTCCAGTTTTAAATCCCACAGTAAGGTGATGATTTCTCCAACCCGTTGAGATTGTTCTTCATTTAATGGCTGATCACTGAGAATTAAAATATCAATATCAGAAAGCGGATGTAGTTCGCTACGGCCGTAGCCACCAACAGCAATTAGCACGAGCCCGCTGCGATTAGCCAATCCTTTTGCCGTTGGCTTAATAAAACCGTGAAAGAGCCAGAGCCGCTGTAGCAAGTGGTCTATATAATCCGAGCGTGCTTTCAACAGCTCATCGACCGCCACATCTGCTGCAAAAGCTTCCTTCAACCAGACCTGAAAACGTTCCAACTCCTGCTTTAAATTGGGTAACGTCAATTCGCTGTTACTTAAACAGGAAGGATCGCAGGGCTTTTTCAGCAAAACGTGCTCAAACATAGTGACAATAACCTTTTGATAGCGGAGTTAATCACGAAATAATCAATCGTTGCCGCAAAGGACAACTCCCTACTACTTAAGCTACCTGTAAACCTGAAAATTCGCCAGATGAAAGCATAGAAAACACAACGAGAGAGTTATTAATAACATAACTAATCAAGCATAGCCCTGAAGAGAACGATACAAGAGAAATTCCACATTATTGATTCGCCCTTGTATATTCAATGTATTAAAATCGCTACTGAATTTCATGTGTGACACTATTATGTGTGCATCTTAAGTGACGTAATCTATTTGTCTGTTATATAAAAGGATTTTTTATGCTGGGTTTTCGTCCTCTGATAATTTCTTTATTTGTTGCTCTTTTTTCCCCTGTTATTTTGGCTGATTCAGTAACGGTTAACGTGTTGGACGCAACAATTAAAGATAAACGTATTTCCGGTGCAGAAGTTGTACTGCAAAAGAATGGTGAGCAGAGCATCGTGGGTAACACCGATGCTCAGGGAAATGTGACTCTGAATAGTCCTTTTTCTGCTACCGGTGACAGTTTGCTGATTATCAAAAAAAGTGGTTTTTCAGATTTAGTGGTTAAGTGCCCATGCAACGGGTTGACCTATGCCATGAGCCCGGTAATGCAAAATCTGGACGGGATGCGTATTGTTTTAAGTTGGGGGGAAAAACCTGAAGATTTGGATTCTCACTTAGTCTACTCAGGTAATCATATCTTCTTTGAAGATAAGCAGGGTGATGATGCAGAGTTAGACGTTGATGATACTGATAGCTATGGACCTGAAACCATTACCATTCAGAAAAAGCAATTTGGCCAAAGCTATGTTTACGCAGTGCACGATTTTACTAACCGTTCTGATTCTGGCAGCAGTGCATTGTCTGCCAGCAAAGCGAAAGTCTTTGTTTATGTCGGTCAGTCATTAGTGCGTACTTACGATGTTCCTGTTAGCCATACTGGTAATCTGTGGACGGTCTTTCGTTTAAATCCTAATGGGGATCTTGAAGATATCAATACATTGACTTCCCTGTCCTCAGGTGGATCGGACCGACCGTCTGTTGGACCAGCCCTAACACCACTTTTGAACGATAGTTCTACTGCTACCCCCGTGAGTGCCCAGCCAATAAATAGTTCAGCGGCTCATGCGCTGAATGCCAGCGGTGAAGCTGCTTATCACGCGAATAAACTGGCTGATGCAGTGAGTTTGTATCAACAAGCTATTGAGCAGGATGGAACCTACAGTCAGGCATACAGCAATTTAGGTCTGGCCTATCAAAAACAAAATCGTGTTGCTGAAGCTATTTGGGCTAACCGCAAGGCGATAGCGTTAGCTAATGGTAATAATGCTAATACGGTTAAAGCGGCATCCTATTTCAATATTGCTCGTATCTATGAGCAGTCAGGCAATAACGCAGAAGCTTTACGTCACTTCAAATTAGCTAAACAGCAAAAAGACAATCCGGCTTATGATAAAGCGATAAAACGTATGCAGGATAAACTGTAAGGTTTACATTCGAGTTAGTCTGAAACACCGTAAGGTGTTTCAGACTGATGACAAACTTAATCAATCTGCAATTGAGAATATTCCGACCGTAAAAACGATGTTGCTCATATCACCTTGGTGCTTGAGCGGAATGTCCTCAAGGTTAATTTAAAATATACTCCAGACCCAACAACAAAAATGGCCAACCAAAGTCAGCCATTTAACAAAAAATTATACTAAAGCAGAGGATTACGCTTCTGGCGTCAAAATAGCCTCAATCGTGTCATCCTTCCGCAGGGTCAGAATCTCACAACCGGTATCAGTAACGGCAATCATGTGTTCATATTGGGCAGATAGGCTGCGATCTTTGGTTTTTACCGTCCAGCCATCGTTCATGGTACGAATACGGAAATCACCGGCGTTAACCATCGGCTCAACGGTAAAAGTCATACCTTTCTGCAATACTACGCCACCGTCATCTGCATCATAATGCAGTACCTGAGGTTCTTCATGAAACCCTTCACCAATGCCATGACCGCAATACTCTCTGACTACCGAGAAACCTTGCTTTTCAACATATTGCTGAATAGCTTTACCCAGTGTGCGCAGGCGAATACCTGGCTTAATCATTTTTAAAGCCAGATATAAACTTTCCTGAGTTACACGACACAGGCGTTCACCCAGAATGGTTTGTTTACCAACAAAATACATTTTTGAGGTATCACCATGGAAGCCATCTTTGATTACGGTAACGTCAATATTAACGATATCGCCATCTTTCAGCTTTTTGTCATCGCTGGGAATACCGTGACATACCACTTCGTTCACGGAGATACAGACAGACTTAGGAAAACCATGATACCCAAGGCAGGCAGAAACTGCTTGCTGAGTGTTGGTAATATAGTCATGACAAATACGATCCAGTTCGCCGGTAGTTACGCCAGGCTTAACGTACTGTTCGATCATTTCTAAGACTTCAGCGGCCAGACGACCAGCCACACGCATTTTTGCAATGTCTTCAGGGGTTTTGATAGAAATAGCCATAAAATTGTCCACTAATGATAGGAGTCAGCACATAACGAAGCTCAAGGGACGCAGGGTTAACTGACAACGATAATCAATTCACGATCTGAATATGGTATCAGTCCTGCAAAAGAGAACCAAATTTATCGTATTAATAACCCTTCAATAATAAGGGGTAATGTGTGTTGAAAAATAAAAAATGAAGACTGCTAACTAATACTTATTGACTAGGGTTTAATATCTGATAAATTAAGAAGGTTTGAGCGCTGTCTTTTATCTTTAGTGTGAGGTAAGAGGTTTTTAAAACCACTTAATAGTAAATTGGGCAAAGCAGGATGAGAGTACACATAGCTAAAAAGGTTGATATCAACCCCTAATCAGATACTAACAAGTATTAGATTGGGGGTTTTTTTTGATTCAAATTTCAACAGAGGAGCGAAAAATATAATGCGAGGCCAACATATTTTAGGGTTGGAACACATGTCGGTGGCGGATATCGAACGTGTGTTGAATACCGCGGATGAAATGAAAAAGGTAACTAAGCAAGACATCAAGAAATTATCTACTTTGCGCGGAAAAGCAATCGTTAACGTCTTCTTTGAAAATAGTACCAGAACACGCTCATCCTTTGAGTTGGCCGGCAAATATCTGGGTGCCGATGTGATTAATATTGCCGCCTCTACCTCCAGCGTTGCTAAGGGTGAAAGCCTGAGAGATACCCTGTTAACCGTTCAGGCAATGGGTGTTGATGCCATTGTCATGCGTCACAGTGCTGAAGGGGCCGCTCAATATGCAACCCGCTATGTTAAGGCCGTAGTGATTAACGCCGGTGATGGGGCGCATGAACATCCCACTCAGGGTCTATTAGACCTGTTAACCATTCGCCAGCATCACGGCTCTATAGCCGGTAAGAAAGTCGCTATTGTGGGTGACATTCTGCATAGCCGGGTAGCTCGATCAAATATCTGGGGTTTGCTGAAAATGGGCGCGGAAGTTCATTTAGGCGGACCAAAGACCTTAATTCCTAAAGAAATGTTGGATATGGGTGTCACCATCCATCACCGTGTGGAAGATGCCATTGCGGATGCGGACGTCGTCAACGTATTACGTATTCAACTGGAACGCCAGAAGAAGGGATTATTCCCAACGCCGCGTGAATATGCCCGTATTTTCGGTATTAACGACGAACGTTTGAAACTGGCAAAAGAGAATGTATTAGTGATGCACCCTGGCCCAATGAACCGTGGTCTGGAAATATCACCGGATGTGGCTTATGGGCGTTTCTCGGCCATTGAAGAGCAGGTGAATAACGGTGTGGCAGTCAGAATGGCAGTTCTATCTTTAACTTTAGCTGATGGGGTACAAGCATAATGGCACAGTGGTTAATTAAAAATGGTCACCTGATCGATCCTGCTAATGGTTTAGATGATGTGCTGGATATTCGTATTGCCAACGGAAAAGTGGCAGCGGTTGGAAAATCACTGAGTGCAGAAGCGAACGATGAAGTTATTGATGCCAGCGGATTAGTTGTCAGCCCTGGCTTTATTGATATCCATTGCCATTTGCGTGAACCAGGGCAAGAAGCAAAAGAAGATCTGTTAACCGGTACTGCGTCGGCCGCCGCGGGTGGTTTTACCACTATTCTGACCATGGCTAATACTCGTCCGGTTATCGATCAGGCGATTATTGTCGCCGGTATGAAACATAAAATTCAGACCGATGCGGTCGTGCGGGTAGAAATTACCGGCGCAGTGACTAAAGGTCTGGAAGGTAAAGAGCTGTCAGAAATTGGTGATATGGCACAGGCGGGAGCCAGAGCATTTTCTGATGATGGTTATTATGTTAATGATGGCCGCCTGATGCGTGCTGCGCTGGAATATGCCAGCATGTTTAATTTGCCGGTGATTTCTCACTCAGAAGATTGTTGTCTGGTCGCCGATGGCGTTATGCATGAAGGTTGTGTTTCTGCCAAGCTGGGCCTGAAAGGTCGTCCTGCTGAAGCAGAGAATATTGCAGTATCCCGTGAAATTATGCTGGCGGAAATGACCGGTGGGCATGTGCATATTGCCCATGTGAGTAGTAAAGGAGCGGTAGATTTAATTCGTGAAGCTAAGGCTAAAGGCATTAAAGTTACTGCTGAAGTTACGCCACACCATCTGTGTCTGGTGGACAAAACAATCGAGTCTTTCGATTCTGCATTCAAAGTTAACCCGCCTCTGCGTACCAATGAACATATTGTCGCATTAATTGAAGGTTTGAAAGACGGCACCCTGGATGCCATTGCCACAGACCACGCGCCACACGCTTATGAAGAGAAAGACTGTGAGTTTAATGAAGCACCTTGCGGATTTGCCGGATTTGAAACCGCATTTAGCGTGCTGCATAGCTGTCTGGTACAGACCGGACAGTGGAACTTGCAGGCACTGATTCACAAAATGACCGCGGGCCCGGCCGCCGCATTTGACTGGAAAGATCGTGGTCATCTGAGCGTTGGCGGCCTGGCAGATCTGGTGCTTATCGACCCGAAAAAGGAGTGGGTTGTTGACCCACACGCCATGCTGACCCGCGGTAAATCTTGCCCCTTCACCGGCATGGAGATGGTTGGTCAGGTAGTTCGCACCATGGTGGATGGAAAATGGGTATATCAGGATGGGAAAATCATCCGTAACTAAACTAGACTTAAGATAAATCGTTCCGCATCACGCTAAGTTAAAGTGTGTGATGCGGTGCTTTTTTCGCTTTTCCCATAGTTTTTTCGCTATTACTCATAGTAAGTAGTGGCATTTATTGCCACTTTTATGGTATAAAGCGCGCCGGAAATCCGCACTATTAACATCACTCTGTTGTGTTCTTAGGCAATGAGATCTCCACTAACATTAATCAACGTTATAACACACACGTATCGACACATACGGCGGGGTGCTCCGGAATATTATTGTTCAGGGGTCGGCGTTATGGGATACGTGGAGGCATAACCCCAAACTTTACTCATAGAGGTAATAATGGCAACTGTATCAATGCGCGATATGCTCAAGGCTGGTGTACACTTTGGTCACCAGACACGTTACTGGAACCCGAAAATGAAACCTTTCATCTTCGGTGCTCGTAACAAAGTTCATATCATCAACCTTGAAAAAACTGTACCAATGTTTAACGAAGCTCTGGCTGAGTTAGGCAAGATCGCGTCTCACAAAGGCAAAATCCTGTTTGTTGGTACTAAACGCGCTGCATCCGAGCCAGTAAAAGAAGCTGCAAAGAGCTGCAACCAATTCTACGTTAACCACCGTTGGTTAGGTGGCATGCTGACTAACTGGAAAACCGTTCGTCAGTCAATCAAACGTTTGAAAGAATTAGAAGTCCAGGCACAAGATGGTACTTTCGATAAGCTGACCAAGAAAGAAGCGCTGATGCGTACTCGTGAAATGGAAAAGCTTGAGAACAGCCTGGGTGGTATCAAAGACATGGGCGGCCTGCCTGATGCAATTTTCGTTATCGATGCCGATCACGAACACATTGCTATCAAAGAAGCAAACAACCTGGGTATCCCTGTATTTGCTGTTGTTGATACTAACTCTGATCCGGACGGTGTTAACTTCGTTATCCCTGGTAACGATGATGCTATCCGTGCAGTACAACTGTACCTTGGCGCTGTTGCTGCAACCGTACGTGAAGGTCGTTCAGACCAGGGCGTTCAGGCTGTAGAAGAAAGCTTCATCGAAGCAGAGTAATAAGGCGTGCTCCATTAGAGAGCCCTTATTAACCAGGTATTAGATATGTTGGTTAGGGGGCCTTTGCAGGCTCCCTTTTTGCTTATTTATGCAACAGAACATCCGACAAAGAATAACCGAGGATAAAGAGAATGGCTGAAATTACTGCAGCTCTAGTAAAAGAACTTCGCGATCGTACCGGTGCTGGTATGATGGAATGTAAGAAAGCGCTGGTTGAAGCAAATGGCGATATCGAGCTGGCTATCGACAACATGCGTAAATCAGGTCAGGCAAAAGCGGCTAAGAAAGCTGGTCGTGTAGCTGCTGAAGGCGTTATCCTGACTAAAATCGCTGCTGATGCCAAAGTTGGCGTCATCATGGAAGTTAACTGTGAAACTGACTTCGTAGCTAAAGATGCCGGTTTCCTGGCTTTTGCTAACGCAGCTGTTGATGCAGCACTGGCTGAAAACATCAGTGATGTTGAAGTATTAAAAGCAAAATTTGAAGAGCAGCGTACTGCGCTGGTAGCGAAAATTGGTGAGAACATCAATATTCGTCGCGTTGAAGTAGTTAAAGGCGACAGACTGGGCGCTTACATGCACGGCGCGCGTATCGGTGTTCTGGTTTCTGCAACCGGTACTACTGATGATGAGCTGGTTAAGCATGTTGCTATGCACATTGCTGCAAGCAAGCCTGAATTCGTTTCTCCAGACGACGTACCTGCTGAAGTAGTTACTCGTGAGCACGAAATCCAGATCGACATCGCTATGCAATCTGGCAAACCTCGCGAAATCGCTGAGAAAATGGTTGAAGGCCGTATGCGTAAGTTCACCGGTGAGATCTCTCTGACTGGTCAGGCTTTCGTTATGGACCCAAGCAAAACCGTTGGCGATCTGCTGAAAGAGAAGAAAGCTGGCGTTGTACAATTTATCCGCTTCGAAGTGGGTGAAGGTATTGAGAAAGTAGAAGTAGACTTTGCAGCAGAAGTTGCTGCGATGACTAAGTAAACTTAGCTTGATGCATAAAGGCGGATCGATCACCATATCGGTCCGTTTTTTTAGAATAAACAGACCATTATAAACAGCCAACCAGGAAACAAGACTATGGCTACTAACGCGAAACCCGTATATCAAAGAATCCTACTTAAATTAAGTGGCGAAGCCTTACAGGGCTCTGAAGGTTTTGGCATTGATGCCAGTGTGTTAGACCGCATGGCACAAGAGATTAAAGAGCTGGTCGAGTTAGGCATTCAGGTTGGTGTAGTTATTGGTGGCGGCAATCTATTTCGCGGCGCAGGCCTGGCAAAAGCCGGTATGAACCGTGTAGTGGGCGACCACATGGGAATGTTAGCTACCGTAATGAACGGACTGGCTATGCGTGATGCGCTACATCGTGCCTATGTGAACGCTCGTCTGATGTCTGCTATCCCTCTTAACGGCGTCTGTGATGATTACAGCTGGGCAGAAGCTATCAGCCTGCTGCGTCATGGTCGAGTAGTTATTTTCTCTGCGGGTACCGGTAATCCATTCTTTACTACCGATTCTGCTGCCTGTTTACGCGGCATTGAAATCGAAGCAGACGTAGTACTGAAAGCGACTAAAGTTGACGGCGTGTTCTCTGACGATCCAGTGAAAAACCCGGAAGCGACTTTGTATGAAACCCTGAGCTATCAGGATGTATTAGAACGTGAACTGAAAGTGATGGATCTGGCGGCATTTACACTGGCTCGCGATCATAACTTACCGATTCGCGTATTTAATATGAATAAGCCTGGCGCCTTACGCCGTGTAGTAATGGGCGAAGCTGAAGGGACGTTAATTACCAAACCGACTGAATAATTCAGCGCGGCGGTGAAATAAAAGCTTATAGTATGCTTCTCTTCAGGCTGAAGATGAGTGTTGAAGCAAAGTAGCAAATTTCTTATTCGCGGGCTATGCATAAGGCGTGGCCCACCATATTACTAGCATTAAAAGGTTAGCAACGTGATTAACGATATTAGACAAGATGCTCAGGTACGCATGGAAAAGTGCCTGGAAATGTTTAAAACACATATCAGCAAAGTTCGTACTGGCCGTGCTCATCCAAGCATTCTTGATGGTGTTCAGGTTGATTACTATGGTTCAGCAACCCCTTTGCGTCAGTTAGCCAACGTAGTGGTTGAAGATTCCCGTACTTTAGCTATTACCGTGTTTGACCGTAGCTTAGGTCCGGCGGTTGAAAAAGCGATTATGTCGGCTGATTTAGGCTTAAATCCATCTTCTGCGGGCACAGTTATTCGTGTTCCACTTCCTCCGTTAACTGAAGAACGTCGTAAGGATTTGACTAAAGTTGTGCGTAACGAAGCAGAACAAGGTCGTGTTTCTATCCGTAACGTTCGTCGTGATGCTAACGATAAAGTTAAAGCGCTGCTGAAAGATAAAGAGATCAGCGAAGATGATGAGCGTAAAACACAGGATGAGATTCAAAAACTGACTGATATTTATATCAAGAAAGTGGATGAAGCATTAACTGAGAAAGAAGCAGAGTTAATGGCGTTCTGATTCTGTTTTGAATTATGGCCCGGTGGCTGTTACCAGCACCGGGCTTTTTTTTTACAAAACGAGAGATAACGCGGTTCAGCCGACTAAGTTAATTAGTGATCTCTTCACTATGAAAAGAGTAATATGTGCAGCATTCAATTTCGACAGGCGCGTTTCTGCCGAAATACCAGCGTATTTGTCAGTGATAATGAATTAGCCTAATGAAAAAGATAACTATTCTTGGATCGACGGGGTCTATTGGTCACAGTACATTGTCGGTAGTCCGGGAAAATCCACATTTATTCAGTGTGTTTGCATTAGTTGCCGGTAGCAATGTTGAAAAAATGGCGCAGCAGTGTCGGGAGTTTACCCCCCGCTTTGCTTCGATGGCCGATGAAAGCTCAGCACAACAGTTACGTACCATCCTTAAATCTGAAGGGATGAAAACAGAAGTGGTCAGTGGTATTCAGGCCGCTTGCGAATTGGCTGAAGATGCTGAAGTTGATCAAGTGATGGCCGCCATCGTGGGGGCTGTCGGTCTGTTACCGACTTTGGCCGCGATAAGAGCAGGCAAACAGGTATTATTGGCCAATAAAGAGTCGCTGGTTACTTGCGGTCGTCTGTTTATGGATGCCGTTGCCCAGTCTGGGGCACAACTCTTGCCAATTGACAGTGAGCATAATGCTATTTTTCAGAGCATGCCTGAAGCGGTTCAACAAGATCTTGGTTGTGCTTCATTAGAAGAGCAGGGCATTACCCGTATTGTATTAACCGGGTCAGGTGGGCCTTTCAGAACGACAGCAGTGGAACAATTGAGGCACATGACGCCGGATCAGGCGTGTGCACATCCTAATTGGTCAATGGGACGCAAGATTTCTGTCGATTCAGCAACTATGATGAATAAGGGGCTGGAATACATTGAGGCTCGTTGGTTGTTTAATGCTGCGCCAGAGCAGATGGAAGTGTTAATTCATCCTCAATCGGTTATCCACTCAATGGTGCGTTATCATGATGGCAGCGTGATTGCGCAATTGGGAACACCGGATATGCGTACGCCAATTGCTCACGCTATGGCTTATCCAAATCGGGTGGCATCCGGCGTTAATCATCTGGATTTTTGCAGTATCGGCGCACTGACGTTTGAGCAGCCTGATTTTGACCGCTATCCTTGCCTGAAATTAGCCATTGAGGCCAGTCATGCAGGTCAGGCAGCAACAACAACGTTAAATGCTGCCAATGAGTGTAGCGTTGGTGCATTTTTACAGGGTAAAATTGGGTTTACTGATATTGCCGCTATTAATAACCGAGTGATGGCGTCACTGGTTCATGCGGAACCTCACAGTATTGATGAGGTTTTAGCTATAGATTCATGGGCCAGAGTGCAGGCAGACCAAATTATTGCATCATGGAATCATTAACAATGGTTGATTTGTTCCAATTGGGGCTAAATGGTATAGTTTGTTTCATCATGCGGTTTAAGCTATCCGATCCATGGATTTGGGCGGTAGAAAAGCGCGTTAACGAGCTGTTTTTTCGGGCCGTGAAGAGTTCACGGCTTTTTTGCGCAAGAAAAACAACAGTCTCTTACGGTTGTTCTATTTTTAGCTGAGGAATTCTAACAAGTTATGTCGCCCGCTAAACAGCAAGTGAATAACCCTAAAGCCTCTGTACCCCGTCATGTTGCTATTATTATGGATGGCAACGGGCGTTGGGCTAAGCAGTTAGGTAAAATGAGAATCTTTGGTCACCAGGAAGGTGCAAAAGCTGTACGCAGAGCTGTGAGTTTCGCCGTTAATAACGGTATTGAAGCACTAACGCTTTATGCATTCAGTAGCGAGAACTGGAATCGCCCACCTCAAGAAGTGACTGCCTTAATGGAGCTTTTTATTCGAGCTCTGGACAAAGAGGTAAAGAGCTTACATAAACATAATGTTCGTTTAAAAATTATCGGTGATACCGGACGTTTTAGTGAACGCTTACAAGGGCGTATTCAGCGCTCTGAGGCGATAACTGAAGCCAATACTGGGCTGACATTAAATATTGCCGCCAATTATGGTGGGCGCTGGGATATTATTCAGGCGGTTCAGCAAATCGCACAACAGGTAAAAAACGGTGATATCGAACCTGATGATATCAGCGAACAGATGGTGAGCCAGCACATCAATTTGTGTGATTTGGCCCCGGTAGATTTAGTGATCAGGACCGGTGGAGAACATCGGATAAGTAATTTTTTGCTGTGGCAGATAGCTTACGCAGAGCTCTATTTTACGGAAGTGCTGTGGCCTGATTTTGATGAACTTGTATTTGAAGGTGCGCTCAATGCATTTGCACAACGCGAACGCCGTTTTGGTGGGACTGAACCCGCGAGTATTTAGGAACTGTAGGAGGTTCTCGTGTTAAAGTCACGCATCATTACCGCGTTGATTCTTATTCCTCTTGTTATTGCAGCATTGTTTATGTTGCCGCCTTTGCCTTTCGCCATTATGACTATTGCGATTTGCATGTTGGCTGCATGGGAGTGGGGACAGTTAGCTGGTATGGGAACACCAGTGCAACGCGTTACACTGGCGGTTATCTGTGGTATTGGTCTGTTTGCGCTATATTGGCCAACCTACATTTCCCCATTGCCCATGCTGTTGCATCCGGCAGTTGAAGGTTTTCTATTGGCTTCGTTGGGCTGGTGGGTTCTGGCACTGCTGATGGTGCTGTTTTATCCGGCTTCTGCACAGTTCTGGAAACATTCCCGTTTTCTGCGTCTGATTTTTGGTGTTCTGACGATAGTGCCATTTTTTTGGGGAATGCTGACATTACGTCAGTATGGTTTTGAAGAAAATAGCTATACTGGAGCCTGGTGGTTACTGTACGTTATGTTCCTGGTCTGGGGAGCTGACTCCGGAGCCTATGCATTTGGGCGTCTGTTCGGCAAACATAAACTGGCACCCAAAGTCTCTCCGGGTAAAACGCTGGAAGGATTAGTGGGTGGGTTAATATCATCTGCACTGCTGGCATGGCTGTTTAGTCTGTATGCACCATTGCATATCTCTTTAAATACGTTATTAATCAGTTCAGTGCTGGCGGTCTTGGCCTCTGTCCTGGGCGACTTAACCGAAAGTATGTTTAAGCGCGAAGCCGGTATTAAAGACAGCGGCAATTTAATTCCAGGTCATGGTGGTGTTCTTGACCGGATTGATAGCCTGACTGCGGCAATCCCGGTTTTTGCCTGTTTGATTTTCCTGGTTTTTAAAGGTTAGACGGAATAGCAATCGCCTATGAATATTGTTGGAACCGTAGCTGCGTTTATTGTCGCGCTGGGTATTTTGGTGACAGTACATGAGTTTGGCCACTTTTGGGTCGCACGCCGCTGTGGAGTAAAGGTTATTCGTTTCTCTATCGGTTTTGGTAAAGCGATATGGCGACGTACTGACAAGCGGGGCACCGAATACGTTGTCGCGATGATTCCACTTGGTGGTTATGTAAAAATGCTGGACGAGCGGGCAGAAGAGGTTGAACCTCAATACCGCAGTCAGGCATTTAATAATAAGACCGTATGCCAACGCGCAGCGATCATTGCTGCCGGTCCAATAGCCAACTTTTTGTTTGCTGTGTTTGCCTACTGGCTGGTGTTTATTATTGGGGTGCCAAGTTTACGTCCGGTAATTGGCGAAGTTGAACCCCAATCTATTGCTGCACAAGCAAATATTTCTGCAGGAATGGAACTAAAAGCCGTTAATGGTATCGAAACGCCTGATTGGGATTCAGTTCGTCTGGCGTTAGTAGGTCAAATCGGCGAAAGCCAAATGGAGCTTACCGTTGCACCATTTGGTACTACACTGGACCAAACCAAAACCGTGAATCTTACCGGTTGGAAGTTTGATCCAGAGAAGCAGGATCCGATAAGAAGCTTGGGTTTTGTACCTAAACTTCCTCAAATAGAACCAGTACTGGATGTGGTTCAACCTGGTTCCGCCTCAGAAAAGGCAGGTTTACAGGCTGGTGACAGACTGGTTAAGATCAACGGTAAAGATTTCGGACAGTGGGCTGAGTTTGTCAAGCTGGTCAGCCAAAGCCCAAATGTTCCTATAGAGTTAGTAATAGAAAGAAATGGCGCGAGCCACTCTTTAGTTCTGACGCCGGAAGCAAAGACATCCGAGGATGGAGCCACTAAAGGCTTCGCCGGGATATCGCCGAAGGTGATACCACTGCCGGATGAGTATAAAATTACTCGTCAGTACAGTGTGTTTACTGCTATTTATCAGGCAAGTGATAAAACATGGCAATTGACTAAATTAACAGTCAAAATGCTGGGTAAATTGATAACGGGTGACGTGCAGTTAAAAAATCTGAGCGGTCCGATATCGATAGCCCAGGGTGCTGGAATCTCAGCAGGATATGGTTTGGTTTATTATCTAATGTTTTTAGCGCTTATCAGCGTTAACTTAGGCATAATCAATCTATTCCCTCTGCCCGTGTTAGACGGGGGGCATCTTGTGTTTTTAGCTATAGAAAAGATAACAGGTAAACCGGTATCTGAAAGAGTTCAGGACTACAGTTATCGTGTTGGGGCAATCTTATTGGTACTGTTGATGGGACTTGCACTTTTCAATGACTTCTCACGCTTTTACGGCTAGAGAATTTGGTTAGGGTTAACAGATTATAACGATGGCGATGAAAAAGTTGCTTCTAGCGTCGCTGCTGTTTGGCAGCGCCACCGCATACGGTGCCGATGGGTTTGTCGTAAAAGACATTCGTTTCGAAGGATTACAGCGCGTTGCCACAGGGGCTGCATTGTTAAATATGCCTGTCCGTGTTGGTGACACTATCGACGATAATGACATCGGGAACACTATCCGAGCCTTATTCGCTTCCGGGAACTTCGAGGATGTGCGAGTACTGCGTGATGGCAGTACCTTGATTGTTCAGGTGAAAGAGCGTCCAACCATTGCAAGCATCACTTTCTCCGGTAATAAATCGGTGAAAGACGACATGCTTAAACAGAACATGGAGTCTTCCGGTGTTCGGGTTGGTGAAGCGCTGGACAGAACCACTCTGAGTTCCATGGAGAAAGGGCTGGAGGATTTTTACTATAGCGTAGGTAAATACAGCGCTTCAGTAAAAGCCGTTGTCACTCCATTACCGCGTAACCGCGTAGATTTAAAATTAGTCTTTACTGAAGGTGCATCAGCCACTATTCAGCAAATCAATATTGTTGGTAACAACGCTTTCTCTACAGAAGAGCTGGTTAGCCGCTTCCAATTGCGCGATGAGGTTCCTTGGTGGAACTTTATTGGCGATCGCAATTATCAGAAACAAAAATTATCAGGTGACCTTGAAGCGTTACGTAGTTTCTATTTGGATCGCGGCTACGCCCGTTTCAATATTGATTCCACCAACGTGAGTCTGACACCGGATAAGAAGAGCATTTATATCACTATCAATGTGACCGAAGGTAAGCAGTACAAACTTTCCGGTGTTGAAGTGAAAGGCAATCTGGCTGGTCGTGGTGCAGAAGTTGAAGAACTGGCGAAAGTGAATCCAGGCGAATTGTACAACGGCAGTAAAGTGACTCAGGTTGAAGACAGCATTAAGAAAATGTTGGGCCGTTATGGCTATGCTTATCCACGGGTAGCTACCCAGCCTGAAATTGATGACAACGCTCAAACCGTTAAGTTACATATCAGCGTTGATGCGGGTAACCGTTTCTACGTGCGTCGTATCCGCTTTGAAGGTAACGATGTCAGTAAAGATTCCGTACTGCGCCGTGAAATGCGTCAGATGGAAGGTGCATGGTTAGGTAACGATCAGGTTGAGCAAGGTAAAGAGCGTTTAAACCGTTTAGGTTATTTTGAAACGGTTGATGTAGAAACCGAGCGTGTTCCGGGGATGCCAGATCAAGTTGATGTGGTGTACAAAGTGAAAGAGCGTAACACCGGTACCTTCAACTTCGGTGTGGGATACGGTACGGAAAGTGGCGTGAGCTTCCAGGTTGGTTTACAGCAAGACAACTGGATGGGAACGGGTAAGAGCGTTGGTATCAACGGTACTAAAAACGATTACCGTACCTATGTTGAGCTGTCAGTCACCGAACCTTACTTTACCGTAGATGGTGTAAGCTTAGGCGGACGGATTTTCTACGATAAATTTAACGCGGATGATGCTGACCTGTCTGATTATAGCAAGAGCAGCTATGGTCTTGGCACTACGCTAGGCTTCCCAATTAATGAGAATAACTCATTACGCTTCGGTCTGGATTATGTACATAACGATCTGACGGATATGCAACCGCAGATTGGTATGTGGCGTTATCTGGAGTCAGTTGGTGAAACACCAAGCCTGAACAGCGATGCTGATTACAAAGCGAATGATTTCTTCTTTACTGCAGGTTGGAGCTATAACAGCCTGAACCGTGGTTATTTCCCAACGTCCGGTAGTCGTGCTGGCGTGAATGGTAAAGTGACTATTCCGGGTTCAGACAACGAGTACTATAAAGTCACCTTTGACAGTGCTACTTACTATCCGATTGATAGTAATGATAAATGGGTTCTGTTGGGACGTTTACGTGCTGGTTACGGCGATGGTCTGGGTGGTAAAGAAATGCCATTCTACGACAACTTCTATGCAGGTGGTTCAAGTACTGTTCGTGGTTTTCGTTCTAATAACATCGGTCCTAAAGCGGTTTATATTCGCGGCTGTTCAACACCAAATACCAGTGCAAACTGCTATTTAGAACGTGACAGCGATGCAGTTGGTGGTAACGCAATGGGCGTTGCCAGCGCAGAGTTTATTTTCCCAACGCCGTTTGTTGACGATAAATATGCTAACTCTCTGCGGACCTCAGTGTTCTTTGATGCCGGTACAGTTTGGGATACCAACTGGAAAAATACCGATGCAACAAGAGCTGCGGGCATTCCGGACTACAGCGAAGCAGGCAATATCCGTACTTCTGCAGGTGTGGCGTTACAGTGGATGTCTCCACTGGGCCCATTAGTGTTCTCCTATGCTAACCCACTGGAGAAGTATGAGGGAGATAGGTCAGAACAGTTCCAGTTCAACATTGGTACCACCTGGTAATCGTTCTGAGTTAGGTAGTAACAAACAGCGAGTTCAACTCGATAGCAATTATAGTAAGGAGTTCAAATTGAAAAAGTGGTTATGTGCTGCAGGTTTAGGTTTAGCTATGGTTGCTTCAGCGGGCGTTCAGGCGGCCGATAAAGTTGCTGTTGTTGATGTGATGAGCATTTTACAAAAGATGCCAGAGCGTGAAGCAGTAGCTAAAAAGCTGGAAAGCGAGTTCAAATCTCGTGCTACGGCTCTGCAATCTGAAGAGAAAGCTGCTCAGGATAAAGTGAAAAAACTGCAAACTAGCGGTGGTTCAATGAAAGCAGCCGATCGTACTAAGCTGGAAAATGATATTAAGGCATTCCAGCAAAAAGCTGCAGCCTTTACTCAGGACAGCCGTCGTCGTGAAGCTGAAGAAATGAACAAGTTAGTTGCTAAAGTTCAGGACGCAGTGAAAACTGTTGCTGAAAAAGATGGTTATTCAGTTGTTGTTAAAGCAGATGCTGCATTCTATGTAAACTCTGATAGCGACATCACTGAAAAAGTTTTAGCGCAGGTAAAATAAGTTATGCACTCCATTCGTTTAGCTGATTTAGCAGAACATTTGGGGGCAGAAATACACGGTGATGGCGATATCGTCATCACCGGTGTTGCATCAATGACATCTGCCAAAAAAGGACAGATCACTTTTCTGTCTAATAGCCGTTATCAGGAACAGCTTTTGACCTGTGAGGCCAGTGCCGTGGTGCTGAGCGAAGAAAATCTTCCTTTCTGTTCACATTTGACTGCGTTAGTTGTGAAGAATCCTTACCTCAGCTACGCACGTATGGCTCAGTTACTGGATACCACACCTTCTCCTGCCCAGGATATTGCGCCAACCGCAGTGATTGCTGAAAGTGCCACATTGGGGCAGAATGTTTCCATTGGTGCGAATGCTGTTATTGAAAGCGGTGTCGTGCTGGGTGATAACGTCGTGATTGGTGCCGGGTGTTTTGTCGGTAAAAACGCACGTATAGGCGCAGGTACTCGCTTGTGGGCTAATGTCACTATTTATCATGAAGTGGTGATTGGTTCAGGTGGTTTAGTTCAATCCGGTACCGTTATTGGCGCAGATGGTTTTGGCTATGCTAATGAGCGTGGAAACTGGATTAAGATCCCTCAGTTAGGAACGGTCAGAATTGGTGATAACGTTGAAATCGGTGCCTGCACAACTATCGATCGTGGTGCGCTGGATGATACGATTATTGGCAATGGTGTGATCATTGATAACCAATGTCAGATTGCGCATAACGTGATAATTGGCGACAATACTGCAGTTGCCGGTGGCGTGATTATGGCGGGCAGTCTGACGATTGGCAAATACTGCCAGATTGGTGGTGCCAGCGTTATTAATGGTCATATGGAAATCTGTGATAAAGCCGTTGTTACCGGAATGGGAATGGTGATGCGCCCCATCACTGAACCGGGAATTTATTCTTCTGGTATTCCACTTCAGAGTAATAAAGAGTGGCGTAAGACAGCAGCTCTGGTGTTAAATATTAACGAAATGAGCAAACGCCTGAAAGCCGTTGAACGGAAAGTTGATGGTAAATAGCTGATATAAGTTTAAGAAAACAGTCGTTATTCCATTGATTTTTATAATTTTATTCGCGGCCTGTTTTATAGTCCTCAAGACTAAAAGCAGGCCGCGTTGTTGATACAATCAGTTTAGTTTTGAAGACAGGATGAGCATTTTGACTACTGACAATCGTACTCTGGATATTGAAGAGATACTGAGCTTACTACCTCATCGTTATCCATTTTTGCTCGTGGACCGGGTATTAGATTTTGATAAAGGTAAATTTTTAAGAGCGATCAAAAACGTCTCTGTAAATGAGCCTTTCTTCCAGGGACATTTTCCCGGTAAGCCGATTTTCCCTGGCGTACTGATTCTGGAAGCAATGGCCCAGGCAACCGGCATTTTAGCGTTTAAGAGCCTTGGTCGTTTAGAACCAGGTGAGCTTTACTATTTTGCAGCTGTTGATAATGCTCGCTTTAAGCGTCCTGTCTTACCTGGGGATCAATTGGTCCTTGAGGTTGAGTTTATTAAAGAGCGCCGTGGTGTAGCTCGCTTCCGTGGTGTCGCTAAAGTTGATGGCGAAATCGCTTGTGAAGCTGACATGATGTGCGCTCGTCGTCGGGAGTCTTAATACTGTGATTGATAACACCGCCTTTATTCACCCAACTTCAATCGTTGAAGAGGGTGCGGTCATCGGAGCTAATGTTCATATTGGCCCGTTTTGCTGGGTTGGTTCTCAGGTCGAAATTGGACCGGGTACCGTACTCAAATCTCATGTTGTGGTTAACGGCGTCACAAAAATTGGTGCAGATAACCAGATTTATCAGTTCGCTTCCGTTGGTGAAGTGAATCAGGATCTGAAATATGCAGGTGAACCAACCCGCGTAGAGATTGGCGATCGCAACCGTATCCGTGAAAGCGTGACTATCCATCGGGGTACCGTACAAGGCGGTGGTTTAACTAAGATCGGTAGCGATAACCTTTTAATGATCAATGCGCATGTTGCTCATGATTGCCGTATCGGTAATCGCTGTATTCTGGCGAATAACGCGACGTTGGCAGGACACGTTGAGATTGATGACTTCGCTATTATTGGCGGCATGACGGCTATTCATCAGTTCTGTGTTATTGGTGCTCACGTTATGGTTGGCGGTTGCTCAGGCGTTGCTCAGGATGTTCCTCCTTACGTTATTGCTCAGGGTAACCATGCCACGCCGTTTGGCGTCAATATTGAAGGTTTGAAGCGTCGTGGTTTTGAGAAAGATGCGCTGCATGCCATTCGTAATGCATATAAGTTGCTTTATCGCAGCGGTAAAACGCTGGATGAAGTGAAACCAGAAATTGAAGAGCTGGCAAAACAACAGCCTGCCGTTCAGCTGTTTGTTGATTTCTTTAGCCGCTCTACTCGCGGCATCATTCGTTAAACTATGCAGTCGCGTCCTCTTACCATTGGATTAGTCGCCGGGGAAACCTCCGGCGATATTCTTGGTGCAGGTCTGATTCGTGCTTTAAAAGACCAATACCCTGATGCACGTTTTGTAGGCGTTGCTGGCCCATTAATGCAAGCCGAAGGCTGTGAAGCCTGGTTTGAAATGGAAGAGCTGGCAGTAATGGGAGTGGTTGAGGTTCTGGAACGTCTTCCCCGATTATTGAAAATCCGCAAAGAACTGACCCAGCGTTTTAGTGAGTTGAAGCCTGATGTATTTGTAGGCATTGATGCACCTGATTTTAATATTACCCTTGAGGGGCGTTTAAAGCAGCGTGGCATTAAAACGATTCACTACGTTAGCCCCTCTGTATGGGCATGGCGCCAGAACAGGGTGTTTAAAATCGGTCGTTCAACCAATCTGGTATTGGCATTTTTGCCGTTTGAAAAAGCTTTCTACGATCGTTATCAGGTTCCCTGCCGTTTTATTGGTCATACCATGGCGGATGCGATGCCATTGGTTCCCGATCGCCATGCAGCCAGAGAGCAGCTAGGCATTGCGGATAACGTTCATTGCCTGGCTTTATTACCGGGCAGTCGTAATGCTGAAGTGGAAATGCTCAGCGCTGATTTTCTGAAAACGGCCATGTTGCTGAGAGAGACCTACCCGGAATTAGAAGTGTTGGTGCCATTGGTTAATGCCAAACGTCGCGAGCAGTTTGAACGAATTAAATCAGAAGTCGCTCCCGAGCTGAAGGTGAGATTACTGGATGGTCAGGCGCGTAGCTCTATGATAGCCAGTGATGCAGCTTTACTGGCTTCCGGCACTGCTGCGCTGGAGTGCATGTTAGCCAAGTGCCCAATGGTGGTTGGTTACCGTATGAAACCGTTTACTTTCTGGTTGGCCAAACGGCTGATCAAAACACCTTATGTATCACTGCCGAATCTACTGGCGGGTAGGGAATTGGTAACGGAATTGCTGCAAGATGATTGTACGCCTGAGAAGCTGGCTACATCACTGACCCCTTTGCTGAATAATGACAATGACCATACCCGAGCTCTGAAGCAGACTTTTACTGAGTTGCATCAGAGTATTCGTTGTGATGCGGACAGTCAGGCAGCGCAGGCTGTTTTAGAGTTGGCGGGTTATCTCCCAACTCAGACAGACGGCAAGGAGCACTAATCCTGATGGCAAAAACTATCATCGTTGATCCCTTTGTTTATCCTGCGGCAAACCGAATTGCCGGCGTTGATGAAGTTGGACGCGGGCCGTTAGTGGGAGCAGTTGTTACTGCCGCTGTCATTCTCGATCCGGCTAATCCCATTGTTGGTTTAGCGGATTCTAAAAAGCTGAGCGAAAAGAAGCGACTTTCTCTGTTCGACGAAATTAAAGATAAAGCGTTAAGCTGGAGTCTGGGACGCGCAGAACCAGAAGAAATCGATCGGTTAAATATTTTGCATGCTACTATGCTGGCTATGCAACGTGCAGTAGCCGGCCTGCATATTCAGCCCGACTTTGTACTGATTGACGGTAACCGTTGCCCTAAATTACCTATGTCTTCACTGGCGGTGGTTAAAGGGGATAGCCGGGTAGCCGAAATAAGTGCTGCATCTATACTGGCTAAAGTGACACGCGATCGTGAAATGACGGAGTTAGATCTGCGTTTTCCACAGTATGGATTTGCTCAACATAAAGGGTATCCTACCGCCCTGCATTTGGAGAAGTTAGCGGAACATGGTGCGACAGAAGAATATCGTCGCAGCTTTGCTCCGGTCAGACGTGCTTTAGGGCTGGAATAAGTCTGCTATGATTTTTCTGATGTATCCTGACAATGTTTGTAATCTGATAGCTGGTATCTGATATGGCTGAACCTCGTTTTATTCATCTGCGTATTCACAGTGACTTCTCCATGATTGATGGATTAGCCAAAGTGGGCCCGTTAGTGAAAAAGGTGGCGGCTCTGGGTATGCCAGCGATGGCGATTACCGATTTTACTAACCTGTGCGGACTGGTTAAGTTTTATGGTTCTGCGCACGGCGCTGGTATTAAACCTATTATCGGTGCAGATTTCCGGGTTCAAAGTGAAACCTTTGGTGATGAGCTAACGGAAATTACCGTTCTGGCAGCTAACAATGAAGGCTATCAGAACCTGACTATGCTGATATCCAAAGCGTATCAACGTGGTTATGTTCAGGGTGGCCCGGTTATCGATCGCGACTGGTTGATAGAATATAAATATGGCCTGATCTTGCTTTCCGGTGCGCGCTTTGGTGATGTCGGACAATCGTTGCTGCGTGGCAATCAGCATTTAGTTGATGAGTGCTTACAGTTTTATCGTACCCACTTCCCGGACAACTACTATCTGGAATTGGTTCGAACCGGAAGAGATGAAGAAGAGGTTTATCTTCATGCTGCTGTCGAACTGGCTACCCGGGAAGGAATTCCGGTTGTTGCTACAAACGATGTTAAATTTATCGATGTCTCTGATTTCGATGCTCATGAAATCCGGGTAGCGATTCATGATGGTTTTACGCTGGATGACCCTAAGCGCCCGAAAAAATACAGTGCTCAGCAATATCTGCGCAGTGAAGAGGAGATGTGTGAACTCTTCTCCGACCTACCTGAAGCGTTGATAAATAGCGTTGAGATTGCTAAACGCTGTAACGTGACCATTCGTTTAGGCGAATATTTCCTGCCGCAATTTCCAACCGGTGAGATGACCACCGAAGATTTTCTGGTTGCCCGTTCCAAAGAGGGGCTGGAAAAACGCCTGGAGTTTTTATATCCCGATCCTGCTCTCAGAGCAGAACGACGTCCTGAATACGATGAGCGTTTGGATATTGAACTGCAGGTTATTAACCAGATGGGATTTCCCGGTTACTTCCTGATAGTGATGGAGTTTATCCAGTGGTCCAAAGATAACGACGTACCCGTTGGGCCTGGTCGTGGCTCTGGTGCGGGGTCTTTGGTGGCTTATGCGCTGGGTATTACCGATCTGGATCCATTGGAATTTGACCTGCTGTTTGAACGTTTCCTTAACCCGGAACGGGTTTCGATGCCTGACTTCGACGTTGACTTCTGTATGGAGAAGCGCGACCGGGTTATTGACCACGTTTCTGAAATGTACGGTCGCGATGCGGTATCACAAATTATTACCTTCGGTACCATGGCGGCAAAAGCGGTTATTCGCGATGTAGGCCGGGTACTGGGGCATCCTTATGGTTTTGTCGATCGCATATCAAAACTGATTCCGATGGACCCGGGCATGACGCTGGAAAAAGCGTTTGCGGCGGAACCTCAGTTGCCAGAACTGTATGAAGCGGATGAAGAGGTTAAGGCGCTAATCGATATGGCGCGCCAGCTGGAAGGGGTAACGCGTAACGCCGGTAAACATGCCGGTGGTGTGGTTATTTCTCCAACCAAAATCACCGATTTCGCCCCGCTATACTGTGATGCGGAAGGGCAATTCCCGGTTACCCAGTTTGATAAAAACGATGTGGAATATGCGGGTCTGGTGAAGTTTGACTTCCTGGGGCTGCGTACACTGACCATTATTGACTGGGCGTTGGGCATGATCAATGCTCGTCGGGCGAAAGCCGGTCAGGAACCTATCGATATCAGTGCTATTCCACTGGCCGACCAAAAAAGTTTCGACATGCTGCAACGATCAGAAACTACCGCGGTATTCCAACTTGAATCCCGCGGTATGAAAGATCTGATCAAACGTCTGAAGCCCGACTGCTTCGAAGATATGATCGCTCTGGTAGCACTGTTCCGCCCGGGGCCTTTGCAATCCGGCATGGTAGATAACTTTATCGACCGTAAGCATGGGCGCGAAGCGATTTCCTACCCTGATATTCAGTGGCAACATGAATCTCTGAAACCGGTACTTGAACCGACCTATGGCATTATCCTGTATCAGGAACAGGTTATGCAGATTGCACAGGTGCTGGCTGGTTATACTCTGGGTGGCGCGGATATGTTGCGCCGCGCAATGGGTAAGAAAAAGCCGGAAGAGATGGCCAAGCAGCGCTCGGTATTTAAAGAGGGTGCAGAGAGGATGGGCATCGACGGCGAACTGTCGATGAAAATCTTTGACCTGGTGGAGAAGTTTGCCGGTTATGGTTTTAACAAATCTCACTCTGCGGCTTATGCATTAGTTTCTTATCAGACACTGTGGTTGAAAGCACACTATCCGGCTGAGTTTATGGCGGCGGTAATGACTGCCGATATGGATAACACTGAGAAAGTAGTAGGCCTGGTAGATGAATGCCTGCGTATGGGGCTAAAAGTGCTACCGCCGGATATCAACAGCGGCCTGTACCATTTCCACGTGAATGATGACGGTGAAATTGTTTACGGTATTGGTGCAATTAAAGGCGTTGGCGAAGGTCCAATAGAAGCTATAATTGAAGCACGGAATCAGGGCGGTTACTTTAAAGAGTTGTTTGACCTGTGCGCCCGCTCTGACACTAAGCGCTTAAACAAGCGGGTGTTGGAAAAGCTGATAATGGCTGGGGCATTCGACCGGTTGGGGCCGCATCGTGCGGCATTGATGCACTCTTTGACCGAAGCCATGAAGGCAGCGGACCAGCATGCTAAAGCAGAAGCGTTGGGGCAGGCCGATATGTTTGGGGTGTTGGCAGAAGAACCCGAGCATGTTGAGAAAGCCTATGCTAATGTGGCACCATGGCCAGAGCAGGTAATATTAGATGGTGAGCGTGAAACGCTGGGTCTCTATCTTACCGGGCACCCAATCACGCAATATCTGAAAGAATTGGAACGCTATACTGGCGGCATTCGTCTGAAAGATATGCACCCGACAGAACGTGGTAAAACCATTGTTGCCGTTGGTTTAGTCGTAGCTGCCAGAGTGATGACCACTAAGCGTGGTAACAGAATTGGTATTTGTACGTTGGATGATCGTTCCGGTCGCCTTGAAGTCATGCTATTCTCTGAGGCACTTGAAAAGTACCAGCATTTGCTGGAAAAAGATCGAATCCTGATAGCGACCGGACAGGTCAGCTTTGATGATTTTAGCGGCGGGCTTAAAATGATGGTCCGCGAATTAATGGACATCAGTGAAGCGCGAGAAAAATATGCTCGCGGACTTGCCATCTCGTTGATGGACAGGCAAATTGATGACCAGCTTTTAAACCGTCTTCGTGAATCGTTGGAACCCCATCGATCGGGGACGATTCCAGTACATCTGTATTACCAGCGGGAAGATGCCCGGGCACGGCTTAAATTTGGTACAGCATGGCGGGTAACGCCAACCGAACGTTTGCTGATAGACCTGAGAACGCTTGTGGGTAATGCTCAGGTAGAATTGGAATTTGACTAAAATAGGAATGCTATGAGTCTGAATTTTCTGGATTTTGAACAGCCGATTGCTGAATTAGAAGCGAAAATCGATTCGCTGAAGGCAATCAGTCTTCAAGACGAAAAATTGGATATTAACCTTGATGAAGAGGTTAAGCGTCTGCATGAGAAAAGCCTTGAACTGACGAATAAAATTTTCTCTGAGCTTGGAGCGTGGCAGATTGCACAGCTTGCCCGTCATCCACGCAGACCTTACACCCTGGATTATATTCAGCATATTTTTACTGACTTTGATGAGTTAGCTGGCGATCGTGCTTATGCTGACGACAAAGCTATCGTTGGTGGCATGGCGCGTCTGGATGGCCGTCCGGTGATGATTATTGGTCACCAAAAAGGCCGCGAAACCAAAGAAAAAATTCGCCGTAACTTCGGCATGCCGGCACCGGAGGGCTATCGTAAAGCGTTACGCCTGATGGAAATGGCTGAGCGTTTTAATCTGCCAATTATCACCTTTATTGATACACCGGGAGCTTATCCGGGTGTTGGTGCAGAAGAGCGTGGCCAGTCAGAAGCGATTGCCCGTAACTTACGTGAAATGTCTCGCCTGAAAGTGCCGGTCATTTGTACCGTTATCGGTGAAGGTGGTTCCGGTGGTGCACTGGCTATTGGTGTTGGTGATAAAGTGAATATGCTGCAATACAGCACCTATTCTGTTATTTCACCGGAAGGCTGTGCCTCTATTCTGTGGAAGAGCGCAGATAAAGCACCTCTGGCGGCTGAAGCTATGGGTATTATCGCCCCCCGCCTGAAAGAGTTGGGTTTGATTGATGCTGTCGTACCTGAACCTCTGGGTGGTGCGCACCGTAATCCGGAAGCGATGGCGGCATCGCTGAAGGCTAAACTGCTGTCAGATCTGTCTGAGCTGGATGAGCTGGATACGGAGTCTTTACAGGACCGCCGTTATCAACGTCTGATGGGCTATGGTTACTGCTGATAGTTGATTCTTGAATAAATAAAAACCCGCGGACTTTATCATTCGCGGGTTTTTTTATTGTCTGAATATTGTTACTTAACCGTGAGGTTAGTTTTTATGACCGATAAACATAGCGATATCGGTGGAGAAGGTGCCATCAGCACCAATGGCAAAATAGCTTTTTACTTCCTGTGAGGCTTCCTGCTGAAAAGCTCTGATGGCATCAATATAGTGTTGTGGCGTACGCATACGTTGCGTCCAACTGCTGAACTCTAACTGTAAACGGTCAGTGGATACTTCACTGAGAGCCAGACCCGATTCATTTATAAATCGGCTCCATTCAGCAAGGCTATAGTCGCGGACATGGGAGCGATCTCTCAGGGCTTCTACCGTTTGCAAGTAGATATCTAAAACCGGATTACCCGGAGAGACAACGTCCATAAACACCACTTTACCACCAGGCTTTAACACCCGATAAACTTCATTTAGCGCCATACTCACATTTTGCCAATGGTGCGCGGAGTAGCGGCTGAGAATAATATCAAAGCTATTCGACTCAAAAGGCAGTGATTCAGCGATACCACAGGCAGTTTGAATATTGGATATTTGACGCTCAGACGCCCCCTTAAGTACCGCATCAAGCATGTCTGTACTCAGGTCATAGGCAATGATGCTGTGAACCAGTGGGGCAGCGGTAAAGCTAACGTGTCCGGCTCCGCAGCCAATATCCAAAACGTTAGCCTGTGATTGTGAATGCAGTATATGGGCTAACTTCTGTAAGTCAGCGCCCTGAGCGTGTACGGTACTGGTCAGGTAGGCATTAGCCTGTTCACCAAACTGCCGCTCTACCAAATCATGATGAGTTTGTTTTTCTGACATTTCGTTGTATATCCTGATGAATGGCCTGATTGATAAGTATGTTTGAGCCACCAGTAGATGTATAGCGGACAGAGCAGAAATAATGAGTGGAAGAAAAGGGCAGGGAAAACGACCTCCCTGCCACAGTCATATCATTCAGTTAGCAGTCTTCCAGTACCACATAGGCAGCATGCACCGGACCGTGAACGCCAAACACTTTGATTAACTCAATGTCGGCTGTGGAGCTTGGGCCGCCAATCAGATTGATACAGGATGGCATCCGTTCGCCCGCCTGCGCCATATGATGAAGGCGTTGAGCCATTTGAGCTACGCGTGGCAGTATAGTGCTTTTACGTAGTACGAAGATGGACGTTTCTGGCAGCAGGCTAACGGAACGGCCTCGCTCTGGTGCAGAAAATAGCACCACACCACCGGATTCAGTCAGACCCGCTTCAGCATAGGCAATACCCACTTTGGCTTTCTCCGCCATGTGGATGTTCTCTTCGCCTTTGTCTGGGTCCCACTCCCAGGCGTCAAACTGCTCTTTTAATGCAGTAGTGATACCTAAATCCGCCAAACGTTGATCGCCGCTGATAATGACTGGCGTACCACCGTATTCGTCGCACAGGGACATAAGATCGCCAATTAACCCCTCAGGACGACTCAATACACACTTTACTTTCTGAGTGCTGGCAAATTCCATAAACTCCTGACAAAGCTCATCCTGAGTTTTATCTGTCAGGCGGGTTTGAGGATAGCTGTTTACCGGCGGCTTACTTTCAGATGGCGTTTTACGCACTTCACGTCCTAACTGATGAGCAATCTCATCCAGAAATGCAGTACGGTTTTGTTGATTAATTAACATGATTACTTATTCCTCTCAGCCTGATGACGCTTAAACCAACTGCGGAACCCTTCGCCGTCTGGCGCCGGTAAGTCACGGGCATCCATCCAGTCGTTGAGTACGTCAATTTTAAGCGACACTTTACCGTCTTTAATCATCCAGTTAGCCATTTTGGCACCCATAGTCATACCCACTTTCCACAGGGCAGGATGGGCGTTAGCGTAATTAAACAAACGAGTGAAACGACGCTCACCTTTTGGTGTCAGGCCAGTTTCTGCCATAACCCGGCGGTGTTTAACGATCAGTTGAGCCAGCGGGATTTTTACCGGGCATACCTGATTACAGGCATTACATAATGAGCAGGCATAAGGCAGGTCGTGGAAATCTTCATAGCCACCCAACAGAGGCGAGATCACTGCGCCAATCGGGCCGGGATAGATAGAACCATAGCCGTGACCACCAATCTGGCGATAAGCCGGACAGGTATTCAGACAGGCTCCGCAACGAATGCAGCGTAGAACATCTTTAAATTCTGAGCCGAGAATTTTTGAGCGGCCATTATCAACGATAACTAAATGGAACTCTTGCGGACCATCAACATGTCCTGCTTCTCGAGGGCCGGTTAACCAGGTGTTATAGCTGGTTAAGCGAGTACCTACTGCGCTGCGACACAACAGTGTAATCAGTACATCAACTTCTTCAAAGGTTGGGGCGATACGCTCCATTCCCATCACGGCAATATGCGTTTTAGGCAGAGTAGTAGCCATACGCAGGTTGCCTTCATTGGTGACCAGACAGATACTACCGGTTTCTGCTACCGCAAAGTTACAACCGCTGATGCCAATATCGGCTTCCAGAAAGTCTTTACGAATGCGTTCGCGGATAAACAGCGTCATGGCTTCTGGTGTTTCAGGGCCATCATATCCCAGTTTTTCATGCAGAACTTTTTGAATCTGATAGCGATCTTTATGGATTGCCGGTACCACAATATGGGATGGCGGATCGTTATCTACCTGAAGAATATATTCACCAAGGTCAGTTTCAACTACCTCAATACCTTCAGCTTGCAATACATGGTTCAGACCAATTTCTTCGGTAACCATGGATTTTGATTTCACCACCTTTTTTGCCTGTTTCTGGCGGGCGATATCGCGAATATAGTCGGTGGCTTCTTCTTTGGTCTTGGCGAAATAAACATGGCCGCCGTTTTCCGTCACTTTTTCTGACAGCTGATACAGATAGGCATCAAGGTTTTCAAGCACATGGTTACGAATTTGCTCTGCGCGATCGCGCCACTCTTCCCAGTGGCCCAATTCGTTAACCATAATCTGGCGGTTGGCGCCGATACGTTCCTGGGCCATTGCTACCGCTTTACGCATGATGGTGTCTTCCATCTCTGCTTTGATGCGCGGTTTAAAATCTATGTTGCTGGTTTTCATCGACATGAGATATCCCCTTAGCGGCTCATTAACACTTCAGCGATATGCATCACTTTTACCGGACGCTTTTCACGTGTCAGTCGTCCACTGATATTTATCAGGCAACTGGTGTCTGCACCAATCAGGTAGTCTGGTTCCACATCCATGATGTGCTGAACTTTTTCTTTCACCATTTCACCGGAAATTTCAGACATCTTGACGGAGAAAGTACCGCCGAAACCACAGCAGGTTTCCTGGTTAACGATTGGCAACAGCTCCAGACCTTCAACATTATTTAGCAGGGCAATAGGCTCATCTTTCACACCAAGCTTACGAAACAGACTGCACGATGGATGGTAAACCGCTTTTCCCGGTAAGCGAGCACCCACATTGACTACGCCAAGTTGGTGGACGATAAAGCTGGTTAAATCCTGCATACGATCGGCAACCGCCTGTGCTCTGGCAGCCCATTCAGGTTCATCAGCCAGATGGGTTGGATAGCTTTTAATGGCATAGGTACAAGAGCCGGCAGGAGACACTATCGGGTAATCATTATCTTCAAAGGCGGAAATCAAAGATTTCATCGCCGGTTTGGCATCATTGACATAGCCGCTGTTGAGCGCCGGTTGGCCACAGCATCCCTGACGTTCAGGAAAAAGCACTTCACATCCCAGCTGTTCCAGCAGCAGTACGCTATCACGAGCCATATTGGCCTTCAGTGCGTCACCGATGCAGGTAACATAAAAATTTACTTTCATACAATAGTCACTCCGAAAACATAGAGATGCATATGGCTGACGGCCGCTTTTCCAGCGATTATCATAATGAGTATTCCGTTAGCGCATCATTTTGGGGCTGATATACCGGCCGCCAGTGTGGTGGCCGGTAACAATCGGGAACGAATTCTATCACTGCCTAAATGTGTTGTATGTGATTTGTATTATGAATAAAACAAATAGTACATAGCACCAATTTTCAGGCCAAGAATAATAATATAAATCGCACAGTACTTAAGGGTCCCTGACATGATGGCACTGCTTTGTCCATCCATTCGGGTTGCTGAAACGGCGATGGCAATACTTTGAGGAGAGATCATTTTGCCACCGGTTGCTCCGGAGGTGTTGGCAGCTGCCAGCAGGATTGGATCAATACCTAACTGAGTTGCGGCGCTGGTCTGTAGTTTGCCAAACAGCACGTTGGAGTTGGTATCACTGCCGGTAACAAAGGTACCCAATGCACCAATCATCGGGGCAATAAAGATATAACCGATGCCGGTGACGTTAACCAGCGTATTGGCGATATCATTAATCATACCGCTGGTGTCCATAACCGTTGCCATCGCAACGATAGCGGTAATGGCAATGATGGAATTTTTCAGCTGTACTACGGTAGCCCAGAGTACGGACAGCATGGTTGACATTCTGGCACCCTGAATCATTCCGCCAATAAAAGTAGCGATAATAATCAGTACGCCAGGGGTGCTTAACCATTCAACTTTCAGCTTCAGAACCTGACTGTCACTAAGCGCATAAGGAATTACGCTGGAAAGTTGCCCTACGCTATTTTTAATAGATGGGAATAGCGGGGAACACAGCAGAATAAACAGGAATGTCAGCAGATAGATGGCGCTGGCACGCATCAGAGCAGAGCGGGAATAGTGCTGCTTCTCAGCTTCTGGCTGTTCGGGTTGTTCTTTTTGCGATGCTTTATGACGTTTTGCCAGGAAAATAGTCACCAGCATACTGACCAGGCTACCCGCAAAAGCCGGTAGTTCAGCGCCAAGATAGGTGGCGACGAAATATTGAGGGATCAGGGTGCTTACGCCACACATCAGCGTAATAAAGAACACACCTTTAATGGCTTTAATACCATTACCGGTAATAGCAACAATGACGAAAGGGAGTAAGATATTGAACAGCGATAATTGTATAATAATCATGCTGCTAAGCTCTCGTACCGGTAATCCTGTTTGTTCTGCCAGAATAGAAACCGGGATACCAACAGCACCAAAGGCGGTAGGTACGGTATTCACTATCAATGAGGCGATCGCTGCTTTTAGCGGGTTAAACCCTAAAGCAATCAGGATACCAATAGGGATAGCTACGGCTGTACCATAACCTGCTGCGGCTTCCAAAAAGCCACCAAAGCACCAGGAAATAAGCAAAATCTGGATACGTTTATCATCACTGATGTTGGCCAGAACGTTTTTTATCACATCCATGCTGCCGGTTTTCAGCATCAGGTTGTAGCTATAAATAGCGCCAAGAATAACAATGATAATTGGCCACAGCCCTTTGGACGCTCCATAAAGTGCTGACATGGAGAGGTTCTGTATTGGTGTTTTCCAGAAGAAGCCGGCAAGAACCAAAGTAATAATTAAAGAAATAATAACCGCATAATGTATAGGGGTTTTTATCTTCAAAATCATTACAATTAACGCGACCAGAGGAATAACTCCTAATATAAAGGAGAGAGATTCAGACATGGCTATACCTTATATTGTGTCTATCGTTTTGATTTAGCCGCGGATTCTAGTAGTTATGGTTTTAGTATTCAGTGAGCTGAATCGTGTTAATAAGAAAAATAACACAAATTGATTATTGTATGATGATTTTCAATATACTGATTTAATTGATTATAATTTTATTATTTGGAATGCTCTGATGCTTAAAGTTGAAAAAATACACCATATAGCAGTCATTTGTGCAGATTATGAGCGTAGTAAGCAGTTTTATTGTCATACATTAGGTTTTCAGTTGTTAGCTGAACACTATCGTGCAGAACGCCAATCATGGAAAGCCGATCTGGCCATTAATGGAAACTATCAGATAGAGCTATTTTCTTTCCCACATCCTCCAGCCAGACCAACTCAACCGGAAGCCTGTGGTTTGAGACATTTAGCTTTTAGCGTGCGGGATTTAGATCTTGCTGTAACCCAACTGGCCGCGGCAGGAGTGAAGTATGAGGCGATTCGTGTCGACCCTTATACCGAAAAACGTTTTACCTTCTTCAACGATCCGGATGGATTGCCGTTAGAACTTTATGAAGAGAGTGAGTAAGTTTCTCGTTATACAATGGTATTTTGATTAACATACGGTATCTCTTTTTACAGGTAACCCTAAATGTCTGATGAAGTACTGTGCGATAAGGTTATACAACAGGTTGATGCAACGCTGAAATATGATGATCACATTCTGGTGGCATTCAGCGGTGGCATTGACTCGACGGTATTACTGCATGTGCTGATGACAATCAAAGAGAAGCTAAGACCAGGGTTAATGTTAAAGGCAGTATATGTACATCATGGCCTGAGCAAGCATGCAGAGGAATGGGCTGAACATTGCCGATTGCAGTGTGAGCAATGGAATATTCCATTACAGGTGGCTTATGTTAGCGTTGATCCTTCTCTGGCAGGTATTGAAGCCGCGGCCAGAGAGGCTCGCTATCAGGCGCTGAACCATCTGTTATCTGATAATGATATTCTGGTAACGGCGCAGCACAGAGACGATCAGTGTGAAACCTTTTTACTGGCACTAAAACGTGGCAGTGGCCCGGCGGGTTTATCTGCCATGCCGGAAAGAATTGCGTTTGGGCGTTGTCAGCAGGTGAGGCCACTGCTTAATGTTTCCCGCCAGCAAATTGAGGCTTACGCCAGAATTCAAAAACTTCGCTGGGTTGATGACGATAGTAATCAGGATGCTCGCTTTGACCGTAATTTTCTGCGTTTAAATGTTTTGCCCGTTCTGGAACAGCGTTGGCCTCAGTTTTCCCGCATGGTGTCTCGCAGTGCCAGCTTATGCGCAGAGCAAGAGCAGTTACTGGATGAGCTTCTCGCACCTGTTCTTTCCCGCTTAGTGGATTCCGATGGTGCTATTGATATTGATGGTTTGTCATCTGTTTCTGATATTCAGCGTCGGGCACTGTTACGTCGTTGGTTGAGCCAACATAAGATGATGATGCCGTCACAGGAACAGCTGGAAAAGTTGTGGTGCGAAGTCGCTCTTAGCCAACAAGATGCAGAGCCAATGCTGAAATTGGGTGAATACCAAATTCGTCGCTATCGACAGCGCTTATATTTATTGCCCGCCATGCAGCCAGTTGATGACATCCAACTGGAGTGGGATGGACAATCAACATTATTACTCCCTGATTCATTAGGCGTGTTGATGCCAGATGAGTCGGGCGAAACGGTTCGTCGTCCAAAAGCGGATGAACGGATTAGCGTGCGTTTTTCAGCACCGGGAAACCTGAACATCCAGATAACAGGTCGTACACATTCCCGCAGTCTGAAAAAGCTTTGGCAGGAACTGGGCGTGCCCGTCTGGTTGCGGCAAAGAACACCACTGCTGTTTTATGATGATAACCTGATTGCCGCATTAGGTGTTTTTGTTACGGTTGAAGGTCAGCGGCAGGGAGACGATGTTGGCTGGAATATCTTGTATCGGAAAAAATCATATTAACGGTCCGGTACTAAATTCATCTACACTATTTTATTGAAAAGCAATGTGGTTTACAGAGGTCAAAATAATGAAAAAAGCGTTATTGTTACTATCCTGCGCATTACTGTTTAGTTTCTCTGTGCAGGCTGCTGGTGATGCTGCTGCGGGTAAAGCTAAATCAGCAAGATGTGCCAGCTGTCACGGCGTTGATGGCAAAATCTCTATCCCAACCTATCCGAACCTTGCCGGGCAAAATGAGGTCTATCTGGATAACTCAATGCATGCCTATAAGAAAGGGGAGAGAACCGGAGGTATGGCGGTGGTTATGGTTGGATATGTACGTAGTCTTTCCGATCAGGATATTGCCGATTTGGCGGCTTATTACGCCAGCTTAGGTGAGAAGTAGTCGATACTCAGGTGAAAATAAAACGGGCCGTGATAACAGGGCCCGTTTTAGATGAATCAGTCCGCCAGACTGATTTCTATTTTACCAATTGTTGGATGGCTAAAATAAACAATGCAATCGAGTCTTAGCTCTCTTTGTTCACCACCGACTTCAACAATCAGATACTCAACCTTTTTGCGCAATAACAAATCGCAGGCTTTCGCCTCCAATTTCTCACCATCTTCTAACTTAATCTCAAGGACTAAATGGTGCTGACAGGCGAGCTCTAAATTATCATAGTCATCACAGTTTATGGGTTGGTACTCTTTTTTAGTCATCACCATAATCACTCACCAGTAAATTAGCGGCAGCATAGGCCGCTTGTTCCCTAACGGCAGACGATAGCGTTTCATCAGCTGCTATATCGTCTAATGTTTTTAATACACATCCTAACGCATCGGATACGTATCCAAGATCGCCGCTGGCTATTTGCGCATATTTACGACGAACGGGTTCGCTGTATTTCTGCATAATCCCTCCTCCTTTGCAGCTAATCTTTGTGTTACAGGCGTTATCTTACAACGCTAAATCAATATCAGAGTTTGCTCATCATTAATTTCAGTGCTGACTATAGCATAGTTGTGATTCTTTATATCAGCTACTTGCGGGTGGTTTAGTGAATAAATTTGTCAAGGTTTACTGACAAAAGAGATGATACTGCTATTGGGTTAACATGGTGATGTTGTAAGAAAAACCGTAAGGTTCATGGCGATCTGAAATGGCAGATAGCCTCCCTTGATTGGATTAACGATGTGTTCCCTTAGCGAATTGGTTACACTAGCCGCCATTTCATTTATTTATACTGGCATTTCTTCATGGCATTAAAAGCAACAATCTACAAAGCGACCGTTAATATTGCGGACATGGATCGTCAGGTTTATTCCGACACGGTGTTAACGCTGGCACAGCATCCGTCAGAAACCGAGCAAAGAATGATGTTACGGCTGCTGGCCTGGATATGTCATGCGAACGAACGCTTATCTTTTACCAAAGGTCTGTGTGCCGATGATGAACCGGAAATCTGGCTGCATAACGATCACAATGGCATTGTTCTGTGGGTTGAGCTGGGTCTGCCGGAAGAGAAACGATTGAGAAAAGCGTGCCATCAATCAGAGCAAGTTGTGCTCTATGCTTACAGTGAACGTGCGGCCAAAGTTTGGTGGCAGCAAAATGAAAGCAAGCTGGTTTCCCACCGTAATTTATTGGTGCGCTTTCTGGATGATGCGCAATTAAAACAACTGACTTCAATGTGTACTCGCAATATGCAATTACAGGCGACCATTCAGGATGGCGCTATCTGGCTGTCAGACAATCAGAATAATGTTGAACTGACATTTGATACCTGGAAAACACTGGGTGAATAAATAATGGGTTTGGTTATTTCGGCTGGTGTCACTATTCCTGATGACGAGATTGTCTTAACGGCAATTCGCGCTCAGGGTGCAGGTGGGCAGCACGTAAATAAAACGTCGACGGCTATTCATCTGAAATTTGATATTCATGCCTCCAGCCTGCCTGAGTTTTATAAACAACGTTTACTGGCCTTGAATAGTCATCTGGTCACCAGTGACGGTGTGGTGATTATTAAGGCGCAAGAGTATCGCAGTCAGGAACAAAATCGTGAAGCGGCATTAGCCCGGTTAACCACATTGATTCAGGAAGCAACCCGATTTCAAAAAGTGCGTAGGGCAACCGCACCGAGCAAAAATGCCAAACGTAAACGGCTGGAGAGTAAAGTTCGGCGGGGTGAAACTAAAAACCTGCGTGGAAAAGTGGATTACTGAAGATAAAAAAGTCCCGCCGTAGCGGGACTTTTTACTGATAACCTATCGTCAATTAAGCAGGCTGTATTTGTGACAGCAGGAACGATACGATTTCATCGCTTTTAATCATTTGCTTATCACCAGCACGACGATGCTTATATTCAACTTCGTTATTGTCCAGGTTACGATCGCCGATAACCACGGTATGTGGTACACCAATCAGTTCCATATCGGCAAACATCACACCAGGGCGCTCTTTACGGTCATCCAGTAGTACATCAACGCCTTTAGCGCGCAGCGTTTCATATAACTGCTCTGCGACTTCCTGAACGCGGAAAGATTTATGCATGTTCATTGGTACGATAACCACAGAGAACGGTGCAATCGCATCTGGCCAAATGATACCGCGCTCATCATGATTTTGTTCAATGGAAGCCGCTACTACACGGGTTACACCGATACCATAACAACCCATCGTCATCGTCAGGTTACGACCATCTTCACCCTGAACAGTTGCCTTCATTGCTTCAGAATATTTAGTACCAAGCTGGAAGATATGACCAACTTCAATACCGCGTTTGATCAGTAAAGTACCTTTGCCGTCCGGGCTTGGGTCACCAATCACGACGTTACGAATATCAGCAACCGTAGCAGGCAGTGGCAGGTCCCGTTCCCAGTTAATGCCGAAGTAGTGTTTATGGTCGATATTAGCACCAGCGCCAAAATCACTCATAACAGCAACAGAACGGTCAACGATCATTGGCACTGGCATCTTGATTGGGCCTAAAGAACCCGGACCTGCACCAATAGCTGCACGAATCTCTTCTTCTGAAGCAAAAGTCAGTGGGCTGGCAACCAGCGGCTGGTTTTGTGCTTTCACTTCGTTCAGTTCATGATCGCCACGAACTAAAAGCGCGATTAGCTTATGACCGCTCTCTTCTGCGGCATGAACCAGCAGCGTTTTGACTGTTTTCTCAACCGGTAAATTAAACTGTTCAACTAACTCATTAATAGTTTTAGCATCAGGCGTATCGACCAGACGCAGTTCTTCTGATGGTGCGGCACGTCCTGTAGATGGCGCTACAGCCTCTGCCAGTTCCATATTAGCGGTGTAGTCTGAATCAGTGGAGAAAACAACATCATCTTCACCACTGCCAGCCAGTACCTGGAATTCATGAGAAGAGCTACCGCCAATAGAGCCGGTATCAGCCAGCACCGGGCGGAAATCCAGTCCCATACGGGTAAAGCTCTTGCTATAGGCGTCGTACATTTTGTCATAGGTTAGTTGCAAGGATTCTTGCGTGGTATGGAACGAGTACGCATCTTTCATGATGAATTCCCGCGAACGCATCACACCAAAGCGTGGGCGAACTTCATCACGGAATTTAGTTTGAATCTGGAAGAAATTCAGCGGTAATTGCTTATAAGAGCTGATCTCATTACGCACCAGATCGGTGATGACTTCTTCATGGGTTGGCCCCAATACAAATGGACGCTCACCTCTGTCGACAAGACGTAACAGTTCCGGACCATATTGCTCCCAGCGACCACTCTCCTGCCATAAGTCGGCGGGTTGAACTACCGGCATGGAGATCTCAATAGCACCGGCGTTGTTCATCTCTTCGCGAATGATAGTTTCAACTTTTCTCAGAACGCGCAGACCGGTAGGCAACCAGGTATAAAGACCTGAAGCCAGTTTACGGATCATCCCGGCGCGGAGCATTAGCTGGTGGCTAATGACTTCAGCGTCAGCAGGTGTCTCTTTCAGAGTAGAGAGCAAATATTGACTAGTACGCATGTTGTAGTGCTTCCATTTAATCTTCAGATAATGGCAGTTTTTCAGCGCTGTTTATCAGTGAAGCGGAATCTGATAAAGCAAACACAGAATAAGCCTGATAAATAAAAAAGTGACTTAGTGTATCAGTGACTATCCTCTCTCAAAAGAGAGGAACGGGAATTTCTAGCGTTTATCGATAGCAATAACGGTCGCTTGTCCATTTTCCACACGCCAGCGCACGTTAAACTCCATTAAGTGTACGGCAAACTCCCTAATCTGCGGTTCATTTTTTCGATAGGCAGGGCGCGGGTCCTGAGCTAATACCTGAGTAATAAAACGGCGCAGATGAGGCAAAGCACGGCTCTCTTTTTGCAGAACCCGTTCCGCCTCGGCAGCAAAACTGACGGGCATGCTGGCATCAGGTGCCAATTGGGCAAATCCGGCCTGAGCATCAGGAATACTTTCGGCAAAAGGCAAATAGGGTTTGATATCAACGACGGGAGTTCCGTCAACCAAATCCAGGCTGCCAAGTTGCAGGATAATATCAGCACCTTCCTGACGTATACCTTTTAGTTCAATCAGTGACATGCCAATAGGGTTAGGACGAAACGTAGATCGGGTAGCGAAAACCCCCATTCTGGCATTGCCGCCTAAACGGGGCGGTCGCACCGTTGGTCGCCATCCGCCGTCTTGAGTTTGGTGAAATACAAACAATAACCAGATATGGCTGAACTGTTCTAACCCACGTACTGCTTCAGGCTGGTTATAGGGCGGCAGCAACAGCAATTCACCGCCCCCATCCTGCACTAAGCCCGGCTGGCGGGGAACGGCAAATTTTTCTTTATAAGGCGAACGAATAACGCCTATCGGTTCGATATGTAGCCCAGTCATTTAAAAATTGATATGCAGCGCAGTGCCTTCACAAACTGCAACCTGATAGCAACCCGGAACCGAAGACATCATTTCGCAACGATGTAATAACACCGCATTGGCCTCTTTATAGGCCGCTCTTTTCTGCATACTCAGCATGGCTGACGTAATGCTTGGCGGGCTATCCTGAGCGGTAAACTGACAGGAATCGCCAGAAACTAATCCCATCTCTTTAAATGAAGCTCCGGAAAGCTCAGCTTCAGTTTTATAAAGCTTCACTGGTTCTAATTCTGGTGCTGAAGGTCCGGACTGGGCACAGCCGCCCAGAAAAAGTGCAAACAGGCAAAGCGTGAGAATTCGCATTGGATATCCTTGATAAAGGTAGAGGCCTGAAATAAGAGGGCCAGTCACTAAAAGTAACGGAAAGTATAAATAAAAACAGGACTAAGGATAAGATGAAAACTAACGAATAAAAAGGGCAGATAAGAATATCTGCCCTTAAATATATTATTGAGAAATGAGGATAACTAATTAAAGGATTACCAACCTTTAATTGCGCCACCTTTAAACTCTTTATCTGCAGCGTTGAATACTTCGTCAGAATGGAATGCCTGAACGAATTTCTTCACGTTTTCAGAGTCTTTATTATCTTCACGGGAAACGATGATGTTCACGTAAGGAGAATCTTTATCTTCAACGAAGATGCCATCTTTAGTTGGAGTTAAACCAATCTGGCTGGAATAAGCAGTATTGATAATCGCCAGAGTCACCTGATTGTCATCCAAAGAACGTGGTAACTGTGGTGCTTCCAGTTCGATGATCTTCAGATGTTTTGGATTCTCAACCACATCCAGTACGGTAGGCATCAGGCCAACACCCTCTTTCAACTTAATCAGACCCTGTTTTTGTAATAACAACAGAGAACGACCAAGGTTGGTTGGATCGTTAGGTACTGCGATTTGCGCGCCATCCTGAATTTCATCGATAGATTTGATCTTCTTGGAGTAGGCCGCAATCGGATAAACAAAAGTGGTGCCCACAACCGCTAACTTATAGCCGCGCTCTTTCATTTGCTGGTCTAAATATGGCTTATGCTGAAAAGCATTCAGGTCAATATCACCTTTGCTTAACGCTTCGTTTGGCAGCACATAGTCATTAAATGACACCAGTTCTACTTCCAGACCATATTTGTCTTTTGCCACTTGTTTAGCGACTTCAGCAACTTTTAATTCAGCACCAACAATAACGCCAACTTTGATGTGATTAGGGTTTTTCTCTTCCTGTCCGCATCCCGCCAGCGCGAGAGATCCAATAAGAGCACCAACTGCGGCAAAGGTTTTAAACTTAAATAGCATATTATTTCTCTCTATTATCAATACGCTGCAAGCAGCACAATTTACTTTTTGTCACTAACCGTTATTTATGAGTAGCGGCTTTGACAAGACGGTCACCACAGAACTGAATGATATAAACCAATATAACTAACAGAATAAGAACAGTATTCATCACTGTTGCGTCATATCTGACATATCCATATTGATAGCCTAGTTGACCTAAGCCACCTGCGCCAACGGCTCCACCCATGGCTGAATATCCCAGTAGGGTAATAAGCGTAATGGTGGCACTGTTAATTAATCCGGGTAATGCTTCAGGAAGCAAAACTTTACGAATAATTTGTAATGGGGTTGCACCCATTGCTCGGGCAGCTTCAACTAAACCGCTTGGAATTTCCAGCAGGGTGTTTTCCACCATGCGGGCAATAAACGGAGCCGCCCCGATACTCAGTGGAACCAGTGCGGCTTTTAAACCGATAAAGGTGCCAGCAACAATGGTGGTAAATGGAATAATCCATACGATCAGAATAATAAACGGAATGGAACGAAACACGTTGATTACTGCTGATAGTCCACGATGAAGCGTAGGATTCTCAAGAATTTGCCCCGGTCTGGTGATATAGAGTAGTACACCGGCCGGAAGGCCAATGACAAAGCCAAAAAAACCAGATGTAAAAGTCATGACGATGGTTTCCCAGGTGGCTTTACCCATCATCCACATCATTGCCTCAGACATAACCTAATACCTCAACTTTTACATGGTGATCTTGAAGGAACTGGATTGCAGCCGCGGTTTCTTCCTGCGTACCGTGAATCTCAGTCAGCATGACACCAAATTTAACGCCACCGGCATAATCCATCTGGGCACTGATAATGTTGTTATTAATGTTATAACTACGGGCCACCTCAGAGAGCAACGGCGCATCCACTGATTGTCCGGTAAACTCCAGACGCAATAATGGGTGGGTATTCTCTTTCTGTTCCGGGCTCAAACGTTCGGAGTAATCATCCGGAATATCCAGATGCAGCGTTGACTGAATAAATTGTTGAGCCAATGGTGTTTTAGGATGAGAGAACATAGCACTAACGCTGTCCTGTTCAATCAATTTGCCATCGCTAATAACTGCAACCTGATCGCAAATGCGTTTTACCACATCCATTTCATGGGTAATTAACAGAATTGTTAATCCTAAACGGCGGTTGATATCTTTTAATAGTTCAAGAATCGAACGCGTGGTTGCCGGATCCAGCGCACTGGTTGCTTCGTCACACAGCAGAATTTTAGGATTGCTGGCGAGAGCTCGGGCAATAGCTACACGTTGCTTCTGTCCACCGGACAGGTTGGCAGGATAGGTATCATGCTTGTCGCTTAGCCCAACCAGATCTAATAGCTCTGCTACGCGCTTATTTCTTTCCGCTGATGGCATATTGTCCAGCTCTAATGGCAGAGCGACGTTACCGGACACCGTACGGGAAGAGAGTAAATTGAAGTGTTGAAATATCATGCCGATCTGACGGCGTGCTTTGGTCAAGCCCGTCGAATCAAGGGCAGTCAAATCCTGATTATCCACCAAGACCCGACCTGAAGTTGGCCGCTCAAGTAAATTCACACAGCGAATCAGCGTACTTTTACCGGCACCTGAAGCACCGATAACGCCATAGATTTGTCCGGCAGGAACATGGAGACTCACGTCAGAAAGCGCCGTGATAGTCAGGTTCTTTTGCTGGAATATTTTGGTAATATTCTGAAGTTTAATCATATTTTTCTTATATTGAGACCATTCCGATAACTATTCTTCATGAAAGAATAATGACCGTTAATAAAACAGAACTCAGCAAAAAGCTGAGTGATTGAATGGATGCTAAGGCGTCTAGACGTCTAAGTCAACCAATTTTGGATCTATCGAAAGGTTCTTTCTGTGAGTACAATCATGAGATACTAATGACATATCAATAGCCATCAGGAGTAATTACGTGGCGAATTCTATACCAGCAGTTTTTCTTGACCGGGACGGGACAATTAATATTGACCATGGGTACGTTCATGAAATAGATCAGTTTCAGTTTATTGATGGGGTAATTGAAGCCTGCGCTGAGCTGAAAAAAATGGGTTTTGCTTTAGTTTTGGTAACCAATCAATCTGGCATAGCCAGAGGAAAATTCACAGAGGAACAGTTTATGACTCTGACTGAATGGATGGATTGGTCGCTGGCGGATCGTGATGTAGATCTGGATGGCATCTATTATTGTCCACATCATCCGGAAGGAACGGTTAGTGAGTTCGCCCAAACTTGCGATTGCCGTAAACCACAGCCCGGTATGTTGTTATCAGCACAGAAAGAGTTAAATATCGATATGGCCGCTTCTTATATGGTAGGGGATAAACCCGAAGATATGCAGGCGGCAATAAATGCTGGTGTAGGGCACAAAGTTCTGGTTAGAACGGGGAAACCTGTTACACCAGAAGGTGAAGCCTTGGCAGATATGGTGTTAGACAGCCTTACAGCATTACCAAATGCTATTAAGTCAGGTCAATTTAGTCGATAATTAGTACAAATTTAAATGTAATAGTAAAAAAGTTTATTTAACGCTTGCTATTCACATTAATGACTCTATAATGCGCCTCCACTGACACGGCAACAGCCGCTTCAGTTCAGACGTTATCGTGCATAAATCTGTGATTTAACACTTGACTCTGACGCGGGAAAGCGTAGTATACGCAGCCCGTGTTGCGGGAAGTTTTTCGCCGCAACATCGCTCTTTAACAATTTATCAGACAATCTGTGTGGGCACTCACAAGACGGTATCTCACGTCATTACACTTCGGTGTAACGACACAAAAAAATACCAAGTCTTAAAGAGTGACCAGACAGTAATTCATTTGAATTATTGAAAGTAATCTTTGAGCATCAAGCTTTTAATTGAAGAGTTTGATCATGGCTCAGATTGAACGCTGGCGGCAGGCCTAACACATGCAAGTCGGGCGGTAGCACAGAGGAGCTTGCTCCTTGGGTGACGAGCGGCGGACGGGTGAGTAATGTCTGGGGATCTGCCTGATGGAGGGGGATAACTACTGGAAACGGTAGCTAATACCGCGTAACGTCGCAAGACCAAAGCGGGGGACCTTCGGGCCTCGCGCCATCAGATGAACCCAGATGGGATTAGCTAGTAGGTGGGGTAATGGCTCACCTAGGCGACGATCCCTAGCTGGTCTGAGAGGATGACCAGCCACACTGGGACTGAGACACGGCCCAGACTCCTACGGGAGGCAGCAGTGGGGAATATTGCACAATGGGGGAAACCCTGATGCAGCCATGCCGCGTGTGTGAAGAAGGCCTTAGGGTTGTAAAGCACTTTCAGTGGGGAGGAAGGATGTGGTGTTAATAGCACCATGTATTGACGTTACCCACAGAAGAAGCACCGGCTAACTCCGTGCCAGCAGCCGCGGTAATACGGAGGGTGCAAGCGTTAATCGGAATTACTGGGCGTAAAGCGCACGCAGGCGGTTTGTCAAGTCGGATGTGAAATCCCCGGGCTTAACCTGGGAACTGCATCCGAAACTGGCAAGCTAGAGTCTTGTAGAGGGGGGTAGAATTCCATGTGTAGCGGTGAAATGCGTAGAGATGTGGAGGAATACCGGTGGCGAAGGCGGCCCCCTGGACAAAGACTGACGCTCAGGTGCGAAAGCGTGGGGAGCAAACAGGATTAGATACCCTGGTAGTCCACGCTGTAAACGATGTCGACTTGGAGGTTGTTCCCTTGAGGAGTGGCTTCCGGAGCTAACGCGTTAAGTCGACCGCCTGGGGAGTACGGCCGCAAGGTTAAAACTCAAATGAATTGACGGGGGCCCGCACAAGCGGTGGAGCATGTGGTTTAATTCGATGCAACGCGAAGAACCTTACCTACTCTTGACATCCAGAGAATTTAGCAGAGATGCTTTAGTGCCTTCGGGAGCTCTGAGACAGGTGCTGCATGGCTGTCGTCAGCTCGTGTTGTGAAATGTTGGGTTAAGTCCCGCAACGAGCGCAACCCCTATCCTTTGTTGCCAGCACGTAATGGTGGGAACTCAAAGGAGACTGCCGGTGATAAACCGGAGGAAGGTGGGGATGACGTCAAGTCATCATGGCCCTTACGAGTAGGGCTACACACGTGCTACAATGGCGTATACAAAGAGAAGCTACCTCGCGAGAGCATGCGGACCTCATAAAGTACGTCGTAGTCCGGATTGGAGTCTGCAACTCGACTCCATGAAGTCGGAATCGCTAGTAATCGTAGATCAGAATGCTACGGTGAATACGTTCCCGGGCCTTGTACACACCGCCCGTCACACCATGGGAGTGGGTTGCAAAAGAAGTAGGTAGCTTAACCTTCGGGAGGGCGCTTACCACTTTGTGATTCATGACTGGGGTGAAGTCGTAACAAGGTAACCGTAGGGGAACCTGCGGTTGGATCACCTCCTTACCTGAAAGATATGCAGTTGCGTGCAGTGTCCACACAGATTGTCTGATGAAATAAAAAGAGAGCAAAGCGTCTGCGAAGCTGACATATCTGTGTCCCCTTCGTCTAGAGGCCTAGGACACCGCCCTTTCACGGCGGTAACAGGGGTTCGAATCCCCTAGGGGACGCCACTTGCTGATAATGGGTGAAAGACATTGTCGATGAATATCTCAAAACTGGCTTACTGAGCCATGTTTGAGATATTTGCTCTTTAACAATCCGGAACAAGCTGAAATTTGAATCCTCAGCCATACATGAGTAATACACTGACATGTAGTGGACTGAGCGAGTCTCTCAATTGTTTGCAACTTTAGAATGTTGTCTTTCGAGACACCTTCGGGTTGTGAGGTTAAGTGACTAAGCGTACACGGTGGATGCCTAGGCAGTCAGAGGCGATGAAGGGCGTGCTAATCTGCGATAAGCGTCGGTAAGGTGATATGAACCGTTATAACCGGCGATACCCGAATGGGGAAACCCAGTGCAATTCGTTGCACTATCATACGATGAATACATAGTCGTATGAGGCGAACCGGGGGAACTGAAACATCTAAGTACCCCGAGGAAAAGAAATCAACCGAGATTCCCCCAGTAGCGGCGAGCGAACGGGGAGGAGCCCAGAACCTGAATCAGTTTGTGTGTTAGTGGAAGCGTCTGGAAAGTCGCACGGTACAGGGTGATAGTCCCGTACACCAAAATGCACAGATTGTGAGTTCGATGAGTAAGGCGGGACACGTGACATCCTGTCTGAATATGGGGGGACCATCCTCCAAGGCTAAATACTCCTGACTGACCGATAGTGAACCAGTACCGTGAGGGAAAGGCGAAAAGAACCCCGGCGAGGGGAGTGAAACAGAACCTGAAACCGTGTACGTACAAGCAGTGGGAGCACCCTTTGGGGTGTGACTGCGTACCTTTTGTATAATGGGTCAGCGACTTATATTTTGTAGCAAGGTTAACCGAATAGGGGAGCCGTAGGGAAACCGAGTCTTAACTGGGCGTCAAGTTGCAAGGTATAGACCCGAAACCCGGTGATCTAGCCATGGGCAGGTTGAAGGTTGGGTAACACTAACTGGAGGACCGAACCGACTAATGTTGAAAAATTAGCGGATGACCTGTGGCTGGGGGTGAAAGGCCAATCAAACCGGGAGATAGCTGGTTCTCCCCGAAAGCTATTTAGGTAGCGCCTCGTGAACTCATCTTCGGGGGTAGAGCACTGTTTCGACTAGGGGGCCATCCCGGCTTACCAACTCGATGCAAACTCCGAATACCGAAGAATGTTATCACGGGAGACACACGGCGGGTGCTAACGTCCGTCGTGAAGAGGGAAACAACCCAGACCGCCAGCTAAGGTCCCAAAGTCATGGTTAAGTGGGAAACGATGTGGGAAGGCACAGACAGCCAGGATGTTGGCTTAGAAGCAGCCATCATTTAAAGAAAGCGTAATAGCTCACTGGTCGAGTCGGCCTGCGCGGAAGATGTAACGGGGCTAAACCATGCACCGAAGCTGCGGCAGCGATATGAAAATATTGTTGGGTAGGGGAGCGTTCTGTAAGCCTGCGAAGGTGGACTGTGAGGTCTGCTGGAGGTATCAGAAGTGCGAATGCTGACATAAGTAACGATAAAGCGGGTGAAAAGCCCGCTCGCCGGAAGACCAAGGGTTCCTGTCCAACGTTAATCGGGGCAGGGTGAGTCGACCCCTAAGGCGAGGCCGAAAGGCGTAGTCGATGGGAAACAGGTTAATATTCCTGTACTTGGTGTTACTGCGAAGGGGGGACGAAGAAGGCTAGGCTATCCGGGCGACGGTTGTCCCGGTTTAAGCGTGTAGGTGGAGTGATTAGGTAAATCCGATTGCTTATTAACACTGAGGCGTGATGACGAGCCACTACGGTGGTGAAGTAGTTGATGCCCTGCTTCCAGGAAAAGCCTCTAAGCTCCAGGTAACATTAAATCGTACCCCAAACCGACACAGGTGGTCAGGTAGAGAATACTCAGGCGCTTGAGAGAACTCGGGTGAAGGAACTAGGCAAAATGGTGCCGTAACTTCGGGAGAAGGCACGCTGGCATTAGGTGAAGTGGTTTACCCATGGAGCTGAAGCCAGTCGAAGATACCAGCTGGCTGCAACTGTTTATTAAAAACACAGCACTGTGCAAACACGAAAGTGGACGTATACGGTGTGACGCCTGCCCGGTGCTGGAAGGTTAATTGATGGGGTTAGCGTAAGCGAAGCTCTTGATCGAAGCCCCAGTAAACGGCGGCCGTAACTATAACGGTCCTAAGGTAGCGAAATTCCTTGTCGGGTAAGTTCCGACCTGCACGAATGGCGTAATGATGGCCAGGCTGTCTCCACCCGAGACTCAGTGAAATTGAACTCGCAGTGAAGATGCTGTGTACCCGCGGCAAGACGGAAAGACCCCGTGAACCTTTACTATAGCTTGACACTGAACATTGAGCCTTGATGTGTAGGATAGGTGGGAGGCTTTGAAGCGGTGACGCCAGTCATCGTGGAGCCAACCTTGAAATACCACCCTTTAATGTTTGATGTTCTAACTTTGGCCCGTGATCCGGGTTGAGGACAGTGTCTGGTGGGTAGTTTGACTGGGGCGGTCTCCTCCCAAAGAGTAACGGAGGAGCACGAAGGTTAGCTAATCACGGTCGGACATCGTGAGGTTAGTGCAAAGGCATAAGCTAGCTTGACTGCGAGAGTGACGGCTCGAGCAGGTACGAAAGTAGGTCTTAGTGATCCGGTGGTTCTGAATGGAAGGGCCATCGCTCAACGGATAAAAGGTACTCCGGGGATAACAGGCTGATACCGCCCAAGAGTTCATATCGACGGCGGTGTTTGGCACCTCGATGTCGGCTCATCACATCCTGGGGCTGAAGTAGGTCCCAAGGGTACGGCTGTTCGCCGTTTAAAGTGGTACGCGAGCTGGGTTTAGAACGTCGTGAGACAGTTCGGTCCCTATCTGCCGTGGGCGCTGGAAGATTGAGAGGGGTTGCTCCTAGTACGAGAGGACCGGAGTGAACGCACCACTGGTGTTCGGGTTGTCATGCCAATGGCATTGCCCGGTAGCTACGTGCGGAAAAGATAACCGCTGAAAGCATCTAAGCGGGAAACTTGCCTCGAGATGAGTCTTCCCTTGGACCCAGAGTCCACTGAAGGAACGTTAAAGACTATGACGTTGATAGGTCGGGTGTGTAAGCGTAGCGATACGTTGAGCTAACCGATACTAATGAACCGTGAGACTTAACCTTACAACACCGAAGGTGTTTTGGTGAGATGAGATTGAGAGAGAGAAGTCGAATTTCAGCGAATGTTCAGGATTGAAATGGATGGTTGTGTGGATAGTGATATTGACATACAACGGTTCATGTACAGAATATGCCTGGCGGCGACAGCGCGGTGGTCCCACCTGACCCCATGCCGAACTCAGAAGTGAAACGCCGTAGCGCCGATGGTAGTGTGGGGCTTCCCCATGCGAGAGTAGGGAACTGCCAGGCTTTAAATATAGATTACAAGATGATTTGTTCTTGTAATGAAAAAGAATCGGTGGAGCGGTAGTTCAGTTGGTTAGAATACCTGCCTGTCACGCAGGGGGTCGCGGGTTCGAGTCCCGTCCGTTCCGCCACTTAAATATAGAAAGGCCTGCTTATGCAGGCCTTTTTGCTATGGTCATTTATCCTCCATGAATCCGTTTAGCGTGATATGATTAGCATCATGACTAATCTTTACGTTTTTATTCTCTATTTGCCATTGAGTTTCTGTCTCTTAATCCCTATAACAATCTAAAGCATTCTTCTTATTGAGATGTAAATTCGGATTTGTCACTGCAGGAACTGCATTTTTAACCATAGGCTTAAACTGTGCGAAAAAAGAATTTTGCAATGAGGTATTCAGCCGGCTCGCCTGCAGAACGTATTTTTCCAGGAATTATAGGTGAGCTAAGCCAAACTATTGCGCCATTACAAGCGTTACCGACTAACGGTGCGTTAAGCGTTATGGTATGGAATATCTTCAAACAGCAGCGCGCAAACTGGCTGAATGTGCTTAAAAAACACGGTCTGGAAAGTCAGTTAGTTCTCTTACAGGAAGCACAGACAACCCCTGAATTGATCAATTTTGCTACTTCTAACTATTTAGCTGCGGATCAAGTTCCGGCGATTATTATGCCTCAATACTCTTCAGGGGTTATGACGCTTGCTTCAGCTAATCCAGTCTATTGTTGCCCTCTGCGGGAAAGAGAGCCATTATTGCGGTTGTCTAAATCGGCTCTGGTAACGGTATATCCACTGGATGATGGACGACAGTTGATGGTGGCTAATATCCATGCGGTTAATTTCAGTCTTGGCGTCGATATTTATCAACAGCAATTGAAACCTATAGGGGAGCAAATCTTACAGCACAAAGGCCCGGTAATATTAGCCGGTGATTTTAATGCCTGGAGCCGACAACGTCTGCATTCGCTATATCGATTTTCCACACTGACTGGGTTACAGGAAGTGCGTTTCTCTAATGACTGGCGTAAAAAAGCATTTGGTCGACCGCTGGACTTTGTTTTCTATCGGGGATTACAAGTGGAAGAGGCTTCGGTGCTGGTAACTCAGGCGTCGGATCACAACCCGCTTTTAGTAAGATTCCACGCTAACCCATAACAGGCTAGCGTGGAGAATGATATATTAGCGCTTATATAATGTCAGCGTACTGCCCGGTTGGAGTCGGTTAGCAGTTACTTTGCTATTCCACTTCAACACATCATTAATATTCACATTATGACGCTTAGCTATGCTGGCTAATGAGTCACCTTTGCGAATACGATAGGTGATGCTGCTATTATTCTTACTGCTTTTAGCACTGCTGTTTTTAGTATTACCAGTTCTGGTACTCGTAGCATTACTGGCCAGTTGTAATGACTGACCTGGTTTCAGCTTGCTATTTTTACCCAGTTTATTCCAACTCTGAATATCGCTGGATTTAACGTTATGGCGCTTAGCAATAGAAGACAGGGTGTCTCCTGCTCGTACGGTATATTTAACTTTTGACGCAGACCTACTACTGTTACTTGCTATCTGCGTTTGCTGTGTAGCAATTTGATTAATATACTCGCCAGAAATTGGTAATGTAATTACCTGACCAGCACTCACTTGAGCCGTCAGATTGTTTGCCTGACGGATAGAATCGGCAGTAATTCCGTAACGTCTGGCCAATATCTCAATGGTTTCGCCGTTAACGACTTTATGCTCACCCCAGTTAACCAAATTAATATCACCGCTGCTCAATGATTCTTCAAGCTGCTTTGCATTAGATGTAGGTAGCATAATGGCGTGAGGGCCATCTGGTGAGGTGACATTGTGCTTATAACCTGCATTGTATGTTTGCAGCTTGGTTAATGGCACGCCTGACATTTTAGCCGCCTGAGCCAATTCAATTTGCTGACCAACTTCAACACGGGTAAGCGCACGGTCTAAATTACTGCTTGGTAGCGACAGAGCGTAGCGCTCGTTATGCTTAACCATATCAGTCAAGGCAAGTAACTTAGGCACGTAAAGCTGTGTTTCACGCGGTAAATTCAGTGACCAATAGTCGGTAGGTAATCCTTTTGCTTCATTTTCCTTAATGGCGCGCAGAACCCGGCCTTCACCGCAGTTATATGCAGCAATAGCCTGTAACCAGTCACCTTCAAACATGATATTCAGGCGTTCCAGCATATCCAGCGCAGCAGTTGTGGATTCTGCAACGTCACGACGTCCGTCATACCATTTATCTTGTTTCAGACCATAATAACGGCCTGTGGTGGGAATAAATTGCCATATACCGGCAGCACTGGCTGACGAGGTAGCATGGGGATTAAAAGCGCTCTCTACAATAGGTAACAGCACCAGTTCCATTGGCAAATGACGTTCTTTAATTTGGCTAATGATCCAGTACATATACGGTTCAGCCCGTAATGTTACATTTTGTAGATAACGCTTATTATTGAGATAGTACTCTTTTTGTTCACGGATACGCTCGTTATCCGGAATGTCCATCTCCAGCCCTTCACTGACGACTTGCCACAGCTCTCTTTCTGTTTGACCATCAGGGCCCATTAGCCAGTCGAGATCTCCTGCTGCAGCGAGGCTATTGGCTGAAGGAGGATTCTGATTGCTTGCAGATTGGGAAGCATCTTTATTCGACGCCTGGCAACCAACAAGCAATACAGAAGCAAATAAGATCGCTTTTGCCTTCATGTATATCAATTATCATCGTTGATTAAAAGTCGACCGATAATACTTTGGCTAACCAAATAACTCAATCAAAAGCGTTAATAATTGTCTTTCATCTCTCTTAATCGCTTAAAAACTTGCCAAGGTTGTATAGTTGGATCATCCATGCCTAACTTTCTTTTTAAATCAAGTTGATGACATTTAAGATATAGGTTAATTGTTCTTTCAGTTTTTAGCTCTGTTGGCACAGAAGGCTGACTTTTTGACCTTATATCGATGATATGTTTCAAATATGTTTCTATTTCGATATTTTCTGGTAAAACATAGTTTGCGAAACGTAGATTTGAGATTGTATATTCGTGAGCACAGCACACTTTTGTGGTGTCAGGTAGAGCATCCAGCTTTTGTATCGACTGATACATCTGTTCTGGTGTACCTTCAAAAATTCGCCCGCACCCGGCAGAGAAGAGTGTGTCGCCGCAAAACAGATATGGGGCTGAATAGAATGCCACATGTCCTGCAGTATGACCGGGAACTTCAATTACACTGAAGCACATACCGTTGATATCGATATTATCGCCTTCTCTGACGATAAACTGCGCTCCTTTACTCTGAGTTTCCTGCGGACCATAAACTTTCAGTGCTGGGTAATGTCTAATCAATTCTGCGACACCGCCAGTATGGTCGTTGTGATGATGCGTCAGAAGGATTGCTGTGGGTGTTATTTGTTGTTGTTCTAACTGTTGAATAACCGGTAAAGCTTCACCAGGGTCAACTATAATACCCGTTTGCTGTTTGGTGGTTAGCAGCCAAATGTAATTGTCCTGAAAGGCGGGAATACTGATAAGATGCATAATGGTCCCCTGACGATGAAAGTCATATTATAAAAGAGATAATACTTCATGAGAGCTGCCCGAACAGAAACGATTGTAACATCGCCAGCGTCTTGGAATGAGTTATCTTATGGTAATAGTTATCGCCGTGCTCTGGAACAACAGCTGGATCCGTTGTGGCCGAAATTATTTGGTCTTCATTTGCTGAAGTTAGGAAATCTTAGTGCAGAAATTGATACCAGCAAGTGTCAAATTGCTCACCATGTTAACGCTTCGGAGTCAGGTAATAATATTCAGGTATATGCAGATAGCCTGAATCTTCCCTTCTTAGATAAATCACTGGATGCTTGCCTGTTAGCTGATACTTTAGCCTATTCGGAAGACCCACATCGTATTTTACGTGAAGTTGACAGAGTTCTGGTCGATGACGGTTGGTTGGTCGTGAGTGGATTTAATCCTTTTAGCCTGGTTGGGGCAGGTAAACTGATTCCGGTGATAAGGAAAAAACATCCTTATACCAGTAGAATGTTTACCAGAATGCGTATGATCGATTGGCTTAGTTTGCTTAACTATGAAGTGCTACATCAGGCAAGTTTTCAGAATATGCCCTGGAATGGCCTGTGCGGAGGATTTCTAAGCTCACACATTCCAGCTTTTGGTTGCCAAACGTTGATCGTTGCTCGTAAACGAACGATTCCGTTGACGTTGAATCCGCTTTCAGCCTTTAAAAAGCGGTTTCGTGTCAGGTCCGGAGCAGTAGGGGCGACTAAAAATATGCATAATGGAGATTAACCATTATGCTTACTTATTCTCAGGCGTATAGCCTTCGTCGGTTAAGGTCGGTTGTTCCGCAGCGGCACGTGCCAGTTGGTCACAACGCTCATTTTCTTCGTGTCCCGCATGGCCTTTAACCCAGTGCCATTCAACATTGTGGCGAATAATCGTCTGATCGAGACGTTGCCATAAATCGACGTTTTTGACAGGTTTTTTATCGGCAGTTTTCCAGCCGCGTTTTTTCCAGTTATGGATCCAGCTCATGATCCCTTGCCGTACATATTGGCTATCCGTACTGAGGGAAACCTGACAAGAGGCCGTCAGGGATTCCAGCGCAGTAATTGCCGCCAATAATTCCATACGGTTATTGGTGGTAAGGAAATATCCGGCACTGAGGGTTTTCTCATGCTGTTTATAGCGTAAAATAGCACCATAGCCTCCTGGTCCTGGGTTTCCCAGACAAGAGCCATCGGTGAATATCTCTACCTGTTTAAGCATATCTGGTAGACTCGTCATTAAAGTTTAAAACGGTAAGTCTGACACAAAATGGAATCAATAAGCACTGAAATTACACGACAGATTGTTCTTGATACCGAAACAACCGGTATGAACATGGTCGGCGTACACTATGAAGGTCACCGAATTATTGAGATAGGTGCGGTTGAAGTGATTAACCGTCGTTTAACCGGTAGGCATTTTCATGTATACGTCAAACCAGATCGTCTGGTAGATCCTGAAGCTTATGGCGTTCACGGTATCAGTGATGAATTTTTGGCTGATAAACCGACGTTTGCTGAAATTGCCGATGATTTCTTTAATTTTATCAATGGCGCAGAGCTGGTTATCCATAACGCATCGTTCGACGTTGGCTTTATGGACCATGAGTTTCGCATGTTGCGCAGCGATTATCCCAAAGTAGAGTCGTTTTGTACGGTTACTGACTCACTGATGATGGCTCGTAAGATGTTTCCGGGTAAACGAAATAGCCTGGATGCTCTCTGTAGTCGTCTGGATATAGATAATAGTCGCAGAACGTTGCACGGCGCTTTACTGGATGCCGAGATCCTGGCAGAGGTCTATCTGACCATGACAGGTGGACAGACTTCACTGTCATTCTCTTTGGAAGGTGAGAATCAGGCACAGACACGGGGTGCTGAAATTCAACGCGTTGTACGTGCTGAAAGTGCGCTAAAAGTTGTTTATGCGAATGAAGCAGAAATTGAAGCTCATGAGTCCCGTTTAGATCTGATTAGTAAAAAAGGCGGCTGTTGTCTTTGGCGTCCTGCTACGGATGGCGAGACGGTAAATTAATAATTTTTAAGCACTTCGTTGAATTAATGTGCAGTTGAATCTGTTTTAGTAAAAATTCATTGACTACCGGCACAGGGAACCTTACTATCACTCCGCTTTCTTATGAAAGCTATGTGGAGCGGTAGTTCAGTTGGTTAGAATACCTGCCTGTCACGCAGGGGGTCGCGGGTTCGAGTCCCGTCCGTTCCGCCACTAATTTCAATCCCTTGAGTTAAACGCTCAGGGGATTTTTTTCGTCTATAGTTTTGTTTCTTACTGCATTTAGCTTATACAGCGGTTTCTATTCTTCTTCGTCTTCCTGTAAATTAACCTGATAGCCTGTTGCCTGATTTGAAGGAATTTATGTGGTTTTTAAAATTACTATTCAAAAAACGATTTGATCCTGAATTTATTACCCGTTTTTTTCAGGCATTGTCTGAACATATCCCTGATGTTGAATTAATCTGGAAGAAAGGGGGAAGTGAGGTTGCCCTGAGTTCAGCGTCTTCTGCGGTTATTAAACGAGGGAAAAAAGTGCTCTATTCTCAGGGGAGCCGTTTTGGATGGATTGACCCATTTTCTGCCGGAGATTATCGCTCGGAATTAATCAAAGTAGCAGAACAGTTTCAACTGGGGCGAGAAAAACCAAATTACTGGTTGAGTCTTGTTTGCGTTGTTGTTTATCTGGTGATTGTTACCGGAGCAATCGGTGCTGCGGAAGAGTCGGTGAATTTATTTTATGCCGGTAGTGTTATTGCGGCACTGCTTACCAGCATATTGATGATATTCAGTTATCGGGCTGACTGGTCTCATAATCTTCGTAGTTTGTGCACCACACTGTGGATACTGGCGATGATTGCCGGCGCTTTTTCATCGATTTTACTTTTGCCAATCATCTGGACTGAGAACCGTCAGCAGCTGGCACGAACGTATAGCTTAAATCGTTCCTGAATAAGCATAAAACAGCTTAATTGAATGGAAGATAGCGCTTATTGCACTTCTCCCTGCTATTGCTATCCGTTACACTGATCGAAGCTGATTCACTACACTTTATCTATAAAGAGGTTTTTCATGTATCAGGATTTAATCCGCAGCGAGCTGAATGAAGCGGCTCAGGTATTACAAAAGTTCCTCAGCGACGATGCAAACATTGAATCTGTGCAGCGTGCGGCTCTGCTACTGGCCGATTCATTTAAAGCCGGTGGTAAAGTGCTCTCTTGTGGTAATGGTGGTTCTCATTGTGATGCCATGCATTTTGCTGAAGAGCTAACCGGACGTTACCGTGAAAACCGGCCTGGTTATCCTGCTATTGCTATTTCCGATCCCAGCCATATCTCCTGCGTTAGTAATGACTTCGGTTATGACTACATTTTTTCCCGTTATCTGGAAGCGGTTGGTCGGGAAGGGGATGTGCTGTTTGGGTTATCCACCTCTGGCAATTCAGCCAATATCTTAAGGGCTATTGATGCTGCTCGCGAAAAAGGCATGAAAGTTATTGTGTTGACGGGAAAAGATGGCGGTAAAATGGATGGTCTGGCCGATGTTGAGATTAGGGTTCCTCATTTTGGCTATGCGGACCGTATTCAAGAAGTGCATATTAAAGTTATCCATATCCTGATGCTGTTAGTTGAAAAAGAGATGGTGAAATAGCTTACTTTGGTAAGTGTTGATGAGAGGTCGGTATGTGTGAATTACTTGGAATGAGTGCCAATGTGCCGACCGATATCTGTTTCAGCTTTACCGGGCTGATACAGCGCGGCGGCCGTACGGGCCCACATAAAGATGGTTGGGGTATTACCTTTTATGAAGGGAAAGGATGTCGAACTTTCCGCGATCCACAACCCAGTTATAACTCGCCGATTGCTAAATTGGTGCAAGAGTACCCGATTAAGTCATGTGCGGTAATTTCCCATATCCGCCAGGCCAATCGGGGAGCGGTAGCATTGGAAAATACCCATCCTTTTACGCGCGAACTCTGGGGGCGTAATTGGACCTTTGCCCACAACGGTCAATTAAAGGGATATCGGAGCCTGAAAACTCCATTCTTTCAGCCAATTGGTGAAACCGACAGTGAATATGCATTTTGCTGGATCCTACAACAGCTTAAGCAGCGTTATCCTCGTCGACCATCCAACTGGCCTGCGGTATTCCGTTTTATCGCTTCTTGCGCTGCTCAATTAAGAAAGAAGGGCGTATTTAATATGCTGCTTTCTGACGGGCACTATGTCATGGCCTACTGCTCAACCAACCTGTACTGGCTAACGCGGCGGGCGCCTTTTGGCAAAGCAACATTATTAGATGAAGATGTGGAGATCGACTTTCAGCGTGAAACTACACCAAACGATATTGTTACTTTAATTGCGACTCAGCCGTTAACCGGAAATGAACAGTGGCAAAAAATCCCTGAAGGAGAATTTGCCCTGTTTCATTTTGGTGAACGTATTATTTAATTGCTCTTAACGAGCAGCGAAAGGATTCGCAGGGTTAGTTTTTGGCGGATTGTTGGCTAATAACCCCTGCGGAGCAAGATTATAACGCCCATTGCTGACAATCATATTTGGTGGCTGATGGGTTTTTTCAAAGAAGTCATAGCCAACTTTCAACTGCTGCCAAAACTCATAATGTACGGAGTGACTGTAGCTATTTAATTTATCGTTGGTCATACGGAATGGGAAGATATTAACTTCCACCTGAGGTTGTCCGTTGATCAACGCATACTCGATAAACTGATAAATTTCGGAAATCTGTTGGTTATTCATGGCATAACAACCGGTAGATACACAGTCACCGTGTACCATAAGATGCTTACCGGTAAATCCATGCTCCTGATCGTATTGATTAGGGTAACCAAGATTGAAAGAACGATAAAATTTACTGTTTGGATTCAGGCTTTGCATGGTTACCTGATAAAACCCCTCCGGGCTTTTAAAGTCACCCTGATAGCGCTTAGGACCAAGACCACCTGAATAGTTACAGATAGGGTAAGTTTGCACTAACTGATAAGCACCCTGATTTTTAACAAACAGTTCCAGAACTTTATCTTCTTTTATAATGCGAACATAAACCGGTAAGCCCAGTAGCCGCTGTTTTTCTGGTTGCATAGTAGATTGTTGTTCAGTCAGCGGCTGAACGGACTGCGCATTTGAATAGAACGACACTGGCGACAGTAGCAATACGCTGAGCATGAATAGAGATTTGCTCATTTTTCTTCCCGTTGTTAAAAACATATATCCGTGGCTAATTAATTTAATATTGTTGTATTTATAGTCTATTTTCTGGCGAGTAGTGTAAGTCAGATAATAAAAAAAGAATAATTATTTTTATGGCAAATGCTCGTTTTGTGTGATGTCTCGAAAAGCGGTTTTTAGGAAAGGTAATAGCTCAGACAGGTTCTATTTAATTATTTGATATTATTATAATTATATAGGGCTAATAGAACGGACAGAAAAGTAGGGCTATCTTCCTGTCCGTTTATTAGTATTGTTCTGTTTTTAACGATAGCTAAACTTACCAATGTATTCCTCAGTATTTCTGGGGATATTGCTGGCATACATATACTGACTTTGTGGTATTTCGGGTCCAACCAAAGCATAACGACCATCAACAACAGAAATATTTGGGGGTTGATGAGTAGTTTCAAAATAGTCATAGCCAGCCTTTAACTGCTGCCAGAACTCCTGATACTCAGAATCTTGATGGCGACGCATATTTTCGTTGGTCATACGAAATGGGAAAATATTGATATTCACCTGTTGTTGACCGTTTTTCATTGCGGCTTCGACGAATTGATAAATCTCGGCAATTTGCTCATCGGTCATAGCATAGCAACCGGCAGAGACACAGGCTCCATGTATCATTAGATAGTTACCAGTAAAACCATGAGCCCTGTCATATTGGTTAGGATAGCCAATATTAAATGCGCGATAATACTTACTATTAGGATTCAAACTGTTGGCGGTTATTTGATAGAATCCTTCCGGACTTTTATAATCACCCTGACGCTTTTTAGGACCTAGCCCACCTGAATAACTACAAATTAAATAAGTTCTAATGTGTTGATAGCTATTTTTATTTTTAATAAATAGCTCAAGTTTATGTTCTTCCTTAATAATACGAATATATACCGGAAGGCCTAATAGTTTTTGTTTCTCTGATGGAGCGATAGATTGCCTGGTTACCGGTATTACCTGTGATTCTGCTGCGGAATAAAAGGATACTGATGAAAATAGCAATACGCTGAGCAGGAATAAGTATTTGCTCATTTGTGTCCCTGTTGTTAATTATATAAACTTACCTGTTAATGAAATATAAATTGATGTTATTTTAACCAATTTATTTTCAGGTAGTGTAATAGGGATAAGTCGGAATAAATAATATTTTTATATAACAATGTGTGACTTTTTGTTTTTAATAATATGTATGTTGAGGTGTTTTCTTTGAATATTTTTTCTAATCTATTGATGCGATTATTGGTTTTTATAACGGTGTTTTATATTTCAGGATGTGAACCTCAACAGTCTGCTATTAATGGCAAAACAATGGGAACTTATTATTCAATAAAATATATTGAGCACTCAAAAGCCCCTGAACGTGCTGAATTACAAAAACAAATTGATATTTTATTAGAAAATGTCAATAACCAGATGTCCACCTATCGTCCGGAATCTGAATTAAGCCGATTTAATCAATACCGTAATATTAATCAGGTTTTTTCTGTTTCTGCAGCAACGATAAAGGTCATTAATGAAGCTGTGCGGATAAATCAGCTCACCGAAGGCGCTTTGGATATTAGCGTTGGGCCTTTGGTGAATCTTTGGGGATTCGGACCTGAAGAGCATAAAGACCAGCTTCCTTCAGATGCAGAGCTACAACAGCGTAAGGCTTGGGTCGGCATGGATAAGCTGAAAGTGGAAGGCGATGGTTTGATAAAGAAGATACCTGAGCTCTATCTCGACCTCTCTGCCATTGCCAAAGGGTATGGTGTGGATGTGGTGGCGGAATATCTGGAATTAGTGGGCATTAACAACTATCTGGTAGATATCGGCGGTGAGGTAAGAACCAAAGGACAAAACGAACGTCAGCAACCCTGGCGTATTGCTATTGAGAAGCCAACGGCAGGTCTTGAACAACAAGTGCAGGAAGTGATTGCACCTGGTGATATGTCTGTTGCTACCTCAGGGAATTACCGCAATTATTTTGAAATTAATGGCGTTCGTTATTCCCATACCATTGATCCACGCACCGGCTGGCCGGTTTCCAATGAAATAGTTTCGGTGACGGTATTAAGTCCGTCTTGTATGACCGCTGATGGATTCTCAACGGCTATTGGCGTATTGGGGCTGGAAAAAGGTATGGAACTGGCAAATCAGCAGCAATTGCCGGTGATGATAATTACTCAGTCAGATACGGGTTTTACCGAGCACTATTCTGAGACATTTAAGCAGAAAATAATAACTCCTTGATTCTCTGGCGCTCATTTCACTTGAGAGATAATGCTGCATTCTGTATATTTATACAGTGTTTTTGTGGTGGGAGTATGACGTGCGTAAAATCATACATATCGATATGGATTGCTTTTATGCAGCCGTAGAAATGCGGGACGATCCTTCGTTGGTGAATATTCCTATGGCTGTTGGCGGCCGTAGGGAACAGCGTGGGGTTATCAGCACGGCTAATTATATTGCCCGTCGTTATGGCGTACATAGTGCCATGCCGGTCGCTCAGGCATTGAAATTGTGCCCTCATCTTAAGGTTTTGCCTGGACGCATGGAGATATATAAAGATATCTCCAAACATATTCAGCGTATATTTCAGCGTTATACTTCGATTATTGAACCACTTTCACTGGATGAAGCCTATCTGGACGTTACGGATTGTCCAATGTTTAATGGTTCTGCCACATTAATCGCTCAGGATATTCGGGCTACAATTCATCAAGAGTTGAAACTGACTGCATCTGCCGGAGTGGCATCTATCAAGTTTTTGGCAAAAATAGCATCAGATATTAATAAACCTAACGGTCAGTTTGTGATAGCCCCTGAGCGTATAGAGGAATTCTTATCAACGTTGCCCTTAACCAAAATTTCTGGTGTAGGAGCCGTAACCGGGAAAAAGCTGGCGGATTTAGGTTTGCATACCTGCAAAGATGTTCAGGATTTTGATTTAGCCACCTTACTCAATCGATTTGGTAAATTTGGTCGCATCCTGCATGAACGTTGTAATGGCATCGATCATCGGGAAGTGTGTAGCGATCGTCAGCGTAAATCTATTGGTGTGGAAACTACCTTATCGGAAGATATTCACGACTGGCAAAGTTGCCTGAGCGTTATTGAACGTTTGTATCCGGAGCTGGAACGTCGCTTAAGTAATGTCAGGCCTGATTTACGCATTGCCCGCCAGGGTGTAAAGCTGAAGTTTAATGATTTTCAGTTAACCACTCAGGAGCATGTCTGGCAAAGGCTGGACAGAAGCGATTTGTTGAACGTAGCTGAACAGGTCTGGCAGGAACGACGCCAGAATCGGGGAGTCAGGCTGGTTGGTTTACATGTGACGTTGGTGGATCCCCAGATAGAAAAACAGCTGGCGCTATTCTCGTAACGTTCAGGTAGGTAATGAAAACAGCTGAGCAGAGAAACTTTATTTCAATTCAGACAAAAAAATAACGGCGGATTTTCCGCCGTTATTTTTACATTAAGATAAATCAGTTGCGTTCAGGAATTGATTTTAATACCTGAGTCAGCAACTGCCAGTAGCGACCAACGCTGGCAATATGGACTTGCTCATCGGGAGAGTGTGCACCAGTGATGGTTGGCCCAATAGAGACCATATCCATTTCAGGGTAAGGGCGCTTGAACAAACCGCACTCCAGACCAGCATGGATCACCATAATATGAGGTGTGGTATCAAATAGCTTTTTATAGCTTTCGCGTACCAGATTCATAACCGGTGATGCCGGGTCTGGCTGCCAGCCTGGGTAACCGCCTTTAGCATTCACTTCTGCACCGGCTAATTCGCCTAATGAAGTCAGTACTTCAACCACATACTCTTTACCGCTGTCGATTAATGAACGGATCAGATAGAGAACCTGCGCATGATCCTGCTCGGTGCTCACCACACCAACGTTCAGGGAGGTTTCTACCACGCCTTTAACGGAGTCGCTCATGCGAACTACGCCGTTAGGACTGGCGTTAATCAGGCCAATCAGACGTGACTGACTATCCAGCGACAGAGCCTGTAAACCACATTCAGTTGGTTCAACCAGCAGTGCCATATTTTTTTCAACGGCAGCCAGTTCATGATTTATCAGGGCCAGATAGTCGGCACCGGCTTTTTTCAGTGCTTCAGCATTAGCAGGCGGCAGGCTTAATACCACGGTGGCTTCACGTGGAATAGCGTTACGCAGGGTGCCGCCATTGAAAGAGAGCAGACGGATTTGTAGCGCTTTAGCATGAGTTGTCAGAAAACGAGCCATCAGCTTGTTGGCATTACCTAAACCCAGATGAATGTCACCACCAGAGTGACCGCCTTTTAACCCTTTTAATGAGAGTTTAAACAGTTGGTTACCTGCCGGTACTGCTTCACGGGTCAATGGCAATCTTGTAATACAGTCTACGCCACCGGCGCAGCCCATATAGATTTCACCTTCGGTTTCGGAGTCAGTGTTAATCAGGATTTCACTTTGTAGCCAGTTTGGTTGCAGGCCAAAAGCGCCATCCATGCCGGTTTCTTCGGTCATGGTTAACAGAACTTCAATCGGACCGTGGGTTAATGTGTCATCGGATAACACCGCCAGAGCGGATGCCATACCAATACCATTATCGGCACCCAGCGTGGTTCCACGAGCCTTTAACCATTGGCCATCGACATAAGTTTGAATTGGGTCTTTTTCGAAATCGTGCTCGGTGTCGTTATTCTTCTGTGGAACCATATCCAGGTGAGCCTGTAAAACGACAGACTTACGATTTTCCATACCCGGAGTGGCTGGCTTACGGATCAGTATATTACCGACAGCATCGCGTTCAGCATGCAGTTTTTTTTCTTTCGCCCAGTTAACAATGTATTGCGCTAAGGCTTCTTCATGTTTAGATGGATGAGGAATTGAACAAATTTTTGCGAAGTGTTGCCATAGATGCTGTGGCGAAAGTTGAGCTAAATCAGACACGATAAGTCTCCTGTAACAATCTTCTGGTCAACGGCGAGGAATGCCGATGCTGTTATCAATAAGATTAGGGTAACGATAACATGGTTATTTTTAATTTCTTCTGCAACAGAATAACATTGAAAGCATAGAATTTGGCGTATATATCGTGTTGTTTGTCTATATTTTGCTCTTTTCTCACTGCTTAAAAGCGAACAGGGCAGAATATTAGCCGTTATCAGACCGGAATTATGGTTGTTTTAGTTCGTGTGCGTTGAAAAGAGCGTTTATTCACTATAATAGAGATTGATTATCTGACTAACGGGAGTGCTTTGTGCCGAGCCAACTATTTTCTATTCCACTGGTTAACATCCATGGTGAAACAAAAACTATGGCAGATTTTACGGCGAAAGCGATACTGGTGGTTAATACCGCCAGCGAATGTGGGTTTACGCCGCAATACGAGGAGCTGGAACAATTGTGGCAACGATACAGGGCTGAGGGACTGATGGTCTTAGGGTTTCCCTGTAATCAGTTTGGTCAGCAGGAGAAGGGCAGTAATCAGGAGATTGAGGCTTTTTGTCAGCTTAACTATGGGGTCAGTTTCCCGATGTTTGCCAAAGTTGAAGTCAATGGTTCTGGTGCTCATCCTTTGTTTGGTTATCTAAAGTCACAGGCTCCGGGCTTATTGGGACATCAGGCGATCAAATGGAACTTCACCAAATTTCTGATTAGCGATGAAGGACGTAAGGTAGAACGCTTTGCTCCGATGACAAAACCACTGACATTGGCAGATAAAATTGCCCGGATATTGAAGGATTCCCCAACAGACTAAGCTGACTGAATCAATGCGGGTTTGGGGCAATTAGTTTATTTTTCTCTGATATAACCGCTGGTTTTTATCGGCGTGTCTCTTTATAATCTGCTGCAACTTTTTTCCCCCTGATTATTATAGAAGCCATTATTTACTGGCTGGGATTCGATTTATATGAGCGAAAAATACGTCGTCACTTGGGATATGTTGCAGATTGAAGCCCGTAAGCTAGCTCGTCGCTTACTGCCGAAAGAGCAATGGAAAGGTATCATTGCTGTGAGTCGTGGAGGTTTAGTACCTGCTGCGTTACTGGCTCGCGAATTAAGCATCCGTTATGTAGATACCGTTTGTATCTCCAGCTATGACCATGATAATCAGCGCGAAATGAAAATTCTGAAGCGTGCTGAAGGTGATGGTGAAGGCTTTATTGTGATCGATGATTTAGTGGATACCGGCAGTACCGCTAAAGCCATTCGCGATATGTATCCAAAAGCTCACTTTGTGACTATTTTCGCTAAACCTGCAGGTAAGCCGCTGGTGGATGACTATGTGGTTGATATTCCACAGGACACCTGGATTGAGCAGCCGTGGGACATGGGCGTCGCATTTGTGAAGCCGATTGGCGATTGCTGATTATCAGATTCTGATACAAAGCCCGGTTAATACCGGGCTTTGTTGTTTTCAGGCAGGATTGAGAATGATAATACCGTCGTCGTCAGCATAGATATAATCACCTTCCTGGATTATCTGGCCGGCGAATTCTACGGATTCTCCCGTTGTTCCTGCTGATTTCTGGGCAGAACGTAACGGGATAGCACCAAGCGCTTTAATACCAACCGGCATTTGAGCCAGTTCTGCTTTATCGCGGATATAACCGTAGATAATCGCTCCCTGCCAGCCATTGTTAATTAAATTTGCCGCCAGATTATCCCCCAGCAGTGCGCAGCGTGCGCTTCCTCCACCGTCAACCACCATAATTCTGCCGTTGCCGGGCGTTAAGCTTAAGCTTTTTACCAGAGAGTTATCTTCAAAACACTTTACTGTTGCTACCGGGCCATGAAATTCGGTTTTTCCACCAAAGTCAGTGAACAATGGCGCAAATACCCGAACGCGATCGCTAAAAGCGTCGCACAGATCGGCTACTTTGGTGATGTTATTGGGGTTACCCATCTCTATTTTTCCTTGTATGAAAAACAATCACCGGAAACATAACTTATTACTTCTTAATATTCCACGACAAACTGGACGGTATCACTATAACTGCCAGCGGGTTGTGCTGGTTGATTGGGGTTAATGATTGCCGAGTAGGTCAGGCTTTGGCTCAGTCCATTACCGGAACCGGATAACTTGGACAGGCTATTCCAAACCGTGGTGTTGTCGGGGTAATAGATATTGTATTGCAGGACATTGTTTCCTGAACTTTTCATTTGCCGCCAGGGATCGCTGTAGTTATCACCATTAGTGAAGTAGGTCTTATAGGGGGTTTGAGCGGAGCATGTGAGCGTTACTGTATTGTTTGCTTTTATCGGAAATTGATCGACAAAAGCACTGCTGCCAAAATCAACATTGGTGGTGGTGATGATTTGACAATCTTTAGTCACAATCAGCTTGATCTGAATAGTGCTGGTACCTTCGTCAGGAGGGGACAAACTGACACAGGCGCCTAACAGATTAGCCAGACACATTTTAGAATACCAGTAGATGGTCACGGTATCCGTATAGGTTCCGGCAGGAATGTTTTGTAGTGGGGTAGTTTTGGTATAAATCGTCGTCGATCCACCTAACCCAACCACCAGCAAATTAAGAATATTAAGACCGCCGGCACCATAGTTTACGCTTTGATCTTTGATAAAAGGGTAACTGGTGGTGTTATCGGCGTATAGCATATAAGGAATTTTGGCACCGGGAATTTGAGTATTAACCAGATTCATATTATTGGTGGTGGTTTTCAAGGTTCCGGTTAATACACTACCGGATAACAGGTCGATACTTAGCCCTGAGCAGGCGATACCACCTGGTCCGGAGGTGCTTAGCCCATTGGCGCTATTGACGTTAAATGAGCTGGTGGTTCCAAGATCTTCTGGTGTGGGACTGGCGGTAATTCTGCAGGTAGCAGCCTGTAGCGGAGATGCCATGAGCAGAATAAACAGAATGACCCACGGAATCATATAGCGCGTTAAGATTAACGGTAATAGCTTGCTGTATATGTTCTTCATGGCTTTCCTTCTTCTGAACACACCAGCGTATTTAGCGTAATGACCCCTGTGGGCTCTGGTGTTGGTAACGTAAAGTGAACGTAGCATTGAGCACGGTTATCCGCTCGTTGAACCACTAAATTATTTTCTGCGGCAATATTTTCCAGATAGGAATCCCCATCCCAACCGACATAGCTCACATTATCCTGGCCGTTTAAATAGATAATGCTGCCTCTGGGGAGTGGAGTACCGTTGCTATCCACCAGCGTCAGGGTGGCCGGTAAGATCTTGCTGACAGGAAATTCAATAACGGTTCCGCTGCTTTGTTTGACCGAACGGTATTGTTCAACCACCGGAACTTTTACATCGGCAGGTAACCCTATTGGATCAATTTCATATTTTCCATGGGTATATGAGGTAACCGTTGGAATCAGTAAGTATCCATTACTATCGGTTTTCCCCAGCGGTTGGTTTTCATAACGCACCGGAATATCCGGATAACCAGTGGTTGAGATTAAGGCAAAGGAGTCACTAATGGTTCTGGAGGCGTAGAGATTTTGTTTAATCGCCACCACTGAACCGCTGACTTCGCCCCAGTAGGTTTGTTGGTCACTGCCATAAATCCCTCCCTGAAGGCGCATTTTGCGTGCCGAGAGGTCAAGACTGGCCTGTTTGTAATCCGTCTGTCCGGAAGGGTTTTTAGCATAGGAGAGGCTCCATCCCAATCCGCCGTCAGTAGGCGCAGCCCGGTTATAGTTAGCCTGATGTGCCAGTTATTGTTTTCATCACGGCTGGAACTGACAGAAGCGCCGCCCCAATCACCTAATGGAAGGCTAATAATGATCTGCGCACTGTAACTGGAAGCGCCAATCTCACGGTTAACCGAAGCATACAGGCTGCTGTTTTTAAACAGAGGGGTACTGTAAGACAGGTTTAGCAATCGAAAGCGATGATTATCAGACTGATGGACATCAAAGTAGCCAACACCGATAGAACCATATTGGTCAAAAGAGGTGTTAGCCGTAATTTGGTCAACCTGTTTGTCTAAGCGGTAGGTACTTTTATAGCTGGAAAGATCGCCATAACCATCGCGACGAATGACTCTCTGAGCATTGACTCCGAAATAACGTTGAGTGTAAGAATAACCAACAGAGCTTTGATTGCCATTGAGAGAGTGATTTTCAGACGGTGCAATATCAGGCGATAGTGTGGGGGCATTTACTGCCTGAAACGCGTCTTTTTGTGCATGGCTTTGACTGTATGAACCACTTAAAACACCAAAGGAGCCAAGTTTAATATTGGCACCCACGCCTTCAACATTTAACTGACTGGCTCCTTCTGCCCGACCTTCCAGCGTCATCCAGTTTGTTAAACCATAGCGCAGGGTGGCGCTGGCGGCATTATTATCATAATCAAAATTCTTTAAGCCGTAGTTATTACGTATCTTTCCCGCTGACAGGCTAAAGTCACTCAGCCCTTGCTGTAACAGCTCGCTGGAAACGTAAAACGATACTGACGTATTAACCTGACGGCCTAAAGGATCGGTTACCACCACGTTAGCATTACCAGCCCCATTAATGTAAGGCACGGTTTCAATGGTAAAGGGACCAGGGTTTACATTGGAGCTGGAGTACTTGTAACTATCGATGTAAACATCAACAGCGCTGGGGACGGCTGCCTGTCCGGCGAACTGTGGTAAGGGGTAAGTAATTAAATCCGGACGGGTTGAGAAATTACGACCAATCTGTAGCCCACCAAGGCGAATGGAAGTACTCCAGGGAAGCGCATCGGTAATAATGTCGCCAATGCTGTATTTCAGCATGTGTTTTTCATCGTTGTAATACCATTTGGTGTCATAACGAAGGTAGCGGTTGTTAGTACTGCTATTGGTGTCTGAATTCAGATTCTGGTTATAGACACCATTATTAGAAAGAACACCGATGGCACCTAATAAACGCTGTTCGGTATAGGCAGAAACGGCATTACTTTCTGTGTCGCCAGAGTTATGGCTGGCATAGATATCATAGTTAAACAGAAGGCCAAGCGTGCTTTCTGCCTGCTCAAAGGATTGGGCTTTATAATCTTTTATTTTCTGTTCAGGCAGCCAGTCGGATGGCACCGTGATTAACAATTGCTGAGTATTACTTTCATAACTGGCTTGCACATCTTTAAGCGTATCGATTTCAACTTCCGGGGCATCGGTAATTTTTAGCGGTAAATCGAGGCGATTAAAGGCTTCAGCGGTGATGTAGTAATGGCCCGAACGGTAAGCAACGGGAGTGACATCTTGTGTCTGACGGCCATTAATGACAATTTCTAACATCAGTGACATTTCTGGCAGCGCATCGGTATCAGAAACCGGACGCGGTGGCGCATCCGGCCTCTCTGATAGCGATGACTCGCTCGCTGATGGCGTCGGTGATACAGCCATTAGCGGCAGGGAAACCAGTAAAATATTCAAAGGCAATAAGACTTTGTTAAACAGTGTGTCGCGCAGAAACACACTGAAATCAAATTCTCTTGCTGTGTTAATTATCATCTTGACCGGCGCTAGCGTTTGAGTAGTTGAACCGGATCGGGATCGTTATTAATCAGCGCCTGTAGCTTGTCATAGCTCGAAGCCCGACTGTTTTTAGAAACAGGGAAACTCATGGCCGAACCGGGCAGTACATATCCCACCAGACCATCTACCAGCGTTGTAGCTTTGTTTCCGGATAAACTGCTCAATTTTGACAGGCGAGCATGAACCTTACCGTCATTCCTGACGTTAAGATAAGATTGCCCATTCAGATTGCTTATCTGGTAACTGAGTTCCGGCGTCGTTGCTGTTTTAATGTCTCTGTTTTTGTTGTAATCAGGATTGGTCCAAATCCCCTGACCGCTAACAAACAGTGGAATGGAGTAACGCATTTGGAATTTCACACCGATACTGACACTCTGGCTATCCTCTGGCTCACTATCTTTTTTAGCTCTTGGCGTTTCATCCACCAGAATTCGATAGGCTTTTTCCTGATTTGCCGGGATTTTGATATTTTTTACCAGACGAACCATCTGACGTTTTCCCGGCTCAATCAGAACGAAAGGTGGGCTAACCGAAATGTCCGACTGCCGTTGATATTGGTTTTCACCGGAGCTTTGTTGCCACTCCAGCACCCGAATTTGCATATAGGCGGGTTTACTATCCTGATTCTCCAACCAGATAGCTGTAGCATTTTGTTCATCTTCAATAACCGGATCGATTGGCCAGATAAGAATTGAACCGGCATAAGACAGTGATTGAAAATAAAAACAGAAAAACAGTAGGGTAGAAGTGATCAGTAATACAGGTCGTTTTATCAGTGTCATAGATCTTTCATCCGTAAACATAATAGTTTAATAACTAACGGTAATTAGTACGGTATCGTTGTATTGCCCCACAGCGGGTAGCGAGGCAGAGGCAAACAGACGAGCATAAATATCGATTTTTTGTACGCTACCATCGCTCACGACCATCAAAGTTTGTCCGCCATTGCTGCCATTTCCCCAAATGGTGGAACGATTGCTATCCTGGTAGAGCTGATATTTCAGGGTGTTGGTACCCGTGGTGAGTTTCATTAACCGACCAGTACCAATAGCCCCTCCGCTGTTCAATCCGCTGTCGATCCCCAACGTGACATTGGTTTTTGGTGTACATCTCACCATGATTGAGCCGGCGTTTTGTATTGATGTCACATCGATATTGCTGAACAGTGAGGAGATGTTGTTACCAAAATTGATTACTGCCAAAGCTGGTAGCATCATTGCCCGCTGAGCCAAGAATGCAGCCAGCAGTGATGGTGGCATTGATTTTGACGTCTTTGGTTCGAGTGTCTGCGTAAACCACAGTAGCCATGGCGAGGCAAGTCAGAATCAGACCCAGAGTAGAAATAACGATCATAAAAGCAGGAATAGTGGTTCTCATTTTTATTACCAACTTACTGTTACTTGCACCGTGTCGGTATAGCTATCGGCTACCGGAGTTGATTGTGCAGGAATATATCCATACACATTGACCCATTCCTGCAGGCCGTTAGCGGTTTTAGTAATACCTTGAGTATCGTCCCAGATAGCGGTGTAGTTAGCGTCACTATAGAGGTTATAGCTGACCCGTTGACCGGACTGACTGCCTGTCATATAGCGCTGTGCTACATTGCCGCTTTTTCCTGCTCCTAAAACAATTTGATAATTAACTCCGGGTGCACACTGCACCAGAATGGCTCCGGCGTTGCTTTGTCCAATCAGCTTAATCTCTCGACTTAATGTACTGTGAGTACCAAAATTCATGACACCAAAGGTTGTGGTTCCTCCGGTGGTAGAACCCGCACTGCAGGCGGGAATGACGTTAGCAGTAATGGAAACCGTTGCAGATTTTATTGTTACTGCCAACGCCGATAAGGGGGTAATAATATTGATTACCAATAAGATGCACTGACAGGCTTTAAACCAAAGATGCATTGTTACCCCTGATACTCGTTGCGTACACGTGGCTAAAGTTGGAGATTACCAGTCCACAGTAACCAGAACGGTATCCGAGTAGATGCCCGCTGATGGTGTATTTTGTGGTGGTACCAAACCATATACGGTCAGATCATCAGGTGCGCCAGTTGAGGTTCTGCTTAACAGTGTTGTATCTTCCCAAAGTACGGCGCGTAGGGAATCCTGATAGAGGTTGTAATTGATAAATTCAGTTCCCTGTGCCAAACGACGTTGTGTACCGGTAGGATGTTCGCCACTGTCCAGAGTGACGGTATAGGGTAGAGTATTAGTACATTGAACTTTGATGGTGCCACTGCTGCTGCTGGCTGATTGTGCTGTAATATTATTAGCTAATGTAGAATGACTACCAAAGTCCAGTGTACCCAATCCCGTTGGTGAACCCTGAACGCTATTGCCATTAATTGCACAACCATTAGTAATAGTTAGTTGCACGCCTAATGTACCGCTTACCTGGCCATTGCCTGCAGCAAAGACAGTGGCTGAACTGACGAGTGATGTTATGCAGGTTAATGCAAGAAAAACTTTCTTCATGTCTTTGCTCCCAAGATGACTAAAGCATATTTAAATGACGATCTATTTCCCACCGCAATAAAAATGGAGGTGTTGTGATTTGCATTTTCAATCTGATAGGTTATTTCTGTTCAGATATCTATGAATATAGTAATGATTCTAAAATCTTCAATTAAACATAATGATATTTTTAGCTTCAGTGCTATATATTGGCGGTTTTCTGTTTTTTTGAATGGTTTTTTTATGCTTTTAAATTATTTTTATCTTATAAATCAATTTATTAAATTATCAATATAATTTTTGTGGGGTATTAATTTCAACCGTGTCAAACACGATGTGATTAATTAATATTAGATGTTAGTCTAACTTTAAATATTGAGACAAAAGTATTTTTATTAATGAAAATTAATTTAAGTGGTAATTAAAATATAACTTATATATATAACATGTTGACTTGGGTTATTTCCGATTAATACGTCAGTTGTTAATTGTTCTAATACTTATATTGGTAGTGAAAAGTAAGGCTGTGTAATTATCCAGTTGTTGACTTCATCTGCTACCATTTATTGGGTACACTGGTGAAATCATGTTATTCAGGCCGAGTAATAAACATAAGCCTGTACAGGAGATTGTTGCACCATCATGCCAAAAGCTAATCTTTCAGAAGTGCTGTTTAAACCCTCTTTTAAACATCCGGAAACCTCAACGCTGGTTAAGCGTATAGAACAAACCAATGCCAGTATTCAATCGTCGCTGGAAGGAGAAACCCAGTCCAACTGGTATCGTATGATCAATAAAACCATATGGTCCTGGCGTGGTGTTGATCCTATCGAAGCTGAAGAAGTTCTGGCACGTATCGCCGCTTCTCCTAATGAACGAACGGATGAAGGGCTATTAGATACGGTTGTTGGCTATCGGGGTGGTAACTGGATTTACGAGTGGGCAAAAGAGGGCATGGTCTGGCAGAAAAAAGCCTTAGATCTGGCGTGTCAGGATCCGATAACGGCTGGCAGTTACTGGTTAAAAGCTTCTCATTTCTACAGCATTGCCAGCTATCCTCACTTGCGAGGCGATCAGTTAGCGGAGCAGGCGGAGCTATTGGCTGACAGAGCCTATAAAGAAGCCGCAAACTATTTACCCTTTGAGCTGAAATCTATCGATTTTAAAGTTGATGGCGGTAATCTGACCGGTTTTCTGCATATTCCTTCTAAGGGAAAAGGGCCACATCCGACGGTGTTATTGTGCGGAGGATTAGATAATTTACAGAACGATTATTATCCTCTGTTTGTGAATTATCTGGCACCAAAAGGCATTGCGATGCTGTGTGTTGATTTACCTTCCCTTGGTTTTTCATCTCGCTGGACCTTAACCGAAGATACCAGTTTGCTCCATCAGCAGGTGCTGAATCAGTTGGATCAGGTGCCCTGGATTGATCATCAGCGTGTCGTAGCGTTGGGCATACGTTTTGGCGCAAATGTGGCAGTTCGTCTGGGATATCTGGAGTCACGCCGTCTGCGTGGTGTCGCCTGTCTGGGCCCGATTGTTCACGATTTGTTTGTGAATAAAGAAACCCAGCTTAAGACGCCAATTGTCTATCGGGATATGATCGCCAGCCGCCTGAAGATGGATTCAACCACCGATAATTTATTACATACCGAGCTAAGCCGCTACTCGCTGAAAACGCAAGGGTTGTTGGGGCGGCGCTGTCCAATTCCTATGTGTTCAGTCAGTTTTGAGAAGGACGTTTTCAGCCCATTATCAGAATCAAAGCTGATAGTGTCTTCTACTGGTGATGGAAAATTAATCACTGTCGCTTCGACGCCATTACTCAGTAATTTAAATAGCGGGCTGGAACAATTAAGCGAGTGGATTAATCAAAAGTTATGCTAATATCCTCGGCGGCTGTTAACTAGTTGTTAAATTATAATTTACTGGGGCTACATCATGCTATTAGCAAATGGTCATTCAAGAAACAAGCTGATTAAAGAATTTATCACTCTGGGACCGTATATCAGGGAGTCTCAATGTAAAGGGAATCACTATTTTTTTGATTGTTGGGCTGTCTGCGTTAGCAGCAAGCCAGCCCCGGAAAAAAGAGAGTTTTGGGGATGGTGGATGGATATTGAAGCTGATGAACAGGGCTTCACTTACAGTTGCCAAATCGGACTGTTTGATAAAGTCGGTGAGTGGCAGGTAAAAACTATCAAGGATGCGGATATTCAACAGGAAGTTGAGCAAAATTTGCACGCCTTTCAGCAAAAACTTCAGGACTATCTGACATCGATTAAACTCAGTTTTCGGCAAGCCCAGACTGAATTAGCAAAAAGTCCGGATAAACTTTCCGTCTGATCAATTTTTTCTCCAAATCTCGCCTATTTCGCGTTATGCCTGTTGGCATAACGCGTCACACCTGCTAAAAAGGTCTTCTTGCATCCTTTCTTGATATTCAACGGCAGAACATTATGAATAGCAGCCAAACGTTGGTGGTTAAACTGGGAACCAGCGTACTTACAGGCGGGTCACTGCGTTTAAACCGTGCCCATATTGTTGAATTAGTGCGTCAGTGTGCGCAACAGCATGCACTTGGTCATCGCATTATTATCGTCACTTCTGGCGCAATTGCCGCCGGACGTGAGCATCTTGGTTACCCCGAATTGCCCGCGACCATTGCTTCCAAGCAATTGCTGGCGGCAGTAGGGCAAAGTCGATTAATTCAGCTTTGGGAACAACTGTTCTCAATTTATGGCATCAATATTGGCCAGATGCTGCTTACCCGTGCCGATCTGGAAGATCGTGAACGCTTTTTAAATGCGCGCGATATGATGCAGGCTCTGCTGGATAACCAAATTGTTCCGGTGATTAATGAGAATGATGCAGTAGCGACGGCAGAAATTAAAGTCGGTGACAATGATAATCTTTCTGCGCTGGCAGCGATTCTCGGTGGAGCCGATAAGCTATTGCTGCTAACCGATCAGTCGGGATTATTTACTGCCGATCCTCGCCATAATCCGGACGCAGAATTAATTCGTGAAGTTCACAGTATTGATAGTGCTCTGAGGGCTATTGCCGGTGACAGCATATCCGGACTGGGAACTGGGGGGATGGCAACGAAATTACAGGCAGCCGATGTTGCAGGCAGAGCCGGGATTGAGGTGGTCATTGCCGCAGGTAGCAAGCCAGGAGTGATTGGCGATGTGATCAATGATATCTCTGTTGGTACACGCTTCCATGCTCAGACATCACCTCTTGAGAACCGCAAACGTTGGATTTTTGGTGCACCGCCAGCGGGTGAAATTACCATTGATGATGGTGCTGTTCAGGCCATGCTGGAGCGGGGAAGTTCGCTGTTGCCGAAAGGTATTAAGCAGGTAAAAGGCGACTTTTCTCGCGGCGAGGTTATTCGTATTCGCGATCTGTCCGGGCGTGATTTGGCCCACGGTGTAGCGCGTTATAACAGTGACGCATTGCGTATGATTGCAGGGCACCATTCTCAGAAAATTGATGAAATATTAGGTTATGAATATGGTTCGGTTGCAGTTCACCGCGACGACATGATCATCAACTAGGAGTATTAGCAATGTTAGAGCAAATGGGGATGGCCGCTAAAAAGGCATCTTATCAATTAGCGGTGTTGAGTTCAGCCAAGAAAAACCAGGCGCTGGCCGTGATGGCTGACACACTGGAAGCTAACAGCGATACTATTTTGGCTGCGAATGAAAAAGATATCGCGAATGCACAACAGGCTGGCCTGAGCGAGGCGATGATCGATCGTCTGATGTTGACGCCATCCCGCCTGGCATCAATTGCCAATGATGTGCGTCACGTTTACCGTCTAACCGATCCTGTTGGTCATATTATCGATGGGGCATTGATGGACAGCGGTCTGCAGTTACAGCGCCGTCGGGTTCCTCTTGGTGTGGTCGGGGTAATTTATGAGTCGCGCCCTAATGTCACTATTGATGTTGCTTCGTTATGTCTGAAAACCGGTAATGCAGTGATTCTGCGCGGTGGAAAAGAGACGGTAAATACCAATCAGGCGATGGTTGAAGTGATTCAACTGGCGCTTAAAAAATGTGGTTTACCGGCAGCGGCAGTGCAATCCATTGATAATCCGGATCGCGCATTAATCAATGAGCTGCTTAAACTCGACCGTTATGTTGATATGATCATTCCTCGTGGTGGGGCTGCACTGCATAAGTTATGTAAAGAAAATTCCACGATTCCTGTGATTATCGGCGGCATTGGCGTTTGTCATACCTTTGTTGATGAGTGTGCAGATTTTGATAAAGCGCTGATGATTATTGAGAATGCAAAAACTCAGCGCCCAAGCACCTGTAATACTCTGGAAACGTTACTGGTACATCGTGCGATTGCCTCGACTTTTCTGCCTAAGCTGGCAGAGAAAATGCACTCCTGTGGTGTAACGCTACATGCTTCACCTGAAGCGATGATGTACCTCAGCGGTGGGGAAGTGAAAGTTGTACAGGTAAATGATGAAGAGTATGACAACGAATGGCTGTCACTGGATCTGAACGTTGCCGTTGTTGAAGGGTTGGATGAAGCGATTGAACATATTCGTTTACACGGTAGCGCTCACTCGGATGCTATTTTAACGCGCTCTCTGATCAATGCCGACCGTTTCGTTAATGAGGTGGATTCTGCGGCGGTATATGTTAATGCCAGCACACGCTTCACCGATGGTGGGCAGTTTGGTTTAGGGGCTGAGGTTGCTGTTAGTACACAGAAGCTTCACGCTCGTGGCCCGATGGGGCTGGAAGCATTAACCACTTATAAGTGGATTGGCTTCGGTGATGATTTAATTCGTCGTTAATTGTTCTGCCAACTTAAAACAAAAAACCCGCTAACGGCGGGTTTTTTGTTTGCAGCAATGTTAGCTTAAAAGTTGGTATAGCCTTTTTCACGCATGCATTCACCAACCAGATCAACTTGCTGTTGTTCTTTCACCAGAATTTTATTCACGGTTTCATCGGAACCAGTTTCATTGAGTGGGTCGGAATGATAGCTGTTATTGGCAGACGATCTGCTCTCTTTCTCACACTGGACCCGGTCAGTGTCAGCGGTTTGTGCTGATGCGCCTGCCTTTGACCAGTTGCCTACCTCTGGTGCGCTGTTACAACCAGCCAGCACAAACAGAGATAGCAATGAGACAATTAATACCTTACCCATAATCACTCCATTAATAAGTTGATAATCCACACCTGAATAAATATAGACTAGTTTTGATAACGGAATAATTTATAAGTGAAATTATAAAGATAAACAATAATTATTATGTGGATAATGAACCATTGAACATTATCTGCGCGCTTCAAATGCCATTCTTACCGCCAGACCGGCAAGAACTGTGCCCATCAACCAGCGCTGAACCAGCATCCATGCGGGTCTTCCCGTTAGAAAACCGGCAATAGAACCCGCCATAATCGCAATCATTGCGTTGATGGTGACGCTGGTAACAATTTGGATTGAACCCAAAACCAGTGACTGTGTTAGTACGCTACCGTGGTCAGGCGTAATAAACTGTGGCAACAGGGACAAATACATTATGGCGATCTTGGGGTTGAGCAAGTTAGTGATAAACCCCATAGTGAACAGCTTCTTAGGGCTGTCTTTAGGTAAACTTTTGACCTGAAATGGTGAACGCCCACCGGGCTTAACAGCCTGCCATGCCAGATACAGTAAGTAGATCATCCCACCAAAGCATAGGGCTTCATAAGCATAAGGCACTGCCAGCATAAGCGTAGTGATACCAAAAGCGGCACATAACATATACAACACAAAGCCCAGAGCAACACCGGTTAATGAGATCAACCCGGCAACCCGCCCTTGAGAGATAGAACGAGAGACCAGATACAACATATTTGGACCAGGCGTTAATGCCATGCCTAAAGACAAAATTGAAAATGCAATAATCTGTGATGTATCAGGCATAAGTCATACCTTCTGGTCGGTGAATTGGCTTAATCGGGTGGGAGCACTTCTGTTATAGCTGATTTTTTCAACAATAATCAATCATTGATTTGTTATTGCACCGATTTAATTTTTTTATCGCTGGATATTGAATTGGTTGTTAATATCAACTAAATTAAGTTGATATTAAGTACTATATTTGAGTGCGATATGGAACCAACATCTTTACGCTTTCTATCAAGAATTTTAGTCAGAGAACTGGGGGTAATGGATAAGTGGGTGAGCGGAACTCAGCTTTCCCCTTTGCAGGCCCATAGTCTGATTGAACTTGATGAACATCCTTTATCTGGCCTGGAACTGGCGACAGTACTTAAGGTCGATAAATCCAGCGTGAGCCGTATTCTGCAAGGGTTAAAACAGCAGGGGTTGATAGAGATATATCCTAACCCGGTTGATGGCCGCAGCACGTTGAACCAGTTAACCAAAGCTGGCAGGAAACAGTTGGAACAACTGAATAGTCTGGCTAATGCTTACAACGCCAAAATTCTTCAGCAACTGGGTTCAGATGAGTATCAAACGTTGATGTCTTCAATGAAGAAATATGTCTCAGCGATACAGAGTGTCGCCAGACAGTCTTCCAGAACCATTACCATTCGCCCAATTGAAGCCAGAGATAATGCAGCGCTTGCTGAGATTATCATGTCCGTATTTGGCGAATATGGTTTGTTAGGGCAAGAAGGTTTTAGCTTCTCCGATCCAATACTTCATCAACTATCAGATGTATATAACCAGCAGGGCAGTGCTTATTGGGTCGTTGAACTGGATGGCATCGTATCCGGTGGTGTCGGTATCGCATCAATGGAGGATGGATATTGTGAATTACAGAAGCTCTATTTCTTACCGTCTGTCCGGGGCATGGGTATTGCCCGCCGTATGGTGATTACTGCGTTGGAATTCGCCCGTCAGCAGGGTTATGCCTATTGCTATCTGGAGAGTACCGCAACGCTAAAAGCGTCCCTGAAATTGTATGAATCAGTGGGGTTTGAGTATGTGGAGGAAAGGGTTGGGGCGAGTGGTCATCATGCATGTGAAGTGCTGATGGTGAAGAAACTGCGTTAAAAACAGATACCGTTAGTATAGAGAATGCTTCATCTGTAAATTCTACCTTGCCCGGCGATGTGTAACAGCCGGGCAAGGGATATTATGTGGGAAATACTGAACTTCAGGCTTTCCAGCCAGAAACTAAAATTAATACGCCAGCCAAAACCACTGTGGCACCCAGCCAGTCATACATTGATAGTCTGATGCCATCCACCAGCCTTAACCAAACCAGTGCGGTAGCAATATAGATACCACCGTAGGCAGCATAAACCCGACCGCTGGCGGCAGGATGAAGGCTTAACAGCCAGACAAATAGCGCCAGGCTACCGACAGCGGGTAACAATATCCAAATCGGGGCTGACTTTCTTAACCATAAATAGGGGAGAAAGCAGCCAACAATTTCCGCTAAAGCAGTAGCAATAAATAACAGCAGCGTTTTAACCATAAAATGTCGGTAATGCTCCGAGTATAATCATTAATTCCTTGATATTACCATGATGTGTTGTCAGCGTCCTGTGGGGCCATTTAGGGCATCATTAACCGGCATTTTGTTTCTCAAAAGCTAATAGCTTTTCTTTAATGGGTATTCCGCCTTCATAACCGGTTAACGAACCGTCACTTCCGATCACTCGATGACAAGGAATAATCAGGCTGACCGGATTATTTCCGTTAGCAGCTCCGACTGCCCGGGAGGCTTTTGGATTGCCGACTCGGGTTGCCAGAGTTTGGTAACTTATGGTTTCGCCAAATGGAATATTGCACAGTTCATTCCAGACTTTTATCTGAAATGGCGTACCATAAAGATTAATCGGTAAATCAAAATCGACTCTTTCGCCTTGCTGATACTCACGGATTTGGCGGGCAACAAACTCGACTTTATGATCATCACGTGCCACTTCAAGCCGTTTCGCATATTCCAGATCCTTTTGGGTATGAAATGACAGACGAATAAGTTTATCTGACTCATCTAGCCAGGCAGACAGCGAACCAAACTGGCTGTCAAAGATACCAATCGTTTTGGCGTTTATCAGACTCTTGCTCATTGGTCTCATGATTTTTTCCTCAGGCTTTCCCATAAACAGGTGGTTGCCTGTGTACGGAATGGACTAAATGGTTTCATTAACTGTTCGGTTTCAGCCGCATTGGGGCGGCTATCTAACTGGTAGAATTGCTGTAGGGCAGTGTAAAGGCCACTATCCCCAACCGGAACGCAGTCGGCAAATCCCATACCGCGCATTAGCGTATAACGAGCGGTCCAGGGGCCGATGCCTTTTAATTCACACAGTTTTCTTTCAGCCACAACAGCAGAACCCAGAGCTAATTGCTCCAAATCGAGTTCTCCACTGACAATCGCTTTAGCAACGCCGATAAGGTACTGAGCTTTCGATTGAGAAAATCGAATGTCGGTGAGTTGATGCGGTTCCAGCGCTGCTATTTCTTTGGCAGAAGGGTGAATACGAAATCCGTTTTGCCCGATGACCGGGCCGGCTAATTGAATCAGCGCCTGCCGTAATGTTGCGGCAAAGGTCAGGTTGATTTGCTGACCAATAATTGCCCATACCAGCGATTCAAAAGGATTGGCCGTCATAGGGACATAGATGGCAGAACAGGATTCAATTAATCGTGCCATATGTTTGTTTTGTCGGGCACTGCTGCGAAACCCTTGCACATCGGTATTCAGCCCCAGCAACAGCATCACCTGCCGATGAATTTCTACTCCCACAGGTTGTTCATTATTGGTGGTAAATTCCTCAGGAAGCGTCCAACGGCAACAGGCAGTATGCTCATCAATATGCAGATGAATAACCACTGGATACCCATGAACCCACAGCGCTTTAGTAAAACCAGTCTCATCAAGATATTCAGAAAGACTCTCTTTATCACGCAAATGGTAGCGCCAGGCGTAATCAGGGCTGAAGTCATCGGGCAATTTTAGCGTAAATTCATTGCTGTTATTCAATAAGCGCCAGGCGTTGGGCGTCATGGACATGTGGGCAGCAAATTGCCGATGAAAACTGGCTTCGCTTTCAAAACCAACGGTCAGACCAACATCCAGAATACGCTGTGATGAATGAATCAGCTCAATACAGGCTGCGTTGATCCGTTCACGATTGAGTAAATCAGCGGGTGAAAGATGGGCATGCAGGCGAATTAACTCATTAAGTTTAGTGGTACTGATCCCGCAGCTTTTGGCCAGTGAGTTGACGCTGGTAAATGAGGAGGGACAGGTGCGAATACGGGATAGCATCTCAATAAACAGATTTTCATCAACGCTTTCTCCCCGGTAAAACAGATCGGGACGACAGCGTTTACAGATTCTGAATCCTTCGGCGACGGCTTCCTGTTCCGTTGCCAGAAAGCGAATGTTTTTTAGCAAAGGCTTTCTGGCCGGGCAAGAGGGCAGGCAATAGATACCCGTTGATTTTACACAGGTAAGAAATTTGCCATCATACTTCTGCTCGTGATTCAGAATTGCCTGATACATGAAGTCATCGCTCCAGCGTAATGGCTTAAATTTCATTGCGGCGCCTTGTGTTGTGACTGTCATCGTTTACCTTCAATACCGTTACCTGAATAAACTATCTTATCTGCCTTTGACCTGATAGCAGAATCCACAGATGAAGTAAAAATTGGTGGATGTTCTGTGGGATTATTGTGACCGCAGTAAAATCCTCAATCCTCTCAATTACACCGTTAGATATTTTCTGGACTGAAAATTTCAACGGATACTTTCGAAAGTAAAATAACCCTAAGCAACGGTTTTTATTTAAGATTAAAAAATGAGCTAATCGTGAATGAATTAATAGATTTTTATGCTAAAATGCGTGTCATTCAGACTGCTATTTAACCTTTGTTTAGATAATTGTTCTGTGATCGCCAATAAGACTTGTTTTCTATGGCTATTATTGTGTTTACTTAGCGCCGTTATTGGTGGAATCACCACAAAATCATCTTTTTTAGTATATAAATTATCCAATTTAATGTTGTTAAAATGCCATTAAGGCAGGCCACTGTGCTGTTAAACGGGGTTAATACAACGCATTTGCGATGTGAAAAAAACAACATTTCTGGCGGATGATTCAATAAATATGTAATGGTTTAATATGAAACAACTGAGTTCTAAAGATATTATCGCCTTAGGCTTTATGACGTTTGCCCTGTTTGTGGGTGCCGGCAATATTATTTTCCCTCCAATGGTAGGGTTACAGTCTGGTGAAAACGTTTGGATTGCGTCATTAGGTTTTCTGTTAACTGCTGTGGGTTTGCCGGTAGTTACCGTGATTGCACTGGCCAGAGTGGGCGGGGGTATTGAAGCGCTCAGTTCTCCGATAGGTCATAAAGCAGGGTTATTGCTGGCGACCATCTGCTATTTAGCAGTAGGCCCTTTGTTTGCCACGCCGCGTACCACGACGGTATCGTTTGAGCTGGGTATTGCACCACTATTATCCAATAAAGACAGTAGTTTACCGTTGTTCATTTATAGTCTGGTCTATTTTTCGCTGGTGATTCTGGTTTCTCTCTATCCGGGCAAACTGCTGGACACCGTTGGGCGTTTTCTGGCCCCGTTAAAAATTATCTCACTGGCGGTTTTAGGTATTGCTGCACTGCTATGGCCTGCCGGGGAGCATCTACCAGCGATACAGGTTTATCAGAATATCCCATTCTCCAAAGGGTTTGTTGAAGGTTATCTGACCATGGATACCTTAGGGGCGCTGGTGTTTGGCATCATTATTGTTAATGCGGCCCGTTCTCGCGGTGTTTCCAGTCCTACATTATTAACGCGTTATACGGTCGTCGCTGGTCTGATAGCGGGTATTGGTTTGACGCTGGTCTATTTGAGCCTGTTCAATCTAGGTTCTGGCAGTGGTTCTCTGGTACCTGATGCGACTAATGGTGCAGTGATTCTTCATGCCTATATTCAACACACCTTTGGTGGCTTTGGTAGCTTCTTTCTGGCAGCAATGATCTTTATTGCCTGTATGGTTACCGCAATTGGTTTAACTTGCGCCTGTGCGGAGTTTTTCTCTAAATTACTGCCGTTGTCCTATCGTACACTGGTCTTTATTCTGGCTATTTTCTCCATGGTGGTCTCTAATTTAGGGCTAAGTCATCTGATCCAGTTCTCGGTTCCGGTATTAACTGCAATTTATCCTCCTTGTATCGCGTTGGTTGTATTAAGCTTTACCAGTCGCATGTGGCGTTCTGAAAGTCGTATTATGATCCCGGTAATGCTGGTAACATCAGCGGTCGGTATTTTGGATGGCATCAAAGCATCAGCAATTGCGCACATTTTACCGAGCTGGATTGATAATCTTCCTGGCGCACAGCAGGGGCTGGCATGGCTACCTCCTGCGGTTATAACATTAGTGATTGCAGTCATTGTCGATCGCTTAATGCCTTTGCATCAGGAAGCAACCAGAACGTAATTTAAGACAGGGTATTATTTACTGATAATAAACGCCGCGGTCTCAATCTGCGGCGTTATAACGAGAAAATACGAGTAACTTCGGCATGGAAAATCAAACCAATAAACTTAAACGAGGCTTAACCGCTCGTCATATCCGTTTTATGGCGTTGGGGTCAGCGATAGGAACCGGATTGTTCTACGGTTCTGCAAGTGCAATAAAAATGGCCGGGCCTAGTGTTTTATTGGCCTATCTTATCGGTGGTGTTTTTGCCTTTATTATTATGCGAGCGCTGGGGGAGATGTCCGTTCATAACCCGCAGGCTGGCGCTTTTTCCCGCTATGCACAGGATTATCTGGGGCCATTAGCGGGATATATCACCGGTTGGACCTACTGCTTTGAGATTCTGATTGTAGCCATTGCCGATGTGACGGCTTTTGGTTTGTATATGAGTTTCTGGTTCCCGAACGTCGAGCTTTGGGTATGGGCACTGAGTGTGGTGCTGATTATCGGTGCGATTAATCTGGTGCACGTCAAAGTATTCGGTGAGTTTGAGTTCTGGCTGTCGTTCATCAAAGTTGCCACCATTATTATTATGATTCTGGCAGGTATTGGGATCATCATTTGGGGCTTTGGTAATCAGGGTGAGCCAACGGGTATTCATAACTTATGGACCAATGGCGGATTCTTCGCCAATGGCTTTATTGGTATGATTCTGTCTCTGCAAATGGTGATGTTTGCTTATGGTGGTATTGAGATTATCGGTATCACCGCTGGTGAAGCTGAAGATCCGAAGAAGACTATTCCAAAAGCGATTAACTCCGTACCTTTCCGTATTCTGATTTTCTATGTGGGTACGCTGTTCGTTATTATGTCTATCTACCCGTGGAATCAGGTAGGTACTCATGGTAGCCCATTTGTTCTAACCTTTGAAAATCTGGGTATTACCGCCGCAGCCGGCATTCTGAACTTTGTGGTCATTACCGCTTCACTTTCAGCAATTAACAGTGACGTATTTGGCGTAGGGCGTATGCTGTACGGTTTGGCTGAGCAGGGTCAGGCACCAAAAATGTTCACTACGCTGTCTAAACGCGGTGTACCGTGGATTACCGTACTGTTTATGATGGCAGGCCTGTTGGTTGCGGCTTACCTGAACTACATTATTCCTGAAGACGTTTTTGTGATTATTGCTTCGCTGGCAACCTTTGCCACCGTATGGGTATGGATTATGATCCTGCTGTCACAAATTGGCTTCCGTCGTAAGTTAACGCCAGATCAAATCAGCAAGTTGGATTTCCCTCTACGCGGTGGGACTACCACTTCTGTTATCGCTCTGATCTTCCTGTTTGGCATCATCGGCCTGATTGGTTACTTCCCAACTACGCGTATCTCGCTGTATGTAGGTTTTGCCTGGATAGCACTGCTGGTAGCAGTTTATTATTTGAAGGGTATGGGATCGAAGAAAGCAGGTTAATTGCTGCTGTTAGTTGGATTTAGTTGAAAATGGCCCCGATAATCGTGGCCATTTTTTGTTGGGTATGTTGGTCTTGGTGTAAGTTTCGTCCGTAATAGTGTTGAGTTTACCTCAACGCCAGTGTAACGGCCGAGCAGAGGGGGTTAGCGACCCCCCTCTGCACTCCCACGCTTTCGCACAGGAATTCAGGTCGCTTAGGCGACTTCCTTCCTCCTTCGTTCGGGCTTACGCACCGGCACTGATTCGCTCCCGGCGAAGCAGTGCCTCGCCAAACATCCATGTTTGGCGTGCTACCCTCTCTCAGTCGTCAGCTGAATTCAAGTGCTCATAGTGAAGGGCAAAGACAAAAGCTAAGGTCAAGGCCAAAAGCTAAAAACAATGGCTAACTAATACCCAAAAAAAAGAGCCGCATCGCGGCTCTTTTCAATATCAGAATCAGAACAAGCAGCTAATTACAGCTTGCCAGCGTTCTGAGACAGGAACTTAGCAACGCCATCCGGAGATGCGTTCATGCCTTCCTGACCTTTTTCCCACTGAGCTGGGCACACTTGACCGTGCTCTTCGTGGAATTGCAGTGCGTCAACCATACGGATCATTTCGTCGATGTTACGGCCCAGTGGCAGGTCGTTAACTACCTGGTGACGAACAACACCGTTTTTGTCGATCAGGAAAGATGCACGTAAAGCAACGCCAGCATCTGGATGCTCGATACCGTATGCTTGTTGGATTTCACGCTTAACGTCAGCAACCATTGCGTATTTAACTTCGCCGATGCCGCCGTTGTCTACTGGGGTTTTACGCCATGCGTTGTGTACGAACTCTGAATCGAAAGAGATACCAACAACTTCGATACCGCGTTTTTTGAATTCTTCATAACGGTGGTCGAAAGCGATCAGTTCAGAAGGACATACGAAAGTAAAGTCCATTGGCCAGAAGAACAGCACAGCTGCTTTGCCATTCAGATGATTCTTCAAATTGAAGTTTTCAACGATTTCGCCGTTACCAAGAACAGCTGCAGCAGTAAAATCAGGGGCTTGGCGAGTAACCAGAACCATAATAACTCTCCTGTCAATTAGGTTGATAAATAAGGGAATAAAGTTTGTGTGCCAGTATAGGCAGTAAGGTATCGATCGCAAAGCATATCAGACCGATTGTTGAGATAGCTTCCGCCTATGGTTAATCAGGGCACTTATTACAGATGGTAAACATAACCATAACATCATACCCTGTAAAGCGGCTATACGGTAATTTACTTTAGCTTTGTTAGCTAACTAAATGAAAGTGCTATAATTGTTTTGCTTTTGCCTGCGCCATCATCTGTGGGTAGAAGTGCAAGAATGTCTCTTCTAATGGGTGATAATGTTGCTGAATATCCTCGATACAGTAGCTTAGCGCCTCCAGCCGTGGGCGGCGAATGGCCATATTATGCAAGGTATCAGCAATGAATGGCAGCTCAGCATAACGCTCCAGCCAGCGATCTCTCCAGATATACTGATTGATATGCTGGAACCCTTGGGGTGTTTCTGATAAATGAGGAACGATGTTGTTTTTCGCCTGAGCAACAAAATCGACCAGCGGCATCGTATTCTCAAGCTGTTCCCAATGTCGGGCCAGAAAATGGTCCCAGAGTACATCTAATGCAATAGGGGCCACCCGATAATGAGGCTGGCTAAACAGACGACGGGCCTCTCTCACCGGTTCAAGATTATCGGTAAGTTTATCGATACGCCGATGCAGCATAATGCCGTTAACCACTTCAGGAGCATATTCTCCGTCAGGATTACCGCGTACAAAATCGGCCAACAGATTTCCTAACAGGGAACTGTCGGCCAGTGAGGCTAAATGAAGGTGAGCAAGAAAATTCATGGGGTAATTATAGTGTAATCTGACATCACTGATATGCTTTATTATCATCTTTGATTGCCAGACTATGCGAAGTAAGTCGATTATTACTGGTTTTCTTATACTTTTATTGCCTTATATGTTGCAGCCTTATCCGACTGGCTCTAGACTAAGCCGCTTGTTTTTTGAGATTTGAAAACCCATGCGCGTTACTGATTTTTCATTTGAACTTCCTGAATCCTTAATTGCCCGCTACCCTCAGGCGGAACGCAGCGCTTGTCGTATGCTTTCTCTCGACGGTATTAGCGGCACACTCTCTGATGACACATTTACCGATGTGCTGAATAAGCTAAACCCCGGTGATTTACTGGTATTTAATAATACCAGAGTGATTCCGGCACGACTGTTTGGCAAGAAAGCCAGCGGTGGGAAAATTGAAGTTCTGGTTGAACGAGTGTTGGACGATAGAAGAGTACTGGCCCACGTTCGTGCTTCTAAAGCACCAAAACCGGGAACAGAGCTATTGCTGGGAGATGATGAATCTATTCCGGCCATTATGGCAGCACGTCACGATGCGTTATTTGAGCTTCATTTTACCGATGGCCGCGATGTTCTGACGATTCTTAATGCCGCCGGGCATATGCCATTACCACCCTATATTGACAGACCCGATGAAGATGCTGACCGTGAACTTTATCAAACGGTTTACAGCCAGCGCCCCGGCGCGGTCGCTGCACCAACGGCAGGCTTACACTTTGATGAGCCGCTATTGGAAGCATTGCGTGCCAAAGGGGTCAATATGGAATTCGTTACCCTGCATGTAGGAGCAGGAACCTTCCAGCCGGTGCGGGTTGATGATATCAAACAACATGTGATGCATGCTGAGTACGCAGAAGTTCCACAATCAGTGGTCGATGCCGTATTAGCTTGTAAAGCCCGGGGCAATAAAGTCATTGCGGTGGGAACCACTTCGGTCAGATCGCTGGAAAGCGCGGCTCAGGCAGCGAAACAAGACTTAATTGAGCCATTTTTTGGCGATACCAGCATCTTTATTTATCCCGGCTATCAGTTCCGGGTTATTGATACTTTGATTACTAATTTTCACCTGCCTGAATCAACGCTAATCATGCTGGTATCGGCATTTGCCGGTTACAGCAATACGATGCGGGCATATCAGCAGGCGGTCGAGAAGCAATACCGTTTCTTTAGCTATGGGGATGCTATGTTCATTACCCGTAATCCGGAAGCGATTAATGAAATCCCTGGTGGGAAATCGTAATTAACAGAAACAAGCTCCAGACTGTTTATCTGGTGGCGGAGGTTTTACGTGAAGTTTGAATTACAGACAAAAGATGGTCGCGCCAGACGCGGTCGTTTAGTTTTTGAACGCGGCACGGTAGAGACACCGGCGTTTATGCCAGTCGGTACCTACGGTACGGTGAAAGGCATGACGCCCGAAGAGGTGAAAGACACTGGTGCTCAAATCATTCTGGGCAACACCTTTCACTTATGGTTACGTCCGGGGCAGGAGATCATGCGTAAGCATGGCGATCTGCACGATTTTATGCAGTGGCATGGTCCTATTCTGACCGACTCCGGTGGTTTTCAGGTGTTTAGCCTGGGAGATATCCGCAAAATCACCGAAGAAGGAGTGAATTTCCGTAACCCTATTAATGGTGACTCGATATTCCTTAGCCCGGAAAAATCGATGGAAATTCAATACGATCTCGGCTCTGATATCGTGATGATCTTCGATGAGTGTACGCCATATCCGGCAGACTGGGATTATGCGAAACGCTCCATGGAGATGTCCTTACGCTGGGCGAAACGTAGCCGTCAACGCTTTGATGAACTGAATAATAAAAATGCGCTGTTTGGTATTATTCAGGGCAGTGTTTACGAAGATTTACGTGACGTTTCTGTAAAAGGGCTGGTAGAGATAGGGTTTGACGGTTACGCTGTCGGCGGTTTGGCCGTTGGTGAGCCAAAAGAGGATATGCATCGCATTTTAGAGCATGTTTGTCCTCAAATTCCGGAAGATAAACCTCGCTATTTGATGGGGGTTGGGAAACCGGAAGATCTGGTGGAGGGAGTTCGCCGGGGCATCGACATGTTTGATTGTGTGATGCCAACGCGCAATGCGCGCAATGGACATTTGTTTGTTACGGATGGAGTGGTTAAAATCCGTAATGCAAAACATAAAGATGATACCGCTACGCTTGATGAACACTGTGACTGTTACACCTGTCGCCATTACAGTCGGGCATATCTGCATCATCTTGATCGCTGTAATGAAATATTGGGTGCGCGGTTAAATACCATTCATAACCTGAGATACTACCAGCGTTTAATGGCAGGTTTGCGTGAGGCCATTGAGCAAGGTACATTAGAGCGCTTTGTTACTGATTTTTATGAGCGGATAGGTAAAGCTGTTCCGCCATTAGTTAAATAATTCATATATTCATCAACATAACAACAGAGGAATCTCATTAATGAGTCTTTTTATTTCTGACGCAGTGGCCGCAGCCGGTGCACCAGCTCAAGGCAGCCCATATTCTTTAGTTATCATGCTGGTAGTTTTCGGTTTGATCTTCTATTTTATGATCCTGCGCCCACAGCAGAAGCGTGCTAAAGATCATAAGAACCTGATGAGTTCCATTACTAAAGGTGATGAAGTATTAACCACCGGTGGGTTAGTGGGTCGCGTATCTAAAGTTTCTGATACTGGCTACATCGTTATTGCTCTGAATGATACAACTGAAGTAACCATCAAACGTGACTTCGTTGCGGCTGTATTGCCTAAAGGCACAATGAAAGCGCTCTAATTTGAGCGCTATACTTTTTGATTTTCCCGAAGGGAAACTACTATTGTGTTAAACCGTTATCCTTTATGGAAGTATCTGATGCTGGTCTTTGTGATCGGCATCGGTTTGCTTTATGCGCTTCCTAACATTTATGGTGAGGATCCGGCGATTCAGATTACTGGGGTGCGCGGTGGCACCGCCAGTACTGCTACGTTGGGTCAGGTAGAAGATGCACTGAAGCAACAGAATATTGTTATCAAATCGGCAGCGCTGGAAGAGAATGGTTCTTTACTGGTACGGTTTGATAATACTGATGTTCAGCTACGGGCTCGGGAAATCCTGTCAGAATCGCTGGGAAATCAGTTTGTTATTGCATTAAACCTTGCTCCGGCTACACCAGCCTGGCTACAGACAATTGGCGCAGAGCCAATGAAACTGGGCCTAGACCTGCGCGGTGGTGTGCACTTCCTGATGGAAGTGGACATGGATACCGCAATGTCCAAGCTGCAAGAGCAAACGCAAGATTCTATTGAAAGTGAACTTCATACCGAAGGTATTGCTTATTCTGAAATAGTGAAAAGCAGCAACTTCGGCGTTGAGGCTCGTTTTCCTGATGCGGATACGCGTACTAAAGCGATTGATTTTCTGACGCCTCGTCACCGCGATCTGATTATTACTCCGGGTTCCAACAACAGCTTTACCACCCAGATGACCGCAGAACGTTTAAGTGAAGCACGCGAATATGCGGTTCAGCAAAACGTTAACATTCTGCGTAACCGGGTAAACCAGCTAGGTGTTGCAGAGCCAGTGGTTCAGCGTCAGGGTGCTGACCGTATCGTGGTTGAATTACCCGGTATTCAGGATACCGCCCGCGCTAAAGAGATTTTAGGTGCAACAGCGACACTTGAGTTCCGTCTGGTAAATACCAGCATTGATGCCGCTTCGGTATTACGCGGTCGCGACCGTAGTAAATCTGAAGTGAAGTACCGCCGTGATAACTCCCCTGTGGTGTTATACAAGAAAGTGGTTCTGACCGGCGATCACATTACCGATTCTACTTCCAGCAGCGATGAGTATGGACGCCCACAGGTGAACATTTCTCTGGACAGCGCCGGTGGTAATATCATGTCTAACTTTACTAAAGACAGCATTGGCAAGAATATGGCCACGGTGTTTGTAGAGTATAAAGACAGCGGTAAGAAGGATGCTAACGGTAGATCGATTCTTGAAAAACAAGAAGAAGTGATCAACGTTGCGACCATTCAGTCTCGTCTGGGCAACAGCTTCCGCATTACCGGTATTGATAATGCCGCTGAAGCTCGTCAGCTTTCACTGCTACTGCGCGCGGGTGCACTGATCGCGCCAATTCAGATTGTTGAAGAGCGTACTATTGGTCCATCAATGGGGCAGCAGAATATTACTCAGGGTCTGGAAGCTTGTTTCTGGGGTCTGATGGTATCGGTGATCTTTATGCTGCTGGTGTATCGCGTATTTGGCCTGATGGCCAGTGCGGCACTGGTGGTTAACGTTATTCTTATTGTTGGTACCATGTCGCTGTTGCCGGGGGCAACGCTAAGTATGCCGGGCATTGCCGGTATTGTACTGACGGTAGGTATGGCGGTTGATGCTAACGTACTGATTAACGAGCGGATAAAAGAAGAGCTGAAAAATGGACGAAGTGTCCAACAGGCGATTCATGAAGGGTATAAGGGCGCATTCAGCAGTATTTTGGATGCTAACCTGACTACGCTGATTACTGCCGCGATTCTGTACGCTGTAGGTACTGGTTCGATTAAAGGCTTTGCCATTACGCTGTCTATCGGCGTATTGACTTCCATGTTCACTGCGATTGTAGGTACGCGCGCCATTGTTAACCTGGCGTACGGCGGCAAGCGTATTACCAAGCTGTCTATTTAAGGAGTCTGTTGTGGCAGAGGAATATAAAGTAGAGCAGCTTAACCACGGTCGCAGGGTCTATGACTTCCTGCGCGTGGGTAATGCCGCTTTTGCTATTTCTATGATTCTTGTGGTTGCATCATTTGTCATCATGGGCATGAAAGGGTTTAACTGGGGCTTAGACTTCACCGGTGGTACCGTGATTGAAGTTAAATTAACCCATCCGATAGACCTGGAAAAAGTGCGTGCTGACCTGAATGCGCAGGGCTTCAAAGATCCTATCGTTCAAAACTTTGGTAGTAGCCGTGATGTTATGATTCGTATGGCACCTATCGAAGGTATGAACAGCGAAGTTCTGAGCGGCAAGATTCTGGATATCGTTCACAGCAACGCCGATGAAGGTGCAGAAGTTAAGCGTATTGAGTTTGTTGGACCAAGCGTTGGTGCCGAATTGGCACAGTCTGGTCTGATGGCGATTATCGTTTGTTTACTCTGTATCCTTATCTATGTTGGATTTCGTTTTGAATGGCGTCTGGCGGCAGGTGCAGTATTTGCACTGGCGCATGACGTGGTGATTACCTTAGGGATCATCTCGTTATTCCAGCGCGAAGTAGACCTGACTATCGTTGCAGCAATGCTGTCGATTATCGGTTACTCACTGAACGATACCATCGTAGTATTTGACCGGATGCGTGAGAACTTCCGTAAGATCCGTCGCGGTACCCCTTATGAAATTATGAACGTTTCCCTGACTCAAACACTGAGCCGGACGTTGATGACATCGGGTACCACCTTGCTGGCGGTTCTGTGTCTGTTATTCTTTGGTGGCGAGATGTTGAAAGGCTTCTCTGAATCACTGGCTATTGGTATTTTGCTGGGTACGGCATCATCCATCTGGGTAGCGGCCTATATGGCGCTGAAGATGGGCGTGAAGCGTGAACACATGTTACCAACCAAAGTGGAAAAAGAGGGCGCCGATCAGCCTTCCATGCTGCCTTAATCGATAATGATGATTGAACAGAAAACCCTCATAGTGATATGAGGGTTTTTTATTGCTTTGAATTTTTATTCAGGCAGCAGCAGCGAGCTGTCGATGTATTGCCCTAATGAAGGGAGTGATGAAAGGTTCGGCAAATAAGGGATTTCACCCAGCAATGGGGCGATGATCCGTTTTTTCAGGGTACTCATATAATCATCATAGTGAAGATAGTCTGGCTGTACGCTATTGGCTATCCAACCGCTAAAATTCACCCCGGCACTCAGCAGTGCCTGTTGAGTTAATAAAGCATGATTGATACAACCCAGCTTGATCCCTACCACCATCACCACCAGTAACTGCTCGGCGATAACCCAATCAGACAGGGAATATTGTTCATCAACAGGCGTAAACCATCCTCCGGCACCTTCAACAATCACCACCTCACTTTTTTGCTGTAAGCTGGCTAATCCGGATGACAGTAGTGATGGCTGTATTGGTTGTGATACTAAGCGGCTGGCGATATGGGGTGATGTTGGATGAAGGAATGTCACCGGATTAACCTGATGGTAGTCTAATTTTCCGGATGAATATTGCTGCAAAATCAGGGCATCCTGATTGCGTAATCCATCTTTGGTTAGCTGACTGCCGGAGGCTACAGGTTTGTAACCAGCAACCTGATAATGACGGGCTGAAAATGACTGTAACAGCGCTCTGCTGGCGACTGTTTTTCCTGCATCCGTATCGGTGCCGGTGATAAACCAGGTATGGCTCATATCATTCTCTCCGGCGTTATAAGGCTGCATTGTAATAAAACTCGGTGTCTGACTCATTTAGCTGTTTAGCCATTTTTACCAATTGTTCGGTGTGGGTTTGTTCTATTTGCTGAGTTTCAGGGTTTAGTCCCAGTTTACCAAATAGCTTCAGGTCGCTGTTTTGTTCCGGGTTAGGGGTAGTGAGTAATTTACAGCCATAGAAAATGGAGTTAGCGCCTGCCATAAAGCACATAGCCTGAGTTTGCTCATTCATCTGTTCGCGACCGGCGGACAGACGGACGTAAGAATGTGGCATCATAATGCGCGCTATCGCGATAGTGCGAATAAACTCGAAAGGATCGATATCAGGCAGGTTATCCAACGGTGTACCCGCGACTTTAACCAGCATGTTGATCGGTACACTCTCCGGCGGTTCCGGCATATTGGCTAACTGACGTAATAAACCAGCGCGGTCGGTGACTGATTCTCCCAGCCCGAGGATACCACCAGAGCAGACTTTAATACCCGCCTGACGCACATAGTCCAGCGTATTTAGCCGTTCCTGATAGCTGCGAGTGGTAATAATCTGGTCATAGTATTCCGGTGAGGTGTCCAGATTGTGGTTGTAATAATCCAGTCCGGCTTGCTTTAACCTTTCTGCCTGAGAAGGCGTCAGTGAACCTAACGTCATACAACTTTCCATTCCCAGCGCTTTTACACCACGGATCATCTGTTCCAGATAGGGCAAGTCGCGTTCATGGGGATTTTTCCATGCGGCTCCCATACAAAAGCGTCCTGAACCGGCGGCTTTTGCCTGACGAGCTGATTCCAGTACCTGTTCTACTGCCATTAATGCTTCTGTGGCCAGACCGGTTTTATAACGTGCACTTTGCGGACAGTATTTACAGTCCTCAGGACAGTTACCGGTTTTGATGGATAACAAGGTGCTGACCTGAATTTGCCGGGGATCGAAGTGCTCGCGGTGCACCTGTTGTGCGGTGAAAAGTAATTCAAGTAACGGTGTCTCAAAAAGGGCCTGGGTTTGTGCTGCGCTCCAGCGTTCAGTCTGATTCATAGGTGGTCCGATCAATAATCTGTTGGTTTTGAAAAACTTTAATTGTAAACTAATTTTATGTCAATTTAGTTTACGGTTGTTTTTTTATGTTTTCAGATATCCAATTTGACCAGCGCCATATCTGGCACCCCTATACTTCGATGATTCAGCCATTGCCTTGTTATCCGGTAAGTTCTGCTCAGGGAGCTTCACTCTTTTTGCAGAATGGCTCTGAGTTAGTTGATGGGATGTCATCCTGGTGGGCCGCTATTCATGGTTATAACCACCCCATATTGAATCAGGCAGTCAGCCAACAGTTAGTCAAAATGGCACATGTGATGTTTGGTGGTATTACTCATCAGCCCGCTATTGAATTGTGTCGTCGCCTGATTGAAATCACTGAACCTGAACTGGAAACGGTTTTTCTGGCAGATTCCGGCTCGGTTGCCGTTGAAGTTGCAATGAAAATGGCACTGCAATACTGGCAGAGCAAGGGAGAACAGCGACATCAGTTTCTGGCTTTGCGTCACGGTTATCATGGCGACACTTTTGGGGCTATGTCGGTGTGCGATCCACACAACTCGATGCATAGCCTGTATCAGGGTTTTTTACCGCAAAATTTGTTTGCCGATAGGTTGGATATTCCGTTTTCTGGCGAATGGCAGGAAGGGGCGATGGACTCTTTTTCCCGTTTGATGGAACAGCACCAACAAGATATTGCCGCCGTTATTCTGGAACCTATAGTGCAGGGCGCTGGAGGAATGCGTTTTTATCATCCTGAATATCTCAAACGTATACGCCAGCTCTGCGATCAATATCAGATTCTGATGATTACTGATGAAATTGCGACAGGCTTTGGTCGTACCGGCAAGCTGTTTGCCTGTCAACATGCCGGTATTTCGCCGGATATTCAGTGTGTAGGCAAGGCGCTAACCGGAGGCTATATGACGCTCTCTGCGGTGATGACAACGCGTAATGTGGCTGAAGTCATCAGTCAGGGAGAGGCTGGATGTTTTATGCACGGTCCTACGTTTATGGCTAACCCTCTGGCCTGTGCGGTTGCCTGCGCCAGTTTAGATCTGCTGGCTGAAAATCACTGGCAGTCTCAGGTGTCCCAAATTGCTGATGTGCTGGAACAAGGATTACGCCCACTGGAAGATTCCCCTTATGTACAGCAGGTGAGAGTACTGGGAGCGATTGGTGTGGTTGAAGTGACTAAACCGATTGATATGGCCAGCCTGCAAAAATTCTTTGTGGCTCAGGGTGTATGGATTCGGCCATTTGGCAAACTGATCTACTTAATGCCTCCCTATATTATTCAGCCTGAACAGCTATCGTTGCTCATCGAGGCTATCCGTCACGCGGTATCCCGGCCTGACATTCTTTTTGGTTAATTCGCTATTCACTTTGGAGTGGTCATGCCGTTTTTAATTGTTACTACTGTTATCTGGTCGTTCTCATTTAGCCTGATTGGCGTTTATCTGGCGGGGCAGGTTGATCCCTGGTTCTCTATTCTGATGCGGGTTGGTTTAGCTACACTCTTGTTTGTACCGTTCATGCGTTTTAGTGGCACAAGTGTTAAAGCCTGTATCGCTTTTATGGCAGCAGGAGCATGTCAGCTGGGAATTATGTATCTGTTTTACTATCAGTCATTTCTCTATTTAACCGTGCCGGAAGTGTTGTTGTTTGGCATTACTATGCCAATTTACGTCACACTGATTTACGATTTGCTGAAGGGGCAATCTCTGCGTTGGGGTTACCTGTTTAGCGCTTTGTTAGCGGTGCTGGGTGCTGGCGTAATTAACTTCAGTCATCCAAGAGAGAATTTCTGGTTTGGTATGTTAATCATCCAAACTGCTAACTTTTTCTTTGCGTTAGGGCAAGTTGGCTATAAGCGTGCAATGGAGCTTTATCCAATGCCTTCACGACAGAGTAGCGCATTGTTTTATTTAGGGGCGTTATGTGTGGCCATTGTGGCATGGCTATTGTTGGGGAATGTCGAACAATTACCAACCACTTCCGTGCAGTGGGGAATATTGGTCTGGTTGGGGTTGGGTGCTTCTGGCATAGGATACTTTATGTGGAATTATGGTGCCGGAAAAGTGGATGCCGGTACGCTGGCAATCATGAATAATGCCATGATACCCGTTGGCTTGATGGTGAATTTTCTTATCTGGCAGGAACAGCCTGAATGGGGAAAAACCCTGGCGGGAGGGGCCATTATGTTGCTGTCATTATGGATCCATAAGCGCTGGGTCGTTATTGAAGATAAAATGGTGAAAGCCTGAATATTTGGCAATCCACTTTTTTAAAACAAGATTACTGATATATTCAACCGGTATTGATTATCATTAATTATCCGCTTTCTGGGCCTTAGCTATATCACTATTTAGCTGGGGCGTTTAAAATGGTAGATCAATATATGAGTATGCTTTTCCCCGGAAATATTTTCAGGAGATGTTATGCATTGCCCTTTTTGTGCCGCCGTTGATACCAAAGTCATTGATTCGCGTCTGGTCGGCGATGGCTCTCAGGTACGCCGCCGCCGCCAATGTTTAGTTTGCCATGAGCGCTTTACTACGTTTGAAGTGGCAGAACTGGTAATGCCACGAGTGATTAAAAGCAATGAAATTCGCGAGCCCTTTGACGAAGAGAAATTACGTCGGGGTATGTTAAAGGCGTTGGAGAAACGGCCGGTTAATTCCGATGATATTGAGATGGCCATCAGCCATATTAAGTCTCAATTACGTGCTACTGGCGAACGCGAGGTTCTGGCATCCCTGGTGGGCAACCTGGTGATGGATGCTTTGAAAAAATTAGATAAGGTTGCCTATATTCGTTTTGCTTCGGTTTACCGTAGTTTTGAAGATATTCGAGAATTTGGTGAAGAGATCGCCAAACTACAGGACTGATTGCCCTATGCAGAATGACGCAAAATATATGTCACGAGCGCTTGAGCTGGCCTGGCAAGGGCGTTTTACCACCACGCCTAATCCTAACGTTGGCTGTGTGCTGGTGCGTGATGGAGAAATCGTTGGCGAGGGATACCATCACCGGGCAGGCGAACCGCATGCTGAAGTTCATGCGTTAAGCATGGCTGGAGAAAAAGCGCGGGGAGCAACGGCCTACGTTACGCTGGAGCCTTGCAGCCATCACGGACGTACCCCTCCTTGTGCAGATGCGCTGATTAATGCCGGGGTTAAGCGGGTGGTTGCTGCGATGCAGGACCCTAATCCTGAAGTGGCTGGTCGTGGCCTGTATCGCTTACAGCAGGCAGGAATTGACGTTGAACATGGTGTGATGATGACAGAAGCCGAAGCGGTTAATCGCGGTTTCTTTAAACGCATGCGCACCGGTTTTCCTTATCTTCAGCTTAAGCTGGCGGCTTCGCTGGATGGCAAAACGGCCATGGCTTCAGGTGAAAGTCAGTGGATCACCTCGGTAGATTCCCGTCGCGATGTTCAGCAGTTCAGAGCACAGAGTTCAGCTATATTAAGCACCAGCGCTACAGTGCTGGCCGATAACCCATCGTTAAATGTGCGTTGGGAAGAGCTGGACCGTCAAACTCACGATATTTACCCTAAAAGCTTATTGCGTCAGCCTATCAGAGTGATTCTGGACAGTCAGAATCGTTTAACGCCGGATCTCAAACTGTTTTCACTACCTGGTGATATCTGGTTAGTGCGTACCCACAAAGGCGATGAAGTCTGGCCTGATAACGTTGAACAGCTTATTGTTCCTGCTTATCAGGGAGGAATCGATCTGGTTGTGTTGATGATGCAACTGGGACGTCGTCAGATAAATACTGTCTGGACTGAAGCAGGGCCAACCATTGCCGGTGCTTTATTACAGGCGGGTGTAGTGGATGAGCTGGTATTATACCTGGCCCCTAAACTGCTGGGCGATGATGCCCATGGGTTATGTAAACTTCCCGGCCTCAGCCAACTGTCTCAGGCACCTGAATTTAGAATACAGCATGTGCAGCAGGTCGGTGAGGACTTACGTTTATGCCTTGTGCCTCGCAGTTAGTTGCAGTAATTGTGCGCAGATAGCAAATCCGCAGCGCCACAACTGAAAGAATATGATAGAATCCGCCCCCTTGTCGGGTTATTGAATCAAGAAACCAAGGATATACTTTTATGAACGTTATCGAAGGTATTGTTGCAGCACCACAAGCCCGTGTTGCCATTGCTATTGCTCGTTTTAACAATTTTATTAACGATAGTCTGCTGGAAGGGGCTATTGATGCATTAAAACGTATTGGTCAGGTTTCTGATTCAAATATCACTGTTGTTTGGGTACCGGGTGCTTATGAATTGCCTTTAGCGGTTCGCACTCTGGCAGATACCGGTCGTTATGATGCGGTTATTGCGCTGGGTACTGTTATTCGCGGTGGTACTGCACACTTTGAGTATGTTGCTGGTGAATGTAGCTCTGGTTTATCCAGCGTTGCCATGGAGAGCCAAATTCCGGTTTCTTTCGGCGTACTGACAACAGAAAATATTGAACAGGCTATCGAACGTGCCGGGACCAAAGCCGGTAACAAAGGTGCCGAAGCGGCCATGACCGCACTGGAAATGATTAATGTAATTAAGGCAATCAAAGCGTAAGCATGGGTTACACCCAGCTGTAAACATTGATTGTCTGACTAAGATTTGAGGGAAACCCTGTGAAACCTGCAGCTCGTCGCCGCGCCCGCGAGTGCGCCGTTCAGGCGTTATACTCCTGGCAATTATCCAAAAATGATATTGCCGATGTTGAATTACAATTTCTGACGGAACAGGATGTTAAAGATGTTGATTTAACTTACTTCCGTGAGCTGTTTTCTGGCGCGGCCACCCATGCGGGTGAACTGGATAAATTGATGGCACCTTATCTGTCCCGTACTCTGGATGAGCTGGGCCAAATTGAGAGAGCCATTTTACGCGTTGCCGTTTACGAACTGAGCAAGCGTGAAGATATCCCTTATAAAGTCGTTATCAATGAGGCTATTGAGTTAGCCAAAATCTTTGGTGCTGATGACAGCCATAAATTTGTTAATGGCGTACTGGATAAAGTGGTTCCTCGTTTGCGCGTACGTAACGCCAAGCAATGAGTCTTATCCTGATTCACCATTAAGAGTTCTGATAAGGCCGGCAATGCCGGCCTTATTGTTAAGTTCGACTGGAGTACCGCTATTATGTCGTGCAGTGAATTTGACGTTATTGCCCGCTATTTCAATCGGCAAAGTACCATTCGTAAAGACGTGTTGTTGGGGATTGGTGATGATTGTGCCTTACTTATCCCTTCACAAAAACAGTATCTGGCTATTAGTACCGACACACTGGTGTCCGGCATCCATTTTCTTCCTGATATCGATCCTGCTGATTTAGGCTACAAGTGTCTGGCGGTTAACTTAAGCGATCTGGCAGCGATGGGAGCCGATCCTGCCTGGGTTTCTCTGGCATTAACCTTGCCTGAAGTCGATGAACTCTGGTTAGCCAGCTTTAGCGAAAGCCTGTTTGGATTGCTGGACTACTACGGAATGCAGCTAATAGGTGGTGATACCACTAAAGGTCCACTCAGCCTGACGTTAACCATTAACGGTTGGGTACCAATAGATAAGCAACTAACCCGCAGTGGCGCTAAGGCCGGACACTGGATCTACGTGACCGGCTGGCCCGGTGATAGCGCAGCCGGCCTGGCTATTTTGCAGGGTAAGCTGGAAGTCAAAAATCAGGAACAGCGAAACTATCTGGTAAAACGTCATCTCCGCCCCCAGCCGCGTATCTTAATGGGGCAGGGCATGCGTCAGTTAGCCACGGCAGCTATTGATATATCTGACGGTCTGTTACCGGATTTAGGTCATATTCTGAAAGCCAGCGGTTGTGGAGCCAGAATCCATCTCGATCGATTAGTCTTTTCATCAGCACTGACGGACAACTGCAGCCGCGAACAGGCGATTCGCTGGGCACTGACCGGAGGTGAAGACTACGAACTATGCTTTACCGTACCAGAAGATAACCGTGGTGCTCTGGATACTGCACTTTCTGGTTTAGGTATTCCTTATCACTGTATTGGGCAGATTACTGCCAATGGTGGATTGCAGTTGTTGGATGGGAATCGGACGGTGGAGTTTGAGGGGAGTGGGTATGATCACTTTCGTGAGTAATATTAAGATTTGAGTAGATTTCGTCCGCAAATAATGTCGTTTCTTTCTCAACGGCTGTGCGGCGGCCGAGCAAGAGGCGTTAAGGCGAACGCCTCCTGCACCTCCGCGCCTTCGCACACGAATTCAGGTCGCTATGTGACTACCTTCCTTCTTCGTTCGGCCTTAACGCACCGGCATGGATTCGTTCCAGACGAAGCCATGCCTCGCCAAACATGGATGTTTGGCGTGCTACCCTCTCTCTCAGTCGTCAGCTGAATTCCAGTGCTCCTGAAGATCAAAAGATTGGTTAGTATTCAGGGGCGTTGCCCCTGAATATATATTTGGTTTTGGTTTTGGTTTTGGTTTTGGTTTTGGTTTTGGTTTTGGTTTTGGTTTTGGTTTTGGTTTTGGTTTTGAGTTTTTTGTCTTTTAGCCGAATTCAATCGGAGGGAGAGATTGCCGTTGGGGTCGACTTGGCGTAAGCCAACGACAAACAGGCAAAGCCTGTTTGAACAGCGCTTGCGCTGGCCCGAAGGGCAAAACACCGAAGGTGTTTTGTAACTGCCCCTAGGGAATCTAGGCCCGACGCACGCTAGGTTTAAGTACAGATGGTCTTCCGGCCGGGCACAGCGATCATATAACCACATAGCTATTACGGCCGGAATACCCTCAGAAGCCGATTTGCAAAACAATCAGCCAAAGTACTACTTATTACCCCATTCCCGATACTGCGCAACAATCCCCTCGGCATCAAGCCCTAACCCCGCCCGAACCTCATCCTGTCCACCCTGAGCGATAAACTCATCAGGTAAGCCAAGATTCAATACCGGAACTGCTTTACGATGCGCCATCAGCAGTTCATTCACACCACTACCGGCACCGCCCATAATGGCGTTTTCTTCCAGTGTGATGAGTTCATCGTGGGACTCGGCAAGCTCAAGAATCAATGATTCATCTAACGGCTTAACAAAACGCATATCCACAACTGTCGCATTTAACTGCTCGGCAGCCTGTAGTGCGTCTGGCAACAAGGTACCAAAGTTAAGAATTGCTACTTTTTCACCGTTACGACGAACTTTAGCTTTCCCCATCGGTAATATGGCAAGCGGTTCCAGTTCAACACCAATACCGTTACCTCGTGGATAGCGTACCGCAACCGGACCGTCCTGATAGTGATAGCCGGTATACAGCATTTGGCGACATTCGTTTTCATCGCTTGGGGTCATCACCACCATTTCAGGGATACAGCGTAAATAGCTGAGATCAAAAGCACCCTGATGGGTTGGGCCATCGGCTCCAACAATGCCACCGCGATCGATGGCAAACATCACCGGGAGTTTCTGGATAGCCACATCGTGGATAACCTGATCGTATGCCCGCTGCAAGAAAGTAGAGTAAATCGCCACAACGGGGTTATATCCACCGATTGCCAGCCCGGCCGCAAACGTAACCGCATGCTGTTCAGCGATAGCAACGTCAAAATACTGATCCGGATATTCGCGAGAAAAACGCACCATACCTGAACCTTCACGCATGGCTGGCGTAACCGCCATTAGTTTTTTGTCATTAGCCGCTGTTTCACATAACCAGTCGCCAAATACGCTGGAATAGCTTGGATGAGCGCTACCGCCTTTTTGCTGAGTACCGGTTGCCGGATCGAACTTCGGCACACCATGCCAGCCAATAGGGTCTTTCTCTGCTGGCGCGTAGCCTTTACCCTTTTTGGTCATGATATGCAGTAATTGAGGCCCTTTCAGGCTACGCATATTTTTCAGGGTTTGGACCAGCGCCTGTACGTCGTGCCCGTCAACCGGGCCAATATAGTTAAAACCGAACTCTTCAAACAGCGTACCCGGTACCACCATACCTTTCAGGTGCTCTTCGGTGCGTTTAACCAGTTCTTTGATTGGCGGTAAGCCAGATAGCACCATCTTTCCGCTTTCGCGCAGAGTGGAGTAAAGCTTACCGGAGAGAATTTGAGCTAAATGATTATTCAGAGCGCCGACGTTTTCTGAAATCGACATTTCATTGTCGTTCAGGATAACCAGCATATCGGGTTTAACGTCACCGGCGTGGTTCATGGCTTCAAACGCCATACCGGCGGTAATTGCACCGTCGCCAATAACACAGGCAACGTGACGGCCTTTAGCTTCACGCTGGGCAGCAATAGCTAACCCCAGACTGGCACTGATGGATGTGGAAGAGTGGCCCACTGACAGCACGTCATATTCACTCTCTTCGCGCCATGGAAAAGGGTGTAGCCCATCTTTTTGACGAATAGTGGGCATTTGATCGCGGCGACCGGTCAGGATCTTATGGGGATAAGCCTGATGGCCCACATCCCAGACGATATGGTCGAATGGCGTATTATAGACGTAGTGTAACGCCACGGTCAGTTCCACGGTACCCAGGCCAGAAGCCAGATGACCGCTGGAGCGACTGACGCTGTTCAGCAGATATTCACGTAGCTCATCACAGAGCTTCGGTAGGTTATCTTTTGATATCAGGCGCAGGTCGTCGGGGCTATTAACTAACGCCAACAATGGATATCGATTTATATCAAGACTCATCCAAAACTCGTCTAAAATTATTTGCTTAAATGTGCAGTTTAGTTATCTCGCTCGATAACAAAACCGGCCAGTGCTTCCAGCGAAGCCGTATTATAAGACTGTGATGCTAATTCCGATAGTGCATCCATCGCTTCCCGGTACAGATCCAGCGCTTTAGCCTGTGCGCCTTCGATTCCAAGCAGGGCAGGGTAGGTGCTCTTTTCGTGTTGTAAATCGGACCCCTGACGCTTACCCGTCTTCTCTGTAGCACCTACTACATCGAGAATGTCGTCCTGTACCTGAAAGGCTAAGCCAATGGCATTAGCATAGCGGTCCAGAATTGGCAGGATAGCTTTACCGCGTTCACCAGCAGCCAGTGCGGCAAGGCGAATAGCGGAACGAATCAACGCGCCGGTTTTATGGCGGTGAATACGTTCCAGTTCTTCTAGATTCGTTTTTTTCTTTTCTGCTTCCAGATCCAGGGCCTGTCCGGCACACATACCGGCGGCACCGCTGGCACGGGCCAGTTCACTAATCATTGCCAGACGGGAAGTGGTTTGCACATCGGGCATTGATGCATCGCTCAGAATAGAGAAGGCCAGCGTCTGTAACGCATCACCCGCCAGAATGGCGTGTGCTTCACCAAATTTAATATGGCAGGTTGGCTGACCACGACGTAAATCGTCATCATCCATCGCAGGTAAGTCGTCATGAATCAGTGAATAGGCATGAATACACTCAATGGCTGCTGCCGGAGCATCCATATTTTCAGTACTTAAACCGAGCATTTCACCGGTTGCATAGACCAAAAATGGTCGCAGACGCTTTCCCCCCAGCAGGGCGCCATATCGCATGGCTTCTACTAAAGGTGCCTGATTGAACGGTAAGGTAGAAAGATAGAGTTCCAGCGCCCGATCAACACGCTGGCGATGTTCTGATTGAAGCTGAGTAAAAGATGACATCAGGCTTCATCCTGATTAAAAGGAGACAACGGGGCTTCAGGATCGCTGTTTAACAGGATCTGAACCCGTTGTTCAGCCTGTTGTAATTGCTGTTGACCCTGACGCGCCAGCTGAATACCGCGCTCAAACTCGTTTAATGCTTCTTCCAGTGGGAGGTCGCCATTTTCAAGACGATTCACAATTTGTTCCAGCTCACCTAATGCAGTTTCAAAACTGGCTGGCTGAGGCGTTTTTTTCGGCATTTTTGGCATATCTAATAGTGGCTTCGATTAAATGTTATCTTTAATAAATAACCGCATTAGCGGGCTTTGAAAGCATCAACCCGTGCAAATTCAGCAAGGATGCAGGACATTGCACCGATAATACACCGCTCATACCAACGATGCTGATTATTTTGTCGGCTATGGTTAAATAATACCTAAGTTATAAGCTGGAGTTTACCATTAAATGACTCATAAAAATGATAATTAACCATGAAATTGTGCAGTGGTACATATTATCAATATTTTACTCATAAGGAGTGAGGCCCGAATGGCAGGGGCTGGGAAGAGAAATTCTACTGAAAGTCATAATCCCCTACAGTTGGTTGGTGTTAATTCCTTCACTCGGGCACTACACTGGTTTTATCTCAATTGATATCGATGCCAGTGCCAACTATGTCAACTATGCCAAAATTTATTCATTCCTATTACGATGAACTACCGGGTTTTTATTCCGAGTTACTGCCAACGCCGCTGAGTCAGGCTCGGTTGCTATATCACAGTAAACCCTTAGCAAAAGAGCTGGGGTTGGAGGACTCACTGTTTTCCGGTGATAACCAGAAAATATGGTCAGGGGAAACGTTACTGGCAGGAATGAAACCGCTGGCTCAGGTATACAGCGGCCATCAGTTTGGCGTTTGGGCCGGACAACTGGGTGATGGTCGTGGAATTTTATTGGGCGAGCAACTAACCGACAGCGGAAAAAAGATGGACTGGCATCTGAAAGGTGCAGGTCTGACGCCCTACTCGCGTATGGGGGATGGCAGGGCCGTACTGCGATCGGTAGTCAGGGAGTTTTTAGCTTCAGAGGCACTTCATTATTTAGGTATACCAACTACCCGTGCATTATCCATTGTGACCAGTGAACAACCGGTGTTTCGCGAACAGCCTGAGCCGGGAGCGATGTTAATGCGAATTTCCGAAAGCCATATTCGCTTTGGTCATTTCGAACATTTCTATCGCCGTAATCAGCAGGAGCAGGTGCAGCAATTGGCGGATTACGCGATTCGACACCATTGGCCTCAATGGCTGGAGCAACCAGAACGCTACTTCCTCTGGTTTAAAGATATTGCTGAGCGAACGGCTGAAATGATCGCACTCTGGCAGTCAGTAGGCTTTGCTCATGGCGTTATGAACACTGACAATATGTCGATTTTGGGCATCACTATTGATTTTGGTCCCTATGGTTTTCTGGATGATTACTCTCCGGAATACATCTGTAACCATAGTGATTATCAGGGGCGCTATGCCTTTAGTAATCAACCTGCGGTGGCTTACTGGAATTTACACCGATTGGCGAATGCTCTGTCTGGTTTAATGACGATGGAACAACTACAGGCTGGTTTAGCCGCATATGAACCCGCGTTGATGGCAGCCTATGGTCGATTGATGAGGGCAAAACTGGGCTTTTTCACTCAGGATCCACAGGATAATGATCTGTTGAATCAGCTGTTAGATATGATGGCAAAAGAGAAGCGCGATTATACCCATACTTTCCGTTTGTTAAGCGATGTTGAGCAAGCAAGTACAAATATAGCCTTGCGTGATGAGTTTATTGACCGTCAGAATTTTGATAGTTGGTATCAGGCATGGCGTAAGCGTCTGCAGCAGGAACAGGTGGATGATGCACAGCGTCAACAGGTAATGAAAAACGCTAATCCGCAGCGAATATTACGTAATTATCTGGCCCAAAAAGCGATAGAAGCGGCTGAAAAAGAAGATATCAGCGTGCTGGCCCATATTCATCAAGGATTAATGAATCCTTATGCCGACTCCCCGGAATTTAGTGATTTAGCCGAGCTTCCACCAGACTGGGGAAAACGACTGGAAATCTCCTGTTCCAGCTAATCTCAGATAGAAATCCATGAAATATTCTTCCGGCGCAGATTGTTTAGTGCGCCGATTGCCTTTCCGGGTGTATACTCCACGCCCAGAAATCTATCATCCTTTTCATTCGATTTAACGACGTAAGTACTCGCAACTATCATGAAGTTTATCATTAAGCTGTTCCCTGAAATTACTATCAAAAGCCAGTCTGTGCGTATGCGCTTTATCAAAATTCTGACCGGAAACGTGCGTAACGTTTTAAGGCAGCGTATTGAGGAGTGTGCGGTGGTTCGCCATTGGGACTTTCTGGAAGTCAGAACCAAAGATCCGGCTAACGGCCCGATTATTCGGGATGCACTGACGCGAATTCCTGGTATTCATCACATTCTTGAAGTGGATGAAACCCCCTATACCGATATGCACAATATCTTCGAACAGACACTGGCGAACTATCGTGAACAGTTAGAAGGTAAAACGTTTTGTGTGCGGGTGAAACGCCGAGGCAAACAAGATTTTAACTCTCAGGATGTGGAACGCTACGTTGGTGGTGGTTTAAACCAGCATATTGAGTCGGCAAAAGTGAATCTGACTAACCCTGACGTGACTGTACGTTTAGAGATCGAAGACGATCGCCTGATTATGGTACAGGCTCGTTATGAAGGTCTGGGTGGTTTCCCTATTGGTACTCAGGAAGATGTACTGTCACTGATTTCCGGTGGTTTCGACTCTGGTGTTTCCAGCTATATGCTGATGCGCCGTGGTTGCCGGGTTCATTACTGCTTCTTCAATTTAGGTGGTGCAACCCATGAAATTGGGGTTAAGCAGGTAGCTCACTATATCTGGAGTCGGTTTGGTAGCTCCCATAAGGTTCGCTTTATTTCCGTTGATTTTGCTCCGGTGGTGAGTGAAATTCTGGAAAAAGTGGATGATGGCCAAATGGGCGTGGTGCTTAAACGTATGATGGTCAGAGCTTCTTCAGCGATTGCTGAGCGCTATGGTGTTCAGGCGATTGTCACCGGTGAAGCATTGGGTCAGGTTTCCAGCCAAACCTTAACCAACCTGCGTTTAATTGATAATGCCTCCGATACGCTGATTCTGCGTCCGCTGATTTCCCATGATAAAGAGCACATTATTAATATGGCTCGCCAGATTGGTACCGAAGATTTTGCCAAAACTATGCCTGAGTTTTGCGGTGTGATCTCAAAAAGCCCAACGGTGAAGGCTGTGAAGGCTAAGATTGAGGCTGAAGAGGCAAACTTTGACTTCGGTATTCTGGATAAAGTTGTTGAGCAGGCGGTGAATATTGATATTCGCCAAATAGCAGAACAGACCCAACAGCAAATCACTGAAGTAGAAACGGTAGCCGCGTTTGGCAGTAATGATGTGATTATCGATATTCGTTCATCAGACGAGCATGAAACCAGCCCGCTGAAGTTGAATGAAGTTAGCATAAAACATATTCCGTTCTACAAGTTGGGAACCGCTTTTAGCGAACTGGATAAATCTAAAACCTATCTGCTGTATTGCGATCGTGGTGTGATGAGCCGTTTGCAGGCGCTGTATTTGCAGGAGCAGGGGTATAGTAATGTGAAGGTTTATCGCACACAGCGATAAATGAATGTTTCTGTACGTGCAGAGTTTGTTTCGTCCACAAATAGTGCAAAGTTCTAATCAACAGCGGTGAAGTGGCCGAGCAAGAGGCGTTATGGCGAACGCCTCCTGCACCTCCGCGCCTTCGCACCCGAATCCAGGTCGCTGCGCGACTTCCTTCCTTCTTCGTTCGGGCTTACGCACCGGCACTGATTCGCTCCAGGCGAAACAGTGCCTCGCCAAACATCCCTGTTTGGCGTGCTACCCTCACTCAGTCGTCAGCTGAATTCCAGTGCTCTTTTAAGATCAAGACCTAACAACAAGATCTCAGGTTAAATATCAGAACTGATACACCAAACCGGTCGCTACAATGTTATCGGTAGATATACCGTTATCCTTGTAGAAACTGTTGTCGTCTAACAGGTTGATTTTGTAGTCCACATAAGCTGAGAAGTTTTTGTTGAAGTATTGGGTTACGCCAACATCAGCATATTTCACCAGATCCTGATTGCCGTTGTATTGTCCATTATTGGTGTTTAAGTCTTTGCCCTTAGATTGCAGATAGGCAAGAGAAGGGGCTAAACCGAACTCAAACTGATACTGCGCGACCACTTCGTAGTTTTGAGTTTTGTTTGCGATGCCATCACCGCCGTAGGGTGTCATGTTATTGGTTTCTGAATACATGGCCGCCAGATAGACGTTATTGGCGTTATAACGCAGACCAGTTGTCCAGGCTTGGGCTTTGTCTCCACCGGCAATGTTACCACCTGTGGTTTTTTGCTCTCCGGTACGGTTAGATGAACTGTAGGCCGCACCTAAGCTGATGCCTTCGCCAATATCGTAGGTGGAAGAGATACCCCAACCATCGCCATTTTGATGTTGAACATCGTGGGGGTTACGGCTCAGGTTTTCACATACGGAAGTTCCACCGGATTCTTCACAATTTTGTCCATCATTCTTGCCCTGGTATTGAACGGCAAAATTCAAGCCTTCAACCTGACCAAACAGATCGGTATTACGGTAGGTAGCGACGCCGTTAGCGCGGCTTACCATATAGTTATCTGCCCCGGTATAACTGTCACCACCAAATTCTGGCAGTACGTCGGTCCAGCCCTCTACATCGTATAAAATACCGTAGTTACGGCCATAATCCAGCGAACCGGCGATACGGTGTTTTATTCCGGCATAAGCCAGTCGGGTGAAGCTTTGATTGCTGCTACCTTCTGTGTTACTGGCAAGAACGTTATATTCCCACTGTCCAAAGCCAACCACATCTTCGTTGACCTGAGTTTCACCTTTAATACCAAAACGGGTGTAAGTTGCATCGCCATCCTGACTGTTGTCCGATGAGAAGTAATGTAAACCATCTATTTTTCCATACAGGTTCAGTTTATTTCCGTCCTTGTTATAGATTTCGGCCCCATGAGCTGCACCGGCAGCAACGATGGTTGAGATGAGCACTGCTATTACTTTTTTCATATATTATGGCCTGTGGTGATAATGATAAAAACAAGGTGTGAGATTAAATCCCGTTACTTGCAGTTTGAGCTTAGTAATTAAATAAATTTCTGGTTATTAATAAAATGTAAATAAAGGATAAAGAATAAATATAAATGTTTCTGTACGTTTTTAATAAGAAATCAAGGGTGAGGTTATGTGGGAGTATTATTATGATTAATCTAAATAAGTTTATTTAAATACCAGAAATACAACACGGATGTTTGCTTCACAAGATGTATCTTGAATAAATTTAATTTTCAGTTAATTGACATTAAGGAAACTTATAAACCACATGAATTATATGTTATTTATCAAATATATTGCACATGATCGGTGCAGTCTAAGGATGGATGATATTACAGGTATAACATTTAATTAGGTTGAAAATTGAACTGATTTTGTTGTTTGAAAAATAATAATAACCTTTTTAATCATTCATGTTTATTTTAAAGCAATAAATTATTCTTTAATTAAACGATTTGCTTTTTTGAGCTGCTTTATTATTTCTTATTTGTTTTGGCTTATTATAGTGCAAAAATGCACAAGTAAAGTGCAGGAAATATATTTTTTTGCTGATTAACAATATTGAATCAGCAAAAATTATCGCTGACTAAAGACACCTCAATGTTTAATCAAAAAAGAGTAGGGTGCGGAGCAGAGGCGCTCCGCAAAACGCCTTAAAGATAGGCATATATTCCCGGTGCGACGATAAGTTGCTCGGCAACTTCTGCGGCTTTATCGCGGTTGACTAATAGCTCAATTAATTTCAGACCAAAATCGATTGAAGTTCCAGGCCCTTGACTGGTGACCAGATTAACACGTTCATCATAGTTGACCCGGCGGTCCACCCATTTATTCTCCGGGTTCATATGTTTAAAACCCGGGTTAACCGCCATATTCCCTACAGGAAACAGCTTGTGGTGTTCCAGTACCAGAGCCGGAGCTGCACAAATGGCGGCGACAATATTACCGCTAAGATGAGTCTGGCGAACTCTTTCTACTAACAGTGGACTATCCCGAAAGCATTCGGCACCTTTTACACCACCAGGAAGGACGACCACATCAAAATGTTCATCGGCAATATCAACCAATGCATGATCGGCAACTAATTTTACTCCCCGGGAACAGACAATATTCAGACAACCATCCCCTTCGACGCTGGCGGTGATAACCTCGATTCCACCGCGAACCAGCAGGTCAATGGTGGTAACCGCTTCGGTTTCCTCAGTGCCGTGAGCCAGGCAAACCAGTGCTCTAGGTGCCATTTAGTACTCCTTAATCAATAAGATTGTCTGCCTGATAGGTTGTGCAGGCGTGAATATAACCGTTATCATGCATAACATTATTTGTTATTAAAAGAGCCATCATAAAAAAGGAAGAAGTTATGCCATCTTTCGATATTGTATCTGAAATTGATATGCCTGAAGTCCGCAATGCGGTGGAGAATGCCAGTCGTGAACTGACCAACCGTTGGGATTTCCGTAACATTCCCGCCAGTTTTGAGCTGAATGAGAAGAATGAAAGCGTTAAGGTTGCCAGCGAGTCTGAGTTTCAAGTTCAGCAATTGCTGGATATTCTGCGCGATAAGTTTGCTAAACGCGGTATTGATGCCGGGGCGTTAGAAATCCCTGATGAGATGGTACACAGCGGCAAAACATACAGCGTAGAGGTTAAACTCAAGCAAGGTATTGAAAGTGACGTTGCTAAAAAAATTATTAAGCTGATCAAAGATAATAAACTGAAAGTGCAGGCTCAAATTCAGGGCGATCAGGTACGCGTTACCGGCAAATCCCGTGATGACTTACAAGGTGCAATGGCTCTGGTGAGAGGTGCTGAGTTAGGGCAACCGTTCCAGTTTAATAACTTTCGCGACTAAGGGAATGAACCCAATGCCAGACAGTGCCGCTGAGCTGTCTGGTTTAATTGAAATGGAGTTTGTATGAGTAAGGCTGTTGTGCGGAAAAATTATTCCCGATTATTACCGCTGTTTATGGGTGCTGGCATTCTGTTAAGCGGATGCAGTAACGGGTATGAGCAGCAGCAGCTTGAGTTTGCCGAGTATTGCGCGCAAGTTGAAACACTGGGCGGTATTGATTTTTCCTTCTCCGGTTTTACTTATGATGAACTAAAAGAAGTGGCAGTAAAGCATGAACGGGATGGAGAAATTATCGATCTGTTTACTTTACACGTTGATACCTACAGCTTTAAATCCGGTGAAAATAACTTTTCTCTGTACGACTATAGCCGGAAACTGCACGTTCGGGATAAATACACTATCAGAGTTTCAGACCAGCAAGTTTTTGTATTAAACGGCATGAAAACTAAGGTGATACAGCAGCCTGATACTGTAGTTAAAGGGGATGGGTGTAACCTGAACGGCTATTCGCTGAATGGCGTTTCGGTAGAGAGTTATGCATCCCCGGTGTTTACCAAGCTGGAAGTTGCTGATAATAAGAGCGTCAAAAAGAATAAAAAGAGTAAGAAGAGAAGAGTCAGAAGATAATCGCTATTGAACTGCAATTTTTATATGGCCCGGAATATTGATTCCGGGCCATCGTCTTATCAACATTATTTGGTTTAGCGACCAAACAGTGTGGAGAGGTTAATGCCCTTCAGGAAGATGAACGCCAGTAATAACCCGCCCCACAATGCCATCGTAATGTAACTGCTTACTCCCAGAATATTTAGCCCGCTTTCCAGCATCTGTAATAAAATCAGTGCCATCACCATGCCAAATACTTTACCAAACCCACCGTCCGGATTTATACCACCTAATACTGCCGCCAGAATCGACACCAGTAGGTAGGATTCCCCATAGGATGCTTTGGCAGAGTTGAGTTTAGACATCATCAACAGTGCAGCAACCACACAGAGTATGGACGATAGAATGTATACCCAAACGATGGTTTTACGGGTGTTAATACCGGAGTAATGGGTTGCCTGTTCATTAGAACCGATCAGATAGATGGTACGACCAAACGCGGATTTCTCCAGAATTACCCATATCACAGCAACCACGGCTAAAAAGACTAACAGTGGTACCGGAATGCCCAACAGATTAGTGCTGTTAATCGCCAGAATATAGTCAGGGAAATTAGAAATAGCCGAGCCGCGGGATATCAAAATATTAATCCCGTTCAGCAATGTCATAATGCCGAGCGTTGCCAGAATAGGAGAAACTCTGACTACCGCAATCAGAAAACCATTTACACTGCCGATAACGATAGCCATGGCTAAACCCGCAAGCAGTACCAGCGCTATACTGCCAACACTCGGCGGATAATTGGTGGCTACCCAGGCCATCACCAATCCACAGGCGTTCATGGTGGCAATAATCGACAGGTTAATTCCCCCGGTGAGCATGGTAATGGCCATTGCCAGTGCCAATACCCCAAGTACCGGCATTTGTGAGGCAATAGACTGAAAGTTAGCGGATGACCAGAAAATATCAGGGATCAGAAAACTGAAGGTAATCACTACCAGCCCAATCAGCAGACTCAGGTAAATCTCTACATTATCTTTTACTTTTCTTGCGCTCATGGTTATACCCCCTGACCTTTACGCTGGCTCCAGGCCGTCATACTGACGCTAATAACGATCACCAAACCGGTAACCACAGTATGCCAGTAAGAGGAAATCCCCAGTAAGTTCAGGCCATTCTGTAGTACAGCCAACAAAATAACCCCTAACAAAGTCCCTAACAGCGTTCCTCGTCCACCCACAATGCTGGTACCGCCTAATACAACAGCAGCCAGTACTGTTAGCTCATAGCCCAACAGTGAATCCGGAGCCACGGTTAAAACCGTTGCAGACTGCACCACTCCCGCTACCCCGGACATTAATCCCATATAGCCATACACAAACAGCTGAAGTTTAAAGATGCCAAAACCCATACGGGAAGCGGCTTCTTTGTTGCCACCCATGGCGTAGATCATTCGGCCGATGCTGGTCTTATTCATGATGATGCCGGTTAGGGCAATCACCACAATCAGGGTGATAATTTGCAGGCTTAAACCATAATCATAACCATCTGCTGCGGTGAATTTGAACAGCATAACGCCTTGTTCAAACCACTCCGGATAACTGTATAACCATACGCCTTTGGTGAGATAGAGCAGCAATCCGTAGAAGATGTTCAGGGTTGAGATAGTGATAATAATAGAAGGAACTTTAAGCCGGTTAACCAACACCGCGTTAACCATACCCAATAGCAAACCAATACCGCCGGACAGGGCGAAAGCAATGGCAAAGTTACCGGTAGTACCCTGAATCAAAGTAACCATCACATATTGGGAAATAATGGTCATTGCCGGGAAAGAGATATCAATACCACCGGAGATCAGAACAATAAACAGGCCGCAGGCCAGTATGGTCAGCATGGCGTAGTTATTGACCAGATCGTAAATATTGCCAAAGGTCATAAAGTCCGGACTGGCAAAAGAGAGATAACCACCAATCACCAGAATGGTTAAGCTCAAAAACAGTTCATGTGGCTTGATGCCTAATTTATTAACCATTGACCACCTCTGCCAGGGCCGCTTCTGTTGTTTCACCCGGTAAATATTCTGCGGTGATTTCACCTTTACGCATCACTAAAATCCGGTGGCTATTAAAGAAGGCTTCATCGATTTCATCGGTGATCATCAGCACCGCAATACCTTTTTGTGATAGCGCAGAGATAATCTGATAAATACCTGCCTTATTGGCGATATCGACCCCAACAGTGGGGGAGTCAAGGATCAGAACTTTAGGATTGATAGCTAACCATTTGGCAATGGCAACCCGCTGGGCATTACCACCCGAAAGGGTATTAACCGGTAGATTTACGCTGCCGATCTTTATCGTTAACTGTTCAACTAAATCTACCACGACGCTGTCGGCCTTTGGTCTATTTAGCAGTTGAAGTGGGGTTTTCAAACGATTCAGTACCGTGGAGATAATGTTGTCATTGATGGATTGTTCCATCACGAGTCCTGTACTCATCCGGTCTTCGGATACGTAACCAATCCCGGCTTTAATTGCTTCCCGATTACTGGCGAAATTAATCGATTTTCCTTCCAGCAGGATTTCACCCGAATCAGGTTTAGTGAGGCCAAACAGGCTAAGGCAAAGCTCAGTGCGGCCCGCGCCAAGCAGGCCGGTAATGGCGACAATTTCGCCTTTATGCAGGCTGAAGGATATCTGGTTATATTCCTGACCGCGGCAGAGATTTTTCACTTCCAACGCGACAGCATCCTTTTCCTTAATGGGTGGCAGTACCGCGTAGGAGAACTCTTTACCGGTCATCAGAAAGGCCAGTTTTTTATTATCGATTTCTGTCGCCGGGTAAGTGCCTACCAGCTTGCCATCTTTTAATACGGTAATGCGATCGGAGATTTCCATTACTTCGTCTAACCGGTGGCTAACGAAGACTACGCAAATATTTCTTTTTTTCAGGTCATGAACCACCCGTAATAAGCCTTTTACTTCCTGCATCGTCAGAGAGGCGGTAGGTTCATCCATAATAATCAGTTTGGCTTCTTGCGACAGCGCCCGGCAAATAGCGACAATTTGGCGCTGGGCGATGGGCAGAGATTCGACGGTGGCATCAAGATCCAGTTGGGCATCGATGCTTTTAATAGTAAGTTCGGCAATTCGGCGAATTTCACGCTTATTAACCAATAAATTATGGTGATATTGGTTAATGCCGATGTTTTCAGCAACGGTTAAATTGGGAAACAGCGATAGATCCTGATAGATAACCTGAATACCGGCTTTCACTGAATCAATCGGGGAAAGGTGAGAGTATGATTTACCATTGATGGTAATTTCTGCCCCCGCGTCCGGCTGGTAAACGCCAGAAATAATTTTAATCAGCGTAGATTTTCCACAACCATTTTGCCCGGCCAGACAGTGAACTTCTCCCGGTAACAGCGTCAGGGCAATGTTATCCAGCGCCTTAACACCATAGAAGGTTTTGCTGATATTACCCAGTGAAATAAAGGGTTCCATTTTTACCTCTTGTTAACTTGTCACCCATTTGTAGCAAACTGCTGTGTTTTTGCTTCCCCTGCCGTGGGTTACCGGCAGGGGAGGTGGAGCGATTAATACAGACTATCGATGTTTTCTTTGGTGACGCGCAGAACTTTATGGAATTTGATAATGCGTTTATCCATATCTACATCAGCTTTACCCAGATTTGGAATATCCAGATCTTTGGTAATCTCTTCGCCTTTAAGAATTTTGTTAGCAACGGCGGTCAGCGCATAACCTGCGGAAGCCGGGTCGTAAGTGACGCCCATGGCTATATCACCGCTTTTAATCAGTGATGCAGCCTGAGATGGGATCATCATGCCGTAAACGAAAACTTTACCGCGAGCACGTTTCTCTTTAACGGCACGGCCAGCACCGATAGGGCCTTGTGAACCAAAGGCGACAACCCCTTTCATCGCCGGGTAGGCTTTCATCAGATCCAGCGTAGTGCGGCGAGCATCATCAATGTTTTCTGCTACCGGCATACGGCTGGTAACTTCAAACATTTCCGGATAGTGTTCTTTCTGATATTTAACAAACAGATCGGCCCACAGGTTGTGCTGAGGGACGGTCAGGCTACCAACATAGATGACGTAACCGCCTTTGCCGCCCATGGCTTTTGCCATTTCTTCTACGTTATCGGCAGCAAATTTTTCATTGTCGATGATTTCAACGTCCCAGTTAGCGCTTGGCTGTCCTGGAGATTCATTGGTTAATACCACAATGCCTTCACTACGGGCTTTTTTGAATACCGGCTCCAACACATCGGCGTCATTTGGCACGATAGTAATAGCGGAGACTTTCTTGGCGATTAAATCTTCAATGATTTTAACCTGTTGAGGCGCATCAGTACTGGATGGACCAACCTGATAGGCTTTAATTCCCAAATCTTTTCCTGCATTGGTTACCCCTTCACCCATCCGGTTAAACCATGGCATGCCACCAATTTTGGAAATATTAACGACTTCAACTTCTTTTGCCATTGCGGCGGTAGAACAAACCATTAACCCCAATAAACTGGCGGATAATAGTTTAGCCAAATTCATTTTACTCATTTCATACCTCGGGCTGGTGGTAAAAATAATTCACGTTAATGATTTTGTTTATGCAGAGATAAACAAAATACCCATTTCTTTTTTGCGCACAGTTACATCATATTCAGCGATAAAGGAGTGAATTTACCGTAATTAAGGTGCCTTTTTATGTAAAAGTTGGCTATAAAATAATTATGGATAGTATCGAAGATTTTAAAATGTTGTCTATAAACCCCGTCAATACTCCTTTCCGCCACAGGACTGTAGAGTTTTAATGCTTAAATCGTTATGTATTTATTGGCTATTTATATGGATATAAACGCCGCCATTCTATTTTGAGACTTGGATCACAATTAAGGTTGGTTATTTTATCTGCTATCTGAAATTTTATATCGTTTATTCAAGTTATAAATGATTAAGATTATTTAATCGTTTACTTATTGATAGATGTTTTGGCTGCTAATTATTATTTATACCATTAGGGAAAATGATCTGAATATCAGAAATAAAAGAGTAGTTTAATATAAAAGCTGAAACGAGAAACTAATATATATAATAATGAATGAGAGAAAAAGATATCTTAAATATACAAACTAAACGGGGTCAGTGAGGCAACTGACCCCGTTTAGTTTGTGCTTAAAGCGTTACTTCTGCCGACATCGGGTTATCTGCATCAGGGTAAGTAGTCAGTTCCATATTTCTACGGCGGAAATCACTGGGGCTAACACCGACACGTTTGCGAAACACGCGGGAGAAATAGAGCTGATCGTCATAGCCCACAATACGCCCCACGCTGGCGATAGATTCCTGAGTCGTTTGCAGTAGTAATTTGGCGCGAATGACTCGCTGGTCTTCACGCCAGCGCAGCATATTAATACCGACCTGCTCGCGAAAAAGATGTGCCAGACGGGAAGGGGAGAGACAAACATGGTTAGCAATATCTTCAATACGTACATCATCCGATAAGTTGCTGGTCATATACTGACAGGCTTCGATAATTCGCGGATCCATAATTTTTTGCGGTGATTGAGGGTCTTCTTCAATGCAACGTAGCAGTAATCTTTCCAGCAGGTTCATCGAGAGCTCTTCAGACAGGCGTCTGCCGGACTGATGGGTTTGTTCGATAGAGGTAAACAGTTGCTCAAACTCTGCCTGTAGGGCTTCTGTCGGTAATGTCAGACGACCAACACGATTCGTCTGGCTATACCACTCCAGCCAGTCGGCCCAGTAGGCGCGGGGACGAAAGTAGATCCAACGGTGATACCAGCAATCACTGTTAGGTGAGCGGCCATAATAGTGAGCCTCTTTTGGCTGAAATAACAGCATATCGCCGGGATTACAATAAAACGCATTCTCACCGTCAAAAATTTGCCCCTGACCTTTAATGGTTAAGTTCAGGATATAGCCCTTCATGCCGTTAGGGCGGTCAATAAAAAAATCGAGAGGACCATCAGTGACGATGGGTGTCAGCCCGGCCACCAAATAGGCGTTAAAGGAGTATCCGGGTAATAGTGGGTTAGGTTGTGAGTCAGAGACAATCCGCTGGTACAATCTTACCTCCTCAGGCTGACATTAGACGGTGTAACATACCATACCGGGTTTAACCCGGTATGGTGATGGGGTAATTATACTTTTTGTTTCGCCAGTTGCTTATAGCGGTCGAAGATAACCGCAGCCAGAAGGATCAGACCACGTACAACGTATTGATAGAATGGCGAAATATTTAACAGGTTCATCGCGTTTTCTACCGTACCCAGAATCAGAACACCAGCAATAACATAAGATATTTTACCAATACCACCTTTTAGTGAAACTCCACCCAGTACACAAGCAGAGATAACAATTAACTCATAACCCATAGAGGTCATTGGCTGTCCGCTGGTCATCCGCGAGGCTAAGATAATACCTGCCGCCGCAGAGATTAAACCTGTCAGCGCGAAAATGATGATCTTAGTACGAATTACCGGTACACCGGCCAGACGCGCGGCTTCTTCATTACCACCAACGGCCAGAGTATTACGACCAAAGGTGGTTTTATTTAGCAGGAAGCCAAACAGAATAAAGCAGAACAGGGTGATCCAGATTGGAACCGGAATGCTAAACCAACTGGTGTTACCTAACTCAAAGAAACGCTCATCTTCGATACCTACCGCTTTACCATCGGAGATGATATAGGCTAAACCACGGGCAATTTGCATAGTGGCAAGGGTGGTAATCAGGGCGTTAATTTTCAAACGGGCAATGACGAAGCCGTTGAGTAAGCCAAATGCCAGGCCCAGTAATAAACCAGCACCGATACCGATAGCCAGGCTTTCTGTATGGTTGATGACTACCGCCGTCGTTACGCCAGCACAGGCAATGACTGAGGCGACGGACAGGTCAAAGTCACCGGATGCCAGACAGAACAGCATGCCGCAGGCCACCATGCCGGACATGGAAATAGCCAGACCCAGACCGCGCATATTAATCCAGGAGGCAAAGTTAGGAACAAAGACCATACAGGCAATAAACAGTACGGCGAACACTACCAGCATACCGTAGCTATCCCAGATACGGCTCAGGCTATTGCCTTTATCGCTAGCCGATGTTTTTGCCGGGGATGGGGTTGTAGTTGTTATCGACATGAAGATTTTCCTTCTCTTAGGCAACCGCATCAGCGGTGGTATTTAACATGGCTAAACTCAGGGCTTTCCCTTCGGTAGCGTCGTCATGGGTTAATTCCCCTGACAGCGCACCTTCACGCATTACCAGAATACGATCGGCAAGACCAAGAACTTCCGGTAAGTCACTGGAGGCAAAGACAACGGCAATACCCTGTTTTGCGAGTTCATAAATAACGTTATAGATTTCGTGTTTAGCGCCAACGTCAATACCGCGCGTTGGTTCATCTAACAAAATCACTTTCATCTCTTCGGATAACCAGCGGCCAAGAATGGCTTTTTGTTGATTACCACCTGACAGGTTCATAATCAGCTGTTCTGCCGATGGGGTTTTGATGTTGAGTTCACGAATACGCCTGTCGGCGTTGCTGTTCTCCCAACTGTTATTGATCAGGCAGCCTGCGCTAAGGGTTTTGCGACGAGCGCTGATATTGATATTGTCTTTTACTGAGTGAACCGGAATGATGCCTTCGGCTTTACGGTCTTCCGGACATAACATGATGCCCTGACTGATACCTTCGATAGGGGAGCTAATATTCAGCGTTTTGCCATCCAGCTCGACGCTACCACCGGTAATGCGAGTAGCGCCAAAGAGTGATTTTAATAATTCACTGCGGCCAGCACCGACCAGACCGAATAAACCGACAATTTCACCCTGACGTACCTGAAAACTAATGGGGTGCTTAACGCCCGGCGCTTTAACATTTTTCAGTTCAAAGCGCACATCCCCTAAAGGACGAGGGCTATAGCCATAGATGTCACCAATATCACGTCCAACCATGGTTTGAACCAGTTCGTCATGGGTCAGGTTAGGAATGTCGGTGAAGGTTTTCATATAACAGCCATCTTTAAAGACGGTAATGGCATCGCTAAGGGCAAAGATCTCTTCCATACGGTGGGATACATACAGAATGACCCGACCTTCAGCACGGAGCTCGCGAATAACACGGAATAGCTGTTCGATCTCTCTGGCAGACAGTGAGCTGGTTGGCTCATCAAAGGCAATGATCTTGGCGTTACGCGCCAGTGCCTTGGCTATTTCCACCATTTGCCATTGGCCGATGGAGAGATACTTCAGTGGCGTATTTGGGTCGATATCCAGCCCCAAATGCTCCAGTTGAATACGTGCCTCATAGTTGAGGATTTTTTTATTGACCACGCCGCCTTTGGTTGGCAATTGCCCTAAATAGATGTTTTCAGCGACGGTCATTTCAGGAATCAAATGTAGTTCCTGATAAATAATGGCAATACCGGAATTCAGGGCATCCATGGTGTTATTGAATTTTACCGGTTGCCCCTTAACCTTAATTTCACCCGTAGTTGGGATATAGTTGCCGCTGAGTATTTTAAGCAGCGTTGATTTTCCAGCTCCATTCTCTCCCATCAGCGCATGAACCTGACCTGGATGACAGTCAAAGCTAATGTTTTGCAGTGCTTTTACGCCTGGAAACGTTTTACTGATTTGACAAAACTCGAGATAAGGTGATTGCAGCGTAGGCATAATAAGTTCCTTAATGCTCGTACCACTTATCCGCAGGGGGCTTTTAATTGTAAACGGCCCAAAAGAAGCGACTGACGGAATAAGTATATTTTTCGATAATACGGTGTCGTATAAAGTGGGCAGATGGTTAACCATCTGCCCAATGGACAATTACAGTCCTTTCTTTTGCAGCTCAACTTTGAAGTTTTCGCGAGTAAGCAGTACTACATCGGTAACTTCAGTGAATTTAGCTGGCTCAACACCTTTGGTTTCCCAGTTGTAGAGCATTTCAATACTCTTATAGCCGTGTACGTCCGGGCTTGGTAACAGTGAACCGTAGAAGCCGGTAGCGTTAGCTTTTGACAGCTCGTTTACCGCATCCACACCGTTGATACCAATACCGATAACGTTTTCAGGTTTGAAATTCTGACCTTCTGTTGCACGTACGCCACCCAGAATGGTGTTGTCGTTAAAGCCAACGATTAGCCAGTTTTTCACTTCCGGATGTTGTACTAACATGGAGTTAGCTGCATCAAAGGAGCCCGGGATATCGTTTGATTTGCTCGGTACCTGATAAATTTGTTTCTCAGGGAAACCAGCAGCTTTCAGCGCATCCATAGAGCCAGAGGTACGGCGACGAGCGGTATCCAGTTCGTTAGAGGTAATCGCCATTACGCCGGTTTCAGCGATGTTCCACTTACGTTTGGTCATCTCTTTCCATAACTCTTCGCCCTGACGCTCACCAATTTTTGTGGCGGCCATCATGACCAGAGGAACCGTATCCATCGGTTTACCCTTAGCGTTAACGAACTGGTCATCAACGGTAATAACCTTCAGGTTGTAGCTTTTGGCTTTAGCAATAATTGCCGGCCCTAATTTTGGATCCGGGGTACAAATAACAAAACCTTTCGCTCCGTTAGCCGCCAGGCTATCAATAGCGTTCAGGGTTTTTTCGCCGTCCGGAACCGCAATTTTAATTACGTCAAAACCGAGATCTTTACCTGCTTTATCCGCAAATGCCCACTCGGTTTGGAACCAAGGTTCTTCAGGTTGTTTAACCAGAAAGCCGAGCTTCATCGTTTCAGCGATAGCTGAATGTGACATAATCGCCGACAATCCTACAACAGCAAGGGCCTTAGTAAATTTATGCATATGTTCTATCTCTCCTGTACTTGGTCTATATAGCCTAATTGGCTGTATTTATGATATTGACTCAGCGAGATCTACTATTGTTATAACAACGGATTTTTATTTAACACGCTTACTGACGCCATTTTTAAGCCTGTTCATATATAATCCATAACAAAGTGGCGTAAGTTTTAACGTTTATTCGATATGATTTTTTAGAGCGCCATCACAATTGAGAATTACAGCAAGATCGTTCATATATTCAGTGGAAAAGTGATGTATTTTGATTTTGAGGTAGATCACACTCCATCTTAAGAAAGCAAGATTGTGCATATTTCTAGCTAATGCATCCTCGCCGATTTGATGGGATTTTTTTATGGTATCCCCAAACAAAAATCACCATTAATTCGTATATGAGGTTTTTATGTCAAAAGGCGCTATTGCTCTTGGGCTTGACTTCGGTAGTGACTCTGTTCGCGCTTTGGCTGTTGACTGCATAGAAGGCTCCGAGATTGCAACCGAAGTCGTCTATTATCCGCGCTGGAAGCAGGGACTATTTTGTAAACCATCTGATAATCAGTTCCGCCACCATCCTCAGGATTATATTGAGTCGATGGAACAGGCGATTAAAGCCGTGGTTGCCATGCTGACACCAGAGCAGCGTAAAACTATCGTGGGTATTGGTGTCGATACTACCGGTTCAACGCCAGCTCCCATTGATAATGAGGGACGAGTATTAGCCCTGCGTCCTGAGTTTGCCGATAACCCGAATGCGATGTTCGTGTTATGGAAAGACCACACCTCTATTGAAGAAGCCGAAGAGATTAACCGCCTGTGCCATAGCGGTAAGTTTGATGACTATACGCGCTATATTGGTGGTGTTTATTCATCTGAATGGTTCTGGGCCAAAATCTTGCATGTTTCCCGTGCGGATGCCGCTGTACGTAACGCTGCAACTTCCTGGGTTGAACTGTGCGACTGGGTTCCCGCGTTATTAAGCGGTACTCAGGCGCCAACTAATCTTAAGCGTAGCCGTTGTGCTGCGGGTCATAAAGCATTGTGGCATATGGACTGGAATGGTTTGCCGCCGCGTGATTTTTTACAGGCATTAGATCCTATTCTGGTTAATGACCTGACTTATCCCATGTTTACTGAAACTCACACCGCTGAGAAACCGGTAGGGCAGATCACTAAAGAATGGGCTGCACGTTTAGGCTTGCCAGAAAATGTCATGATCTCTGGTGGTGAGTTTGACTGCCATATGGGCGCCGTGGGAGCGGGTGCTCAACCCTATACGTTGGTGAAAGTGATTGGCACTTCTACCTGCGACATCCTGCTGGCAGATTACCAACTGGTGGGTGACCGTGCCGTTGCAGGCATTTGTGGTCAGGTCGATGGTAGCGTGATTCCGGGCCTTATTGGTATGGAGGCCGGACAGTCCGCCTTCGGTGATATGTATGCCTGGTTTAGCCGCTTGCTGTCTTGGCCGCTGAATCATGCCGCAGCGCAGAACCCTGAATTAGCGCCAGCACTGAAGCAAATCGAATCTAATTTATTACCTGCTTTAACGGAAGCCTGGGCTCAACAAACCTCACTGGAAAAGCTACCGGTGGTGCTTGACTGGTTCAACGGCCGCAGAACGCCATTTGCCAACCAGCGCCTGAAAGGTGTCATCACAGATTTAAACCTCGGTACCGATGCACCAACCCTGTTTGGTGGATTTATTGCCTCTACGGCATTTGGTGCTCGCGCCATTATGGAGTGTTTTGTCGATCAGGATATTCCGGTGGAAAACGTACTGGCATTAGGTGGTATTGCTCGTAAATCTCCGGTGATCATGCAGGTTTGTACTGACGTAATGAATCGCCCGCTGCAAATCGTTGAGTCCGATCAGTGCTGTGCCCTGGGGGCCGCCATTTTTGCTGCGGTTGCCGCCGGTGTTCACGCCACTATTCAGGATGCTCAACAACACATGGCTAGCCCAATTGAACGCACGTTGACGCCGGATCCACAGCGTGCCGCGCAGTATGAAAAACTTTATCAGCGCTATCAGCAGTGGGGCAAAGTCGCAGAGCCTTGCTATGCGGCCAAAGCTGAATAATACGGTACTCAATTTTGAATTAGCCTGCTGAAAAGCAGGCTCTCTATAGGAGTTTATATGAACGTCTTTAATCAGTTAGAAGTTTGGTTTGTTATCGGTAGTCAACATCTGTATGGGCCAAAAACACTGCAACAGGTGAGTCAACAGGCTCAGGAAGTGGTTGATGGTTTAAATAAACAAGCTGGATTGCCGATCAAGTTAGTGATCAAACCGCTGGCGACCACACCGGATGAGATTGTAAACCTGTGCCGGGAAGCAAACTACGCCCAAAGCTGCGTGGGTATCGTTACCTGGTTACACACTTTCTCTCCAGCCAGAATGTGGATTGCCGGTTTAAGCCTGCTGGAAAAGCCGTTATTACAACTCCATACCCAATACAGCAATGAAATTCCATGGGGCACCATTGATATGGACTTTATGAACCTGAACCAAACTGCCCACGGCGGTCGTGAGTTCGGTTTCATTGGTGCACGTATGCGTAATGAGTACACCGCGGTAGTGGGCTCATGGAAAGATAAAGAAGTACACCACAAGCTGGATCGCTGGATGCGTGTTGCTGCCGGTATTTATGAAAGTAAAAACCTGAAGGTTGCCCGCTTTGGCGACAATATGCGTGAAGTTGCGGTAACGGAAGGCAACAAGGTTTCTGCACAGATCAAATTTGGTTATGCGGTAAACGGTTATGGCTTAGGGGATCTGGTATCGGTGGTAGATGCCGTTTCTAAAGGTGAGATCGATGCATTGGTGGAAGAGTATGAAGCCACTTATCGTCTGACTGATGTGGTTAAAGTCAATGGTGCTAAACGCAGTAATCTGCTGGATGCTGCCCGTATTGAACTGGGCCTGAAGAAATTTCTGGAGCAGGGTAAGTTTGGCGCTTTCACCACGACCTTTGAAAACCTATACGGATTAAAACAGCTGCCAGGACTATCAGTACAGCGCTTAATGCAACAGGGCTATGGTTTTGGTGCCGAAGGCGACTGGAAAACTGCTGCGCTGCTGCGCATTATGAAGGTTATGGCAAGCGGCATGAAAGGCGGCACTTCCTTTATGGAAGACTACACCTATAACTTTGCGGCGGGTAATGACCTGGTATTAGGTTCTCATATGCTGGAAGTTTGCCCATCCATCGCCAGCGAAGAGAAACCTCTGCTGGATGTTCAGCATCTGGGTATTGGTGGTAAAGACGATCCGGCGCGTTTGATCTTCTCTGCACCGGCTGGCCCGGCGCTGAACGCCAGTCTGATTGATATGGGCGATCGTTTCCGCCTGCTGGTGAATACGGTTGATACCGTTAAGCCACCACATGACCTGCCTAAGCTTCCGGTTGCTCATGCAGTATGGAAAACTCATCCATCGCTGGATGTCGCGGTTGAAGCCTGGATTCTGGCTGGCGGTGCGCACCATACAGTATTCACTCAGGCTCTGGATGTTGAGCATCTGCGTATCTATGCTGAAATGTGCGGCATTGAGATGCTGGTGATCGGTCAGGACACTGAGATTCCGGCATTTAAGAATGAAATTCGCTGGAATGAGGTTTATTACAAGCTGTGTCGCTAAGCGATATCGGGTAATAAACCAAGCATCATATTGATAACGATTGATGTTTGAATTGAAAGAGTAATCAAGTTGGCCCTCAGGCATCACTGTCCGGGGGCAATTCTCTTTCAGTAGTGAGCTGAATTTAACTGCTAATTTAGAAAGAAAAGATTAAAAGGCAAACGAATATGTATCAGCAACTAAAGAAACAGGTTTTAGAGGCTAATCTGGCTTTACCCCGTCATCATTTAGTGACCTTTACCTGGGGAAATGTCAGCGGAGTCGATCGTGAACGCGGCGTGATGGTGATTAAGCCGTCAGGTGTTGAGTATGAACATATGACCGCTGACGATATGGTGGTAGTGAGTCTGGAAACCGGAAAAGCTGTAGAAGGCAGCAAAAAGCCTTCATCAGATACCGAAACTCATCTGGCGTTGTATCGGGCATTCCCTGAGATTGGTGGAATTGTGCATACTCACTCTCGCCATGCCACTATTTGGGCGCAGGCCGGACGCGATTTACCTGCATGGGGAACCACCCACGCAGACTATTTCTATGGCCCAATTCCTTGTACCAGAAGAATGACACCGGCAGAAATAGCCGGAGAGTATGAACTGGAAACCGGTAATGTGATTATCGAAACGTTTAAAGTTTTGGGGATCAACGCTAAAGATATTCCGGCGGTGTTGGTTAATTCTCACGGTCCTTTTGCCTGGGGAACAGATCCGGACAATGCTGTGCATAACGCCGTGGTGCTGGAAGAGATTGCTTATATGAATCTGTTTACCTGCCAGCTAACGCCAGATTTAGGTGAAATGCAGCAGGAGTTGTTGGATAAACACTATCTGCGTAAGCATGGTAAGAATGCTTATTACGGGCAGTAAAGAGAACCCTATCTTGAAGCACCCACTTATTGTTAGGGTGCTTCTCATTGGTTTATCGTTCATCTTATCAAGAAATTTATTATTTATAGTCTTCTGATGTTATTAGGTTACTCATTACCAATCCTGAAATAATCTTGAGATAGAACATGATAATTAAATGGACTGTACTGTGATAATTCCGAAACATACCGGAATATACAGGAACATAAAGGAAAGAGTTTTGTAAGAGGATTGCAAGGGCTGCAATAAAAATCAGGCTCAATTTTTTAAAGAGACCCAAACAATTCTGAGTCTCTTTTTGTTTTACCGTTACTCTTTTGGTAATTCATTAGAATCACCAGAAAACAGGTCACCTTGCATATCTCTGAGCGTCTCTTTACGAATCAATTTTACCACCTTATATACGTGCTGAACACTCACGCCGAATTTAGTAGCAACTTCATCGTGGTTACGGCCATTAAAAGCCTCGAAGATTTGTAGGTGAGTTTGGGCACTCTTAAGCTGAGTACCTGACGGAAAGTAAATCAACTGCCCACACCATACCTGAGACATCCGTAGCGCCACTTCTTGGCCAAGGTGCTCAGCCGTTATACCTGAAACACCGAGCACATCTTTCACGCTGTCTGTTACATGATCAGCTAGGTTCACCAGTAACTCTGGCCCCTTACTTTTAAACAGTCGATCTTGGGCTGCCTTACTCATTTTGTAGCCTCCGTTCTCGATGACCATTGCTTAAGGTGCTCAATCACAATGCTGGCTTTACGTTTATCCAGCCATTGTAGCGTATCTACTTTAACCATACGTTTAATGAAGTGGTTTAGGGCTGATTCGGTGCCGTTTTTGACAACACCACGTTTAGCCAGCCCATGCCAAAGCGAACGGATTAACTCAAGCTGTGGGCGTAGTGAATTAGCTTGATTTGGTACCTTGGCGCGAACCTTAAAACCTAGCCCCTTTAAGTGGTCTAAAACGATACTAAGCTGCTTCGGAGACATTTCCCGTAATGAGGCTTTTGCTGTCAGCTTAGCCAGGATAGAACGGTAAACATCCTCATCTAAACAAAGTTGCGCTTTAGCAATCTGAATAAGCTGAATCAGTTTTCCTCTTTCCATGTCATTCACCTTTCACCTAGCGATTCCATTTGAACCAATTGTCATATTCGCTCACTGGAACGCGAATGACCTCGATAGAAAATTGCAACTCAGCCAGAGCATTTTTATCCTTAGAATAGGACTTAGAAGCCGCTTGAATTAAACAATCCAGAGCATCACTATAATTATCAGAATGAAAGTTACCAATAGTGATATGGCCATTCAGTACTTGCCAAACAACGCGAGTTTCCTCGCCTTTTTTATCTGCTATGGCCTGCAATATAACGTTTTTGAAGTCATTCAACTGATCCAGACTTAGATAGGGAATAGTGTCCTTAAAAGATGACATATCACACCCCCGCAATATCTAAAGGAATATGAACCATCCGGCCATCATCAGCCTGTTCCCTGAAGTTCAGATAGGTTTTAGAGACAGCCACCTGTAATGAATCGGCAATAGCTTCCATAGCCTGAAGCCAGCGCGGATCGTTAATCTTTATCCGACGCAGGGAGAGAATACGGGCAGTATTAAGCTGGCCTTCTTTATCGACCTCAAATGCATCGGTAATCAATGCCTGTAGGTTTTCATTTGCCCCCTTGGCCCACTCAGACAGGCATTCATCAATAATGTCTTTAGCTATCTGTAGCTCTGGCCCGAACGTCAGTGAATCCTGAACCGATATCCGAATCTGCTCAGCGCCATCAAATGTGCTAAACGTGATGTTGCCTTTCTGGCCACCAAGGGTGCGCTGATATTTTTCAGCCACTAAATCTAACCAGGCATAGCACTCATCAAATGTCTTTGTTTTAAAGGCTTTTAAGTTTTCATTGATTTCACGAGCTTTAATAATCTGAGCTCTTACGAACGTATCCATCTCAAGGTCATAAGCTGAAACTTGAGTTACAGGGACTAAACGACCTTTACGGTCTTTCATATATCCATCAGGAATTTGTTTCATCATTCATCTCCTCAAGTTCAGGTTTAATTCTGTTAATAAATGCCTGTAATGCGTCGAGTCCTTCGTGCTGGTCAATAGCTTCAGGAATACCAGGTACTAATAATGTTTGGCCGTCATAGGCGTGACGGGCATGAACGCCAATTAAGTCTCGGACATTGCGCGCTTTCCCAGAGATAATTGGGAGTGCCCCATTTGGTAATCGCTGCCCGAACTCGATGACGCCACTAGCAAAACAATAGGCGATCATGCCGCACCTCTGAGAAGACCGATAACAGCGATGACAATAATTCCAATGGCTGAGCCCCATATGACTAACCGGTCAACCAAAGGAATTTTCCGATAATGCATAACATCAGCACCAGTAAGGCGATGAAGACTATTATCAGCAGGTACCCGAGAAAAAGGATTACGGTACAAGGGAATATCATCCTTATTCTTCGGCTGCTCCCAGATGTCACCATGCATAAGCCCTAGACCAGCTAGCTCATTTTCAGATGTCCAGGCAACTGGGATATTACTGTTGGCTTCAGAACGCTGAAGACTATCCATATTAGATATCCTCCCGCGTTTTCACTGACTCGATGATTAGCTCACCGGTGACTTTTGGCGCACCAATGCGACAGGCCAGATTCAGCGCACCGGTAACCAGATTATTCACCGCCAGCGGGTAACAAAGAGAACGTACTTTTACGCCTCTGGAAGAGCCCCGACCATCAGTAACGCTGATACGTAACCGATTGAGGATTTCATCAAAAGCGCTGGGCTCAAACAGAGTGGTATAGTCAATATTGATACAGGTAAATTTATGCTTAATGTATTCCTCAACCTTTAAATCCAGCGGCTTGAGGTTAACAATCTCGGTACGCTGAACAACCTCACGCACCTCTGGATTGAACTCGGAAAGCTTGTACTGAAGCTCTGTCTGGCCGATTAAGATAATGGCCAGTAACTTTTTAAAGCCTTCCTGAAGCTCATAAAAGCGCTTCAGGTGCTTCAAGGTTGGGATAGGTAGACCGTGCGCCTCTTCGATGATCAATACATGCTTACGCCCAGTTAAGGCGCTGGCTTTCAGTAAATCGTGCATCTGACGCGCACGTGCCTCGGCAGAACGGCGAGGTTTAGCCTGTGGGTCAATGGCATTAACAATGGCACCGCTAATATCAACACTCTTCAGCGCCTTACCTTTAACTTCATTATCTTCCATACCCAGAACATAAGGTTCGATAACCGTGATCGGTTCATGGTTGACGTTAATCCATTCGATAAGGTCTTGGCGTAACGTTGACTTACCGGCACCTGACTCACCGATAACCGCCAACATACCGCCATATTTAGCGGTTTGACGCATGGCCTCCCGCACATAGCGGATATCGTCAGACAGAAAAACGTCACTGTCTGACTGCATTTCATCGGTGAACGGATCGCGCAGAATACGGAAGTGGGCGCGGGTTGCGCGACTTAGCGTATGTTTACGTAGTAACATATGGGTGGACTCCTTTTTTCCTAGTGGGGTGTCTACTGGTGCAGGGTTGTCCGCCAAGATTCCCTCTGCACCAGTTTCTTCTTCAAATACATCAACTAAAAACTCTTCTTTTAGCCCTTTGTTAACTAAGGCATCTTCTACCTGTTTCTTTATTGTTTCCTTGTCAATGCTACGGGGCCAAAGGTTGTGGTTAATGATCAGGTTAACGGCGGCCTGGCTTAAGGTACCGTTTTTGTACTTAATCTGACGGGCAAGCTCTGTTTGCTTCATACTTAGCTTGCTCATCATTCGCTTTAGATTTAACGCCATAAATCCGTCCTTAAATCGCTCGTAAACCGGTGGTGCCAGTATCCTGAACAGCGGCAACTGGCTGGGTAAATAGCTGGATAACTGACTGAATACTGTCTTCAGGAAGACCATCTTTATACCGACTGGCCAACCATTTGTTCTCGTCAACACTCAGGCTACGGCCAATAGCACCGGAAATTCTTAGCATGGCGGCGGTAGCTGATAGCATTGATACCGGCGTTTTTAGGTGCTCCGGTGTATCAATCTCCGTACCTTGCTTAGGTAAGTAAGTTGGATGCTCAATATCATTGAAGTAACCGTGGGCATTTAAGCCGCTAAACGGTACAGCCTGTTTAGCGCGTGACTTTTTAACTTCTTCTGGGGTTTGGCCTGGATAAGCCAGTTCATCCATTTCTTTGGATGCTTGCTCAATGATGGTCTCCGGCTGAGATTTGTATTCTTCACCAATGACAGCGGCATCCAGTAGCTGGCCAAAACGGTCATAGTTGCGCTCAGGTTCGACACGATAGATCAGCATTTCACCGTCATATCTCGGAGCCTGGATCTGAATGGCACAATCACCATAAACAAGCGCCCGAACGTAAACCTTATCCTTAACGGTTACGCCATCCAGCCCCTTTAATGAGTAAGCTAAAGACTGGTCGGATTGAGGATGTTTAAAACCAATGGTCATATCATTACGAACGGTACGCTCCTGCTCTTTACTGGTCATTAATGCCTGACAAACCTCAATAGAAGGCAATAAGCGCAGTTCATCGGCCCGAATCAGTTGCCATAGGTCATGGCGAGATATCGGTTCAGCCAATCCACGTCTATTTAGACGGGTATCTTGCCCCGGAATACGATTAGCGTTATAAGCCTCCGCCCAGGCTGTAGCCGCCTTATTCAGTTGGGCTATATCTTCCACGGGCTCAAAGCGCAGACGGCTTTCAAACTGAGTTTCAATGATGTTATTAGCGTTCTCAACGCCGCCTTTGGCTCGCGCGTTACCAGCTTCATGCTCCAAATAGGTCACTTCTAGGTGATCGAGTAAATTTTTAATGGCGCTAGAAGTGTTCGCTGAACCCTTATCCCAATAGATAATCTTCGGTACACCATGAAATAGCCGACTATCCTGCTTACTCCAGGCAAACATCAGGAACTGGAACAGAACATGCTGATTTTCACCGGCTGATTCCACGTACCAAGGGACAAAATGGCCAGAAGCACGGTCATATAAGGTATAACGCCACACCTTGTATTTAATTTTGGCGTAGTTCTCCAGCTTGTTCTTATAAAACTCACGCTCCCGCATGATGTACTGCTTATTTTTCATGTAATAAATCAGGCAAAGAGACGGATCGACTTCATGAACATGATTAGGATGTAAAGCCCGTAATGCCTGAACAGGATTAACCTGCATTTGGGCTTTCACGTTAAGCTTACGTGAGCGTAATAGCCGGTTAAGCTGAGAGTTTGACACGCCGAACTCATGGCCATTTTGTTCCAGCATTCCCCGAGCAGTGGTAGTGAATAAGGTTTGCTTACCGTTATCACGAACAGACTCACGACTGGCAGCACCTAAGACAATTAAGGCATCACGAGATACGCTGGTTTTACCTTTATCAGAACGGGTTTTACGTTCACACTTCCAGCCACACTGTTGTTTTAATCGACGATAAATAGTCTGTGGGGGCCAGCCTAAAAACTCCTGAGCCTCTTCAATAATGCTTCCTCGCTGCCCATGAACTGCTAAATCCAGTTTTTTGGCCAGTTCAATTAGGTAGCTGTGAATTTCGGGACTAGTAGACATAGCAACACTCCAAGTTACATATCAGACGTGCGAATATCACTCATAACCTGGTCAAATCGACCGCCAGCGGTTTCTATTTCGTCACCAAATTTGTCCCACAGGTCTTTGTACATGCGCTTAGTCTGTGAGAGTGTGATGACTAACGCCCCGTTGAGTATTAATAAGGTGTTATGTAGCGCTTCAGGCAACTGGAACGGTGCTTCAGGGTCATAATTAGGGTCATTTTCCATTGCTTCAAACTGCAATTTTTCCATCATCTCAATGTGCTGACGATACTCATTAAATAAGGTATCTACTTCAGCCTGGGTCTGGGTTATCTGAACTTTTAAGGGCTCAAGGCGCTCATCTAAAGGGATCGTTTTTAGCTCGTACTTGTTAAGCTTCAGGCCCATTTCTTCTTTTTCTTTGCTGATGTCGGTATTACGCTTTTGAAGGGCGTTATAGTCGGCCTGGGTATCATCAACTTTCTTCTTAAGCTCTTCTTTTTCTTTGGTATGCTTGGTAAAAATCTCCTCAGCGAATTCAACCAATGACTCTTTATCTCCAATCTTTGCTAGTTCGATGAGCGCTATTTTTTCATTTTCAGGTAAGCGCCGATATTGACGTAACTCGCGATAACCAATACCCATGCGAGACATCGATTCAAGCGCCTCTTCCCCAAAAGAGTTCAAGTTAGCGATTGACTCATTCGCATGTTCTGGAGTCCAGCCGAGAAGATTACAAAATTCTTCCCACGTACCTGAAAACTCAAGACCGTCTTGGTTTTTCTTTCCAGCAATAGCCCGGTATAGCTTGTTTTCCTTGACGAAAGCTAATTTAGAAGTCAAGACAGTCTTGGAAAATTGAGCAAATGCATTAGCCATTTGAGCCTGACCTAAAAGCTGATTAACCAGATCGCGCTCATAGTTATATTCAGCCTGAACAGTCGCCATCAGATTTTGATTAGTCACAATCTCATCTTCCACCGCCGATGACTGGTAATCAGGCTCTTCACTTTGCTGTTTCAATACATCGTTAGCGTTATAAATTTTCACTTTCATAAATAGCCCTTATTGACTGATTCCAGACATAATCCGCTGGTTTGTTTCTTGGATTCGGTTCTGCAAATTGGCAACATGCTCTGCATGAGCCTGTGCGATTCGTAGCATTTCAGTACTGTGGGCAAATAGGCCGTTATCAAGTTTGATAACTAGGCCTTCCTCAATCAGTACGCTCAGGGCCCGGCTCACATTAGATGGAGAATCATCAATAGCTTCAGCTATTGCACTGTTTGAAATGCCAGTCAGGGTATAACCCTTAACGGCTTTTAATACTCTCAGAACACGAGAACCTGATGTTGAAGTTGTCTTCATACTCTGGCCTCCACTCCAAGTTGATTGGTAATAAACCCCACTAAATGAACTTTCTGGGTCAGTGATAATTGACTAAAGATATTGAGTAGCTCTAATTCATCCGCAGACAATTTATTAATATCAATATTTTTTGATGAAATTTCAGATGAAATAGGTGGTTCACCATTCAATACATACGTGAAATCAATATGTAAATCGGGGCGCTTGGCTGCTAATGCCAACAGATGGTTAACTGGAAATGAACCTCTTTCTTTTCTTCCGGAAAAAGCAGTGACACCTAAACCAAGTAGTACAGCAATATCTTTATCATGTTGAATACCTAGCTGTTCTTTCAATCTTAACAACCGGCATGAAAAACTCTGTTGGTGTGTCATATAAAAGCCCTCTAAGCTGCCTGAACTTTAGCTTTCAAACCCAAAGCAACCGCAATTTCATGTGCCGTACCAAACCGGGCTTTCATCCGACCATTTAAAACCGCGTAAACATAACTAGTTTTAAAACCATGCTCCTGCGCCCAACCGTGGATAGTGGTTCCGTTAGCATGGAACTGAGCTTTCACCTGTTCTGGCGTCATTATCTTTTGCATAGTGCTTCTCCTTTATTTATGGAATACTTAATCATCACTTTAGTATCATTATTGTACTCAAATGAGAACATGTCAAGAGAATAGTATTCATATGAAGACATTTGGCGAGCGATTAAAATCAGAAAGGATTCGCTTATCTCTAAGTCAAGAAGAGTTAGCTAATGCCGGTGGTGTAAAGCGAGGCGCGCAAATAAATTATGAAAAAAATGAAAGAACACCTGACTCCAACTACATGTCGTCAATTGCAAACATTGGTGTGGATATTCAGTATGTTCTTACAGGAAAACGAATGACTCGTGCCGAGGCGAAAAGACTAGGTATATTCAAGCCGGATGCCTACGTCGCTCAAACAATAGCCTCTATTGGCGATGATGACGACGAAAGCCGGGATGAAGAACCATTCACTATGGCCCCACCAACTTACCGCCTCAACAAGGACGAATGGGAATTGATACAGCGTTTCCGATGCGCTGACCTAAAAACTAAGATGGAAGTTATGCAATTGCTGTTAAGTGTGGATATGGCAGATAAAACCACTGACGATTACAAGCCAGAATCTAATGAAAATAAAAGTGCAGGTATCACTGTTTCTGGTAGTGGTAACCGAGTAGCAGGAAGAAACTATAACGAACGGAAGAAATAGCACTTAGGGAGGTAATTGATGTCTGGCTTTAATATTTATGGGGATAATAATCGGGCAGCTGGGCGTGATTACCATGAGCATGCGGCACCTGATGTTTGTCCTCGCTGTGAAGACCGTCTTCTTAGTGCTGGTCGGGAATAGTGTCGGCACTGTGAAGATGAGCACAATCGAATACAGAGAGAAAGGCTAATAAGAAAGATAATAAGAAACCGACTATTAGGCCGGTTCAGAATTGCTCTTTTTGCTCTGGTAGTCAGTGTGCTCTTTCTTGCTTACTCAGATAAGGATTTTAATGGGTATGCTAGTGTGGCATTTTTGATTTCTTTAGCTGCTTGTTGTGTTTTTAGTAACGCATTAAAAAACTATCCACCAGATGATGACTAATTAATTGATACAGATCTTACTAATTGAGTTGCTAGTATTTTTACGAGGCTTTATCTCTACTAATTATATGTTATTTATAATCTAATAAATTAGACGTATTCATAAGAGGGGAATCATGGTTAATAGTGCAAGTTCCGAAAGAAAATATAAAATTGAATTTTTTCAACTAGATATGACTATTACCGCAGATTACCCTTCTCCTTGGGAAGTGTTTTCAGCTATTACCGAGGAAGGTGCGGAAACTTCATTAAACTCAGGTGGGATAACAAGAGATATTTGGGGATTACGAGATCGGAATCGACCATTATCTTTTGTTGGTGAGTTCCGAAAGTTCCGTACAACAGATGTGCCCGAGATTGGCGAGGTGGGAAGCCCAGCTGAAGATATAGAATTAGACGAAAACGAAGGTATTATTGAGAAGAATTTTTTTGTGTACTACAGAAATCATCGACTTCTTGGTTGGCACAATAATTCACATGCTGGCGGGGCTAAACATTTAGCAACTTTCTTAAGTAATCTGTTAGGCATCAAAGTAAAATTAAACCCCGTCTTGAAAACGGATGCCATCCGGCGATTAATGAATGGTAATACAACTGTAAAAAAAATTAGTGTTAGTATTCCAAGACCTACTAATCCTGAATTATATCCAGATGATGACTTTGGTCGACAAACTATTGATATGATGGACCATATGTCAGCTGATAGTCTCCGTCTAGAGCTAGGTATTAATTCAAGGAGAGGAGACTCTGCGGGTGCCCTAGCTGATCGTATTAAACAAGCATTACGGGCCTTTGCTAGTTCAGGTGCAACAACCGCTAAAGCGCAAGTTATTGAAGATGGCATTGAATACCCTATAGATTTGATTGCCGATCGCATAATTTCATTTCAATCAGTCGAAACTAATGCACGTTTTCCTCCTAGTGGTACTATGTATCGATTGATTGATGATGCAAAACGTGATTGCCAAGAGGATATCGATGGCTATTTTGGTACGTTGGAAAACGCTCTTACCTAGAATACTTCTCAGTATTCTATTGGGTTACGTTTTCTGGCGTTTTGGTAAGAGTATCAATTATAGTGAGCTACGCAGCATCGCTAGTGTTCTTATTGGTTTGTCTGGAACATTACTAGGATTTCTTATCACAGCAATGGCCTTAATCACGGCTATTATGGACAGAACGTTGATCGCAAACATGAGGCGAACTGGTCACTATAATAGATTGATTAGTGATACATTTTTCACATGTTCGATCTTATTATCACTTATTGTTTGTTCAATAATTAGCCTGCTTGTTAGTGATAACTTTGTAAGCCAAATTTTTACCGTTGTTATATTTATGGCTACATTGAGTCTTACTTATCTGATTGAAACAGGAAGACGTTTCTATATTATTATTTCAACTCTTTCATGAATTGATTCAGTTTTAATCACGGCTAAAATACCAAAACCCCAGCACCGCCTACTATGGCGGTGTTTTCAATTTTATTGGGGTTTAAATCATGTCGTTATTAAAAAGTGTCCGCCAACATCGTTTACTGACCTGGGCGTTAGCCACCGTCATCCTGCTCGGCGTTATCGCCGTTCTGTCACCACAGCAGTTACCTGTCACCCTCTATAAGCTTTCTCTGGTCTCCTTAGCTGCGGTGATCGGGTATCACTTAGACCGGGCATTATTTCCTTATGCCAGCCCCGGTAGTTACTTGGTTGATAACTGGAAAGCTATCAGTGCTCACCCGATTAACGGAGTGGATAAACTTGAACCTGAATACCCGGTAATTAGTGGTTATCAGCGTATCTTCGCCGCTGTTCTGTTACGCCGGGCGATTGTCGTCATGGCCGTTATTCTTGGCGTAACACTGGGGCTGTAATCATGAGAGCCGTTATCTTATTCATCTTATTGATAACGGCCTGTCACCCGGTGCTGGCTTCAACAATACCGGCTGATGCGGCCCGTTATAAGCGCGACCTTATCCGCGTTTCTCATGCTGAATGGGGACTGGATGCACCGGTAGCCACTTTCGCTGCCCAAATCCATCAAGAAAGCCGCTGGCGCACTGATGCCCGTTCGCCAGTCGGTGCTATCGGCTTAGCTCAGTTCATGCCAGGAACATCAAAGTGGATTGCCGGTACCTATCCTGATCGCCTCGACGGTAATCAACCCTATAACCCGATGTGGGCTCTACAAGCGCTGGTTATCTATAACCGATGGCATTACCAGCGTATCTCCGCGCAGACCGATTGTGACCGCTGGGCCTTCACGCTAAGCGCCTACAACGGTGGTTTGGGTTGGGTTCAACGTGACAAGAAGAAGGCAGCGGCTCAGGGACTTGATGCCAGCCGTTATTGGGGCTCGGTTGAGTATGTTAATGCCGGGCGCAGCGCTGCCAACTTTAAGGAAAATCGGGGTTATCCAGAGCGAATCATTAACCGCTGGCAACCGCTATATCAGGATGCTGGCTGGGGGGGCGGTGTATGCGATTAAGAACGATATACCTCATTTTCAGCGTTATTGCTCTGGTGCTGGGTTTCTCCCGCTATTACTACCAACAGGGATTATCCCAAGGCCAATTGGATTGCGCTCAAGGTAAAGCTGAATCGGCACAAAGCCAGTTGAGTCAGTTTGTATCTGCCAGCCAGCAGTTGGCAACTAATGCAAACCGAGCCAGCAAAACCCTGTCGGTAAAAATAGCGGCCCGAACGGCTGCTGACCAACATAGTACTCAGGAGATCCGCTATGTACTTAAAACCGTTACTCGCAATCGCTGTGAGTTTCCTCCTGATGTCATGCACCAACTTGAACAGGCCAGACTACGAGCCAATCAGGCTGCTACCAGCGGCATTGGCAGTGGGCTGTCTCCCTCTGCCAGCACCGGAGAACAACGGTGATGACGCTATCGTTATTGCATTAAAACAGGCTTATGACGGCTATGGCCTGTGTGCCGGGCGCTACGTTGAGTTACTTAATTATCTACAGGATTCAGACGATGGACGACATTGATCGCGCTAGTGAGCTGGAAACTCAGCAACGGGAACGCGCACTAATAGCACGTAATCAGCAGCCAAAAGGCATTGGCAGCCTAACATGCCTAGCTTGTGGTGACGCTATACCAGAAAAGCGCCGCCAGTTACTGCCAAGCACAACCCTCTGTGTTGACTGCCAGCAGATGGAAGAAAAAAGGATGAGACGATGAACTTCACTGATATGAATTTTAGCTTCAGTGCCATGCAATGGTTAGTCACAGCGGCCATCGGTATCTATTCATGGCTGATGAGTCGGCAATCTGCCAGCGGTAAGGAACTGTTAGAACTCCGAACCCGGATTATTGCCCTGGAAGAGCAGATCCGCCATACCCCGTCACAGAATCTGGTAAATGATTTACATGGGGATATGAAAGCCATCCGGGCAGAAATGCAAGGTATGCGTGAAACCATGCAACCGCTAGTAAAAGGGCTTGATCGCGTTAATGACTACCTGATGAGGAGCAAGCAATCATGAGTTATGCCGAGTTTTTAAGAGAAGACCAACGGTTAGTGATGTTGCGATTACTGGCAGAACTGCCCGCATACAGCGCTAACAGTTCAGTTTTATACAGCGCTTTAAGCCAGTATGGCCATTATCCCAGCCGTGATGCTATCAAAAGTGAATTGTACTGGCTTCAGGAACAAGGTCTGGTGTCATTGAATGATATTGGTACGGTTGTTGTAGCAACTCTCACACCAAGAGGTCTTGATGTCTCTTCAGGCCGTGCCATTGTGCCTGGCGTGAAGCGTCCGGGGGCTTAATCATGGGACGTAAATCCACCATCCACAAACTTGATCCTTCTGTTCGTAGTCATATTGAACAGTTGCTACGCGATGACCGACTAACGCTGGATGAAATGTTGGAGAATATCAGGGCTAAATACCCACAAACTGATGCACCAAGCCGTTCTAGTCTCTACCGCTACCGTGCTGGCTTTGAGGAAATGACTCAAAGCCTAAGGGAAATAGAGACCGCATCCCGCGTTCTGGTTGATGAACTGGGGGATGGTATTGGTGATAAAGCCGGTGCGCTATTAGCTCAGGCAGTAACAACTTTGGCCACCCGAGCAGCCTTCAATGCCCACGAGCGCGATGATATTTCAATTAAAGAAGTGGGTGAGCTATCTCGTGCAGCTAGAGCAGCCATGCAGGCCCGAACCATGAGCCTCAAAGAGCGTCAGGAAATTGAGAAAGTCACTCGAGATAAGCTCTTGCGTGAGCAAGAGTCAAACCTTCAAAAAGAAGCGAAAGCTCAAGGGCTGGATGAGAATGCCGTTCAATTCTGGCGTGAGAAAATCTTGGGGATCAAGTGATGAAGCCGCTAGCCTCAACCTTACGTGTTATTGAATGGGACGAATTACCGTCCCGTGCGCGTGATATTCCCAATAACTTTAACCCAACGGCTGAGGGTGTGCTGATGGCGCACCAGATTGAGGTTTTGAAGATTAAAACCTCTATTCTCGCCGTACCTAAAGGGAGACGTACCGGTATTACCTTTGCCTTTGGCTTTGAGGCGGTACTGACAGCGGCATCACAGAAAGCGATTGGGGGTATGGATGTCTTCTATATCGGTGATACCAAGGAAAAAGGCTTAGAGTTCATTGGGTACTGTGCCAAATTCTCCCGTGTTATTGCGGAACAGCAAAGTGCTTCAGTTTCCAGCATCGAAGAGTTCTTATTTGAAGATCAGGATGAGAACGGTAAAACCCGCCATATAACCGCTTACCGTATCCGCTATTCATCCGGTTATCAGGTTGTCGCACTCTCATCCCGCCCAGCGAATATCCGAGGTTTACAAGGGTTGGTTATTATTGATGAAGCGGCATTCCATCAAGATGTTCAAGGGGTACTGGATGCAGCTACTGCCCTGCTAATTTGGGGTGGGCGCATTATCGTTATCTCTTCCCACAAGGGTAAAAGTAATCCATTCAATCAGTTTGTTAATGATATTGAAAATGGTCTTTATGGGCCTGATGCCTCTGTATATCGGGTGACGTTTGATGATGCTGTGGCGAACGGACTCTTTGAGCGCGTTTGTTTCATGAAAGGTGAAGTCCCAACAGTCGAAAGCAAAAAAGCCTGGTATACCCGGATTCGTAACGCGTATGGCCCCCGTAAAGCGGCAATGCGTGAGGAACTTGATGCTATTCCGCGTGATGGTAATGGTGTGTGTATTCCGGGTGTCTGGATTGAAAACGCCATGCCACCCAGTCCCGATCGCGTGGTGCTACGTCTGGTTCTGGATGATGACTTTGCTAAAAAGCCCATGTTTGAGCGAACCGCTTTTGCTGAAGACTGGATCAAGCGTTATCTAGATCCGGTTATCGCTAGGTTAGATAAAAACTTACGTTATTCCTTTGGTGATGACTTTGCCCGGCATCGTGACTTTTCATCCATTTTACTGATGGCCACCTTGCCAAACCTTTACCGTGATGTGCCCCTAATTATCGAAATGCACAAGGTGCCCACTCGCCAGCAGGAGCAAATCCTCTGGCATTTACTCCGGGCTATTCAACGCTTCTCTGGTGCGATGGATGCTACCGGCCCCGGCCAGACATTGGCTGAATATACCGCTGACGAATTTGGTCATGACCGCATTGCTCAGGTCAGTTTAAGCCGCTCATGGTATGGCACGTGGATGCCTAAGATGATCCAGGGATTTGAGGACGGCATTATCACCTTACCCGCTGACGATAACGTCAAACAGGATATTCACTCCATAGAAGAGATTGACGGTATTCCTATGCTGTCGTCTGTTCGCAAAGAAGATTTGAAAGAACCAGAGCTCTATCGCCATGGTGACACGGCCATTGCACTGGTTTTAGCCTGGTATGCCTCCATTGAAATGAGTAAAGGCCCGGTCAAGGCCCATTCACGTGGTAAACGGGCAACCACACAACTGTTAAAAGGATACAAATAATGAGTCAGGGTATTTGGGTTAGTCCGAATGAGTTTGTCTCTTTCTCCGAGCTAAACAGACCATCCAAAGAGGCTGTAGCGACCCGTTCACGCGTTAATGGCTCATTAGGGATTAGTGGAAAATTACAAAATCCCGATCTTGTCCTGCGTAAAATGGGCAAAAGTATCGAGGTTTATCGTGATTTGACGGCTGATGCTCACGTAGGTGGTTGCGTTCGTCGCCGTAAGTCAGCCGTTCTTGCCCTTGAATACGGTTTTGACCGGGAACAGTCACAAACGCAGGTCGCAGACTTTGTTGAAAAGGTCTTTTCTAAGCTAAAAATGAGAACCGTCATCAGTGATGCATTAGATGCACCACTCTATGGCTACACTCCGCTTGAGGTGATGTGGTCTGATGTTGATGACAAGATTGTGCCGGTGGACGTAGTGGCCAAGCCTGCGGAGTGGTTTTTCTTTGATGATGAAAACCGTCTGCGTATGCGTACCAAAGAGGATAAAGACGGTATTTTATTACCTGAGCGTAAGTTTATCTTAGTTCGCCAAGATGCTACCTATGAGAACCCTTACGGCATTGCTGACCTGAGCCGTTGTTTCTGGCCAACCACATTTAAGCGTGGTGGATTCGAGTTCTGGCTCAAGTTTACCGAGAAGTACGGTAGCCCATTCCTGGTCGGTAAACACCCACGCAATACCCATAATACAGAGGTGGATGCGTTACTGGATAGCCTTGAAGCAATGGTTCAGGATGCCGTTGCCGCTATTCCTGACGACAGTTCTATTGAAATCCTAGAAGCCGCAGGTAAAGGCAGCAGCGCCGATATCTATGAACGCCTTATGATGTTCTGCCGTTCTGAAGTCAGTATTGCCCTGACAGGAACGAATCAGACAACGGAAGCCGATACCACCAATGCGAGTGCTCAGGCAGGACTAACAGTGACTGAAGATATCAGGGATGCTGATGCCGAACTGGTGACAGAAGCCATGAACACCTTAACCCGCTGGACCGTTGAGCTCAATTTCTCTGAGGAAGAAGAGCCTCCAGTCTGGTCTATGTGGTCGCCGGAAACGATTGATAAAACTCAAGCCGAACGCGATCAAATCCTTAAAACGGCTGGCGCTAATTTTACCAACGAATACTTCATTCGCGAATATAACTTAAAAGAAGGCGATCTAGGTGAACAGCTTCCACCATCAGCCGGTATGGGCTATCCCTCATTTGCTGAAAAACCGAAAAAGCCCAACGATACCGTGGCAGCTGTCGCAGACCAATTAAGCCGGGAGACTCAACCCATTATTGATGGCTGGATTGAGCGTATTCGCAGTTTTGCAGAGAAAGCCAAGAATATGGAAGAGCTTCAGGAACGGCTATTGGCTGAGTTTGATAATCTGTCTGAAGATGAGCTAGCCCAAGCGATGGCCAGCGCATTTACCGTGATTAACTTACAAGGTCGTGATGAGGTGAATAATGGCCGTTAAAGGTGTTTTCGGGCAAAAGTTTAACCAGCAGAGTGATTACTTCAAACAGAAGCTAGCTATCCCCAGTGAGCGCTGGGATGATATTTCCAGAGAACAGCATGACCATGGTTTTATTGTAGCCGGTGCGATGAAAGCTGATTTGGTTAATGACCTGAAGAAGGCGATGCAAAGTGTTATTGATGAAGGTAAGAGCATCCAGTGGTTCCGTCAGAACTTTGATCAGGTAGTAGAGAAACAAGGTTGGAAAGGCTGGACGGGTGAAGGCAGTAAAGCCGGTAAAGCCTGGCGCACCGAGGTTATCTATACTCAAAACCTGAAATCATCCCATGCAGCGGGTCGTTATGCTCAGCTTACCGACCCAGATGTTTTAGCAGAACGCCCTTACTGGCGTTATCTTCACCGTTCAGTGATTAACCCCAGAGAAGAGCACGCCAAATGGCATAATTTGGTGCTTCCTGCCGATGATCCCTTCTGGGATGAACATTATCCCCCGAACGGTTTCGGGTGTAACTGTATTGTCGAATCCTGTAGTGAGCGGGATTTGAAAAAACTGGGTAAAACCGGCCCGGATACAGCCCCAGCCCGAAAAACTCAGCTTTATACCGATACCAATACCGGTGAACAACGTCTGGTTCCTGAAGGTGTGATGCCCGGATTTGACTATACCCCCGGTAAGAGCGCCACCCAAAATGCCCTGGCAGCCAATAAGCAGAAACTCAATACTCTGGATTCAGCCATTGCCAGAAAGAACGTCGAAAAACTCATTAATTCTGATGTGTTTCTGTCATTTTACAATGGTCGTCTGAAGGGGGAATGGCCTGTGGCTGTGATGAACAGTAAGCAAATGGTCGAAATGGCGGTTAAGAGCCCGGTGCTGACCTTAAGCCGACAATCTATCATGAAGCTACGGACTCAATACCCTGATTTAAGTCCATCTGACTTTCGCCAGCTCCAAACCCAGCTAGATAACGCCCAGTGGCAGCAGAACAGTCAGGGTGAGAGGCAAACCGTTGTGAATATTTCAGGTAAATCGTGGAACGTTCGAGCGAAGCCAACCGCCTCCGGTACCTATATTGAAATGGATCAAGCATAGTTATGGCCAAAATTACCGTACAACTCGACAGTGCGCCGGTTAACCAACTACTGAGCCAGATTGAACAGGCGGGTTTAGACCTGACACCGGTATTTAAAAACATCGGTGAAATCCTGCTTAACAGTACCCGCCGCCGTTTTGAAGTGGGTATGGGGCCATTAGGTGAACAATGGGCCGCAAACAGTGACGTGACGCTGGCCAATAAGCGGGATACCAGGCCACTGATTGGTGATACTCGGAGCCTGTCTACTCAGATTAACTACCAGTCTGATGCTAATCACGTGCTGCTTGGTTCGCTAATGGAGTACGGCGGCACCCAACATTTTGGGGCGAAAAAAGGCCAATATGGTCAAACTCGGTATGGTGTACCTCTGCCCTGGGGGGATATTGAAGCACGGCCCTACATCGGTCTGTCGTCTGAAGATGAGGAAGATATTATTGAATCTGCTGTCTAACCATTTAGCCAGAGCAGCGGGAACATCAGATTAATCGCCAATTTAAGGCGGGCTAAGCTGTTTTCACCTGTTTAACCAGCCTTTATCTGTCTTTGCTCGTTTACATCGCTAAAAGGCTATTATAAATCGATATAGGCCCACTTCAGCCGCCATTCTTATCTACCCTTTACGGATTCGTTAAATCTCTATCTCTCAGTCTCTTATTTAACCCCGATTAAAATCACCAAACCGGATAATTTGACATGGTAGCCATGACTAACAACAGCATGGTGAATATTAATGTCCAAACTTATCCATATCTTTAAGCCTGGTACCCATCAGCCGATGGAAGGCGAACCTATCTCTTTCACCCTGAAAGACTTTGAAGCCACCGTTCGCGCCTACAATATGGATCTGCATGAAGCACCGCTGGTTGTTGGCCACCCGAAACACAATAACCCTGCCTATGGTTGGGTAAAGCAAATGATTGCCACACCTGAAGGGCTCTTCATTGAACCCCATCAGGTTGATGAGGCATTTGCTGAACTCGTCCGTTCTGCCCGATTTAAAAAGATATCACCTTCCTTTTACGAACCGGATGAACCTAGTAATCCAGTACCTGGCGTTTATTACCTGCGCCACGTTGGTTTTCTGGGGGCTATGCCACCTGCCGTAAAGGGGTTGAAGGCGATTGAATTTGCGGATGGTGGACAAGGTATTGTGTGTTTTAACGAAAATCTTAATGAGGATACCAATATGGCTGATGCAGCTAATCCAACCGATAAAAAAGGTTTGCTGGCGCGACTAGTCGCTTTTCTGACTAAAGAGCTGGGTGAAGAAAAGGCCGCTGAAATCATTACCGAAGAAGGTGCTGCCGCTATTCAGGATGCCGGTGCGGATGAAATTTTACCGGAAGTCGCCGCTCAGTTAGTGGCTGTGTCGGAAGAAAATCAGCGATTAAAAGCAGAAAACGAAGAGCTACTGGAACAAGCGGAAGAGCTGGAAATTGATGGTGAGAGTGCTGATTTTGCCGAAGTGATTCGTCGCAAGGTTAAGCCTAGCCACCGTGCAGCCGTTAGAGCCATGCTTAAAGCCGCATCTAAAAAGCGCGGTACCAGTAAGTTGGAATTTAGTGAAGGTGGTAAGAACAAACCGCTTACGCCAGCTCTTCAGGCGTTTATTCGTTCTTTACCTGATGTAGTGGATTTTAGCGAAGTGGCCCGGAAAAGCTCAGCGCCGAAAAAACACCTCTGTTAACCCACTATTAGCTGATGCAGAACGCCGCGCCAGCCGTAATAAGTAGGAGCACCTTAAATTATGACTACCTATAACGAACCGAAAGTATTAAGTGATGTTCTGTTGGTTGAAGTGAAACCGGGTTGGACAAAAGACCGGGGCATGATTGTAGCGGATAAAAAATATGAGCTGGGAACCGTTCTGGCCAAAGTCTCCGGTAAATATTATGCCATTGATTTAGCGGGCACAGGTGCTGCAAAAAAAGCCGCTGCCGTATTGGCACAGCATATCGATACCACGACTGGTGAACGTCTTGGTGCAGTGATTGCACGTGGTGCCGTGGTGGCCATTGATGGTCTGGTGTGGCCTGAAGGTGTTACTGATGCACAAAAGACCACGGCATACACCGAGTTGGAAGCGCTGGGCATTATTGCCAGAGAGCAGCTTTAACCCCTGTTTAGCCACTTAAGGCATAAAGGAAAAAGAGAATGAATTTAGCAGATATGTTTACCGTTACTACGCTAACGGCAGCCATCAATAAAATCCCAGCCATCCCGACCCGTGCGGGTGAATTGGGTATTTTTGAAGAAGAAGGGATTGCCACCACGTCCGTTCTGATTGAAAGCCGTGATGGTCGTTTATTCCTGGTCAAGAATATTGGCCGTGATGAAGATCCAACGCAGGTTAAAAACAGTAAGGCCAAACGCCGTACTTTTGAAACTACCCACTTACCCGCTTCAGCTCAATTGTTACCGTCTGACTTGCAAAACTTTAATTCCTTTGGCGACAACGATGCAACTGACTATCAGGCACAAACCATCAACAATAAGCTGGAAACGATGAAAAACAGCCTGGAAGTCACCCGTGAATTCCAACGTGTTGGTGCCTTGTGTGGCCGTATTTTGGATTCTGATGGCTCCGTTATCTATGACCTGTATAAAGAGTTTGGCGTAACACAAAAAAGCATTGATGTACCTTTCAGCGTAGAAGATACCGATGTCCGTAAGCTTCTAACGGATGCTAAACGCCATAGTGAGTCAAAGCTGACCGGCGCACTGGTGACAGGTTATAAGGCGTTCTGTGGCAAGGACTGGTTTGATGCCTTTGTTGCTCACCCTAATGTACAAAAAGCCTATGCCAACTATCAGGAAGCGGCCGATCGCCTTGGTGGTGATATGCGTAAAGGCTTTACGTTCGGTGGTATCGAATTTGAAGAGTATAACGCCACGGTATCCAATCAAAACTTCCTTTCGGACAAGGTTGCGCGAGTCTTTCCTATCGCCAAAGGCGGTGTCTATAAGATGTACAACGCCCCGGCGAACTACAACGAGACGGTCAACACCATTGGTTTAGCGTTATATGCCAAAGCGGAAGAACGCAGCATGGGTAAAGGCTGGGATTTAGAAGCCCAGGCTAACCCGCTGGCCATTTGTACTTACCCTGAAGCCCTTGTTGAACTGAAGATGAGCTAAGGAAACGGCCATGCGCTACTGCACACTGAGTGATTTGGAACGGGCAGTTCCCAAACAAACGCTAATCTGGCTATCCCACGATGATCCAGCGTCGGAAAATTATGATGCAGCCGTTTTGGAGGATGCGATCAACTATGCAGAAGAGCTGGCAGACGGTTATTTAGTCTCTCGTTACCCTCTGCCATTGTCATCCGTTCCGACCATCATTCGTGATGCAGTAGTGTATCTGGCCCGTTACTGGCTTTATCAGCGCCGTCCTGAAGGGGCTATGCCGGAAGTGGTCAAAGATGGCAAAAAGGATGCCCTGGATACCTTAAGCCAGATCCAGAAAGGTGCCATCTCCCTGAATGTCAAAATAGACGATACCGTGGTTGAAACCAATGCGCCTAGCGTATTTAGAGTTTCGGCATCTAAACGCCTATGGGGAAAGAGCACGCTGGAGAAATGGCGATGAGTATCACGATTGACATCTTAGATGGCATTTTAAACCGATTGAAAGAGGTTCATGGCCGGGAGCTGGCGATCGAGTATTTTCCTGAGCAACCCGCTAACTATCGTCTTAATCATCCTGTTGGAGCAGTACTTATCAGTTATTCCCGCAGCAGCTTTGCGACCAATGAGGCGATAGACAGTACCTGGATGAATCGTGAGATGACCATTCCCCTCACGCTGATGTTTCGCCAGTTACACGGTAAAGCCGGCGTTATCGCTTATCTGGATAAACTGCGATTAACCCTAACCGGCTGGATACCCCCTCACTGTGATGTATCGCTTAAACCTGTCAGTGAGTCCTTTTTGGCTCAGAACGCTGGGGTGTGGCAATACGCTCTGGATTTTACGACCAAGACTAATCAGATACAGGCCGATATGGGCATTTCACCCCATTTGGCTTATGAGGATATTCCATGAAATTTACACCCTATGTGTATCACGGGCCGCAAAGTAGCGTCACTGTACGCTTTATTGACTCTAATGGTACAGAGCAAGAAAAGGACATCATGCTCTATCCGGGCCTTTCTGTAGAGTTACCCAGTGAGCATGAATATACCCAAACGTTAATAGCCCAAAAGCTGTTAACACCACTGGCACCTGTCGCTAAAACCGTCAAAGGTGAGGCGAAAACCAAGGAGCAAAAAGACGATGGCCGCTAACTTCTTACACGGCGTTGAAACCCTTGAAATTGAAAATGGGCCTCGCGCCATCCGTGTGGTTAAATCCGCTGTTATTGGGCTAATTGGTACAGCGCCTTGTGGGCCAGTTAATGATTTAACTCTGTGTTTGTCTGAAAGCGCCGGTGCTGAATTCGGCCCTCGGTTAAGCAATTTCTCTATCCCGTATGCCCTGAAAGCCATTTACGATCATGGTGCCGGTACCGTTTTTATCATTAACGTCCTTGACCCGGATAAACACCGTAATGAGGCCACTGGCCATTCAATAACCTTTGGTGTGAATAATCGGGCCTCTCTACCTCATGCCGCCATTATTTCTGCTGTCGTAAAAGCCGATAACGTCACTCATGTGGTAGATACGGATTACACCATCAATCTGGTCACTGGTGAGTTGATCCGAATGACCACTGGCAGTATTCCGGCAAAAGGCACCGTCATGGTTGACTATACCTATGCCGATCCAAGTAAAGTGACACCGGCTGAGATTATTGGTGCAGTTAATGCGGCTGGAAATCGCACCGGCTTAAATGCGCTGGAAGATGCCTATAACCGATATGGTTTCTTTGCCAAACTCATTATTGCACCGGGCTTTAGTACCTTAAACAGTGTCAGTACTGAGCTGATTGCCGCTGCTGATAAATATGGTGCTATGGCATTAATCGATGCACCGATTGGTACCACGCCTAATCAGGCTATCAGTGGTCGTGGCCCGATGGGTACTATCAACTTTGCGACCTCCAGCGATCGGGCTATTCTCTGTTACCCACATCTGAAGGTCTATGATTCAGCGACCAATAGTAACTTTTTAGAACCAATGTCACAGCGCCAAGCCGGGCTTATGGCCGCAAAAGACCTTGAGCGCGGCTACTGGTGGAGTCCATCCAATACGGAGTTTAAAGGTATTGTCGGTGCTGAACGTTCACTGTCTGCCCGTATTGATGACCCGAATAGTGAAGTCCAATCTTCTGAATGAAAATGGCATCGTGACTGTCTTCAACAGTTTTGGTACCGGTTTACGTTCCTGGGGAAACCGCTCCGCAGCCTGGCCATCGACGACCCATATGAAGAACTTCATCTCCGGTTCGTCGGGTTAAAGACATCATTGATGAGAGTATCCGCTATTCATCCCTACAGTTTGTGGATATGCCCCATCACACAGGCCGTCATTGATGCCATCGTTGAATCGGTCAATCAGTTCTTTAGAAAGCTGATTGGTGATGGCGCACTATTGGGTGGCGAGTGCTGGTATGACGCAGAACGCAACCCTCAAACTCAATTAGAACTGGGAAATGTCCTGTTTCAGTACAAGATGACACCGCCACCACCCATGGAGCGCATCACGTATGAGTCAGAGATTACCGGTGAATATCTTGCAGCCCTGAAAGGAGGTAACTGATTATGGCGGGTTTTCAAGCGCACAGAATTAATAATGCGGCGGTTTATCTTGACGGTAACAGCTATCTGGCAAAAGCATCTGAAGTTGATTTAGGCAGTGTCAAAACGGTCATGTCCGACTTTAACGGCCTTGGACTTGTTGGTGTGATTGAACTGCCCGATGGTTTAGATAAGGTGGAGGGAAAGATAGTCTGGAACTCCCTTTATCAAGATGCCGTCAGTAAAATTGCTACGCCGTTTACAACAGTTTCTCTGCAATGCCGTAGCAATATTGACGTGCATACAAGCCAGGGGTGAGTTGATCAGTTGCCCCTCGTTACACTCATGACGGTAGCATTCAAAGAATACCAACTCGGTAGTTATAAACCCCGAGAGGCGACAACGTTTGAAACACCCTTTAGCGTGACATCAATCAGACAGCTCGTGAATGGGAAAGAGACTTTGATGTTAGATTACCTCACCAATATTTATCGGGTGGATGGTAAAGACCAACTTGCTAAATATCGAGCTAATATTGGCCAATAGTCAGTATTCACATTACTGCTCAAATACCCGGACATGTTCCGGGTGTTTTTTTAAACCCCGCTAAAATAACTGTCAATCAATAAGCTACAGAATCAGGGCTCAATAGTTTTTCCTTTTAGTTCTCTTCTGGAGCCTGAATATGAGCAAGAAAGCTGATTTTCTCACTGATACCAAAATCCCTTTATTACGTTCTCTTACCCTCGGTACCGGCGAAACCCTAAGTGAACTGGTTATGCGTGTACCTACCCGTGGTGACATGCGTAAAGCCCAGCGCCATAGCAAAGAACAGGCTGATTCGGAAACCTTTCTATTTGCTCTTTTGACTGGTCTGACGATGGAAGATATTGATGCACTAACGCTGGCTGATAGCGCTTAGGTATCAAAAACCTTTCGCAACTTATGTGGAGAATCTACCGACGAGTCCTGAAAACTTACAGTCTATCGATGAATGGCTGGTACTCGAATTTCGATTGTCACCGGCTGAGATAGATAACCTGAGTTTTGTTGACGAATACTGGCGGTGGTTTGAACTGGCTCAAGAGCGGAATAACCAGCGCATTGAAGCGATGAATCAATAATATAGAGGCGTTATGAGTAATACTATCTCTGTAGGTCTACGCCTGGGAGCGGTGCTTGATAACGCCTTTAGCTCTGTTTTTGGTAATGCCAATACTACCGTTAACCGGCTAGGCCGAACCACTGAAGCCTTATCCCAGCGCCAGCAGCGCCTAGGCCAGATTATGAGCCGGGCTCTGAGCCACCCCACCCGTAATATTCAAGCACTGCGTACCCAATATGAGCGCCTGGGCCAATCCCTTGACCGATTAAGAACCAAACAAACCAAGCTCAATGCCGCCATGGCCAAACAAAAGGCGTTAGCCGATCAGCGCCAGGCTATGGGCGGGGAAATGATAGGTACCGCCGCTGCGGCCTGGGGGAATGCCACCATGCTCAGGGAGAGCGTTGGCCGTAGTGCCGAACTTAAAGATAGCTTGAGGGATGCACGGATCAAAGGCAGCTTAAGCGCTGAAGATGAAGCCCAACTGGGTAAAGTCGTTCGAGATGCGGTAAAAGGCACGAACCAAGGCCATATGGAACTCTCGGTGGGTGTCGGCCAGTTGGTGGAAGGCGGCAGTAGCATGGAGGAGATCCAGGCTTATACCCCATTACTCGGAAAGGCCGTCACCGGGCTACGCGTCAGCATGGATCAAGGTGCCGAGTCGTTTCTGGCATTACGAGATATGGGCGTTGGCAGTGAAGAGCAAATGCGCCAGGCGCTTGATCAACTGATTTGGTCGGGTAAGCAAGGCGGTTATGGCATGGCTAATATGTTTAATGCCATTGGCCAGCTTGGTGATGAAATTAAGAAAAATAAGCTAGGCATGAATTCCTTGGGTGATATTGCCGCCACCTTACAAATTGGTGATGGCACGATGGGAGCCGAAAATGCCATGGCCGGTCTAAAAGGCTGGTTGACAGAAATGAACAGCGATAAACGAGCACAAGCGTTCTCAAGTGCCTACAAAACTATCGACCCCAACAAAGAGTTTGATTATCAGGCTTCGATGCAAAAAGCCGTGGCTGATGGATATAGCGAGTTTGAAGCCAGTATGCATATCGCTAGCGGCTTCTTAGAGAAAAGACTCGGCGAAGCGGGTATGGCTGAGATGAGCAAGTACAAGGGAAATGCGGAAAAACAAGCTGAGCTAATGGAGAAATTTGGCCTATCTGAAATTTTCAAGGATAACAATCAGGTCAATATGGTGCTGGGGTACCGGCAGAATAAAGAAGAGTATGACCGTATTCGCGATGGTGGAAAGTCTAGTGGTGAGTCAGCCGGTACATTACAACAAACCGCTGATTTACGTATGGACTCACCCATGGAGAAGTTTAAAGCCTTTGGTAACACCCTAAAAGAGCTCTCCATTACTGTGGGTGATGCATTGTTACCACCAGTCATCCAGTTGGTGGATACGCTGTTGCCAATTATTGGAAATTTATCCGAGTGGATAGCCGCAAACCCTAAGTTGGTTGCTGGTCTAGTTGGAGCCGCTACGGCTGTCGTGGCTCTTAAAGTGGCCACATTGGGTGCATCCTGGGGCATGAACTTTTTTGTCAAATCTCCGATGGCCATGTTGAACGTTGCGCTGGCTAATAGCAGTGCCAAGTTAGAGCTATTCCGGGCTCGTATGTTACTAGGGTCTGCCACCGGCACAAGATTCAGCAGTGTATTCCCTGGTATAGCGGCATCAGTGACCACACTCGGTAAAACCTTTGCCAGCGTTGGGCGAATGATGTTCTTAAGCCCTATAGGGTTGGTGATTGGGGCTATTGCCGTGGCCGCATTGCTGATTTACAAGTACTGGCAACCCATCAAAGCCTTTTTTAGCGGTGTATTTGAGGGTATTGCCGAAGCCGTTGAGCCTATCGGTGCCGCCTTTACTGAAGTCTTTGGCCCTGTCGGCGAGCTGTTTAAGCCGCTGGTTGAATGGGTATCCAAAGCCTGGGATTGGGTTACTAAGTTATTTGAGCCCGTCAACTCTACGGCTCAGGAACTGACGAACGCCAAGGACGCTGGGCGGTCATTTGGTCAGGTGTTAGGCCAAGCCATCAATATTGTTTTACTCCCCTTGAAGCTTATGTTCAAAGCAGTCGGTTTAGTCTCAGAAGGGATTAAAGCCGCGTTCGCCTGGTCACCGATGGAAACTATCAGAACGGTCTGGGGAAGTATCTCCGACTGGTTCAGTAATACTTGGGACACTATCACCGGTTCGGTCAGCAGTGGTATTCAGAGCGCTTCAGATAAAATCACCAGTTGGTCTCCACTGAGTATGTTCAAGGGCCTATTCAGCAGCGTCTTAAGCTGGTTTGGCGTTGAACTACCTGGTTCATTTGCCGATGCAGGGAAAGCGCTGCTAGATGGTTTAATCAGCGGTATTACCAGCAAGATGGCCGCTGTTAAAGATTCTATTACCAGTGTCGGTAGCTCTGTCAGTGGGTGGTTTAAAGAGCAGTTAGGTATTAATTCCCCCAGCAAAGTGTTCATTGGCTTTGGGGAAAACATTTCTGAAGGTGCTGCTATTGGTATCGACAATCAATCTGGGATGGTTGGTAAAGCGGCTCTCGATTTAGCTTCAGCCACGAACATCCCTCTGGCCAGCCCAACCTTATCAGCCCCCAACTTACTCAATAATAATGTACCAGGTATTCAGTCTCCGGGTGCCGATGCTATTCGCAGTCAACAGTTCGCCAGTTCATCATCAGGAATGAGCATCACGTTTGCCCCTCAGATTACCGTTCAGGGTAATAGTGATGTTAGGTCACAGGTTAACGATGCATTAAAGATGAGCTTCAGCGAGTTTGAGAGGCTGATGAAAGAGTATGAACATCGTACTAATCGCAGTGCTTATAAAGGAATTAACGGATGAAACGCTGGGCCATTTTAGGTGATTTTTCATTTGATATTCTGAGCAGCCCCCATGCCTATGGCCATCGTTCGTCGGTGACGTGGGCCGAACACGCCCTTATTCAAGGTAAGCCAAAACTGGAGTATGTCGGCGACGAACTGGATGAGATTACCTTTGAAGTTCTGTTCCATTCCCATCTGGTAAAGACCGAAACTCAGTTACGTTTACTCAGGGAAGCAAAAGAAAAACATGAACCCATGGCGCTGGTTATGGGGGATGGTGATTATAAAGTGCCGTATGTCATCGCCAACGTTGATACCAACGCCAACACCACCACTCCGGGTGGCCGTATTCGCTCTGCCACGGTCAGTCTGACATTAAGAGAATATACCGGTGAATTTACCCGTGCGGCACCGGGTGAAGGATTGCTGGGTTCTCTTCTGACCTATGTTGATGCTAAGACCGGAACTGACCTGAAGAATATGGCTCAGGAAGCGATCGGCTATGCCAAGACCGCCATGAATGTGATTAATGCGGGTATCGATGCTTATCACGAGATTAAAGAAAATCCACTATCAGTGCTAGGCGCGCTCTCCGAACTGTCATCAATTACCGGTGGCGCTATCGGGCCACTGGAACAGTTATCAGGTTTAGCGGATGTGTTCAGAGATGGCCAAGAGCTCGTCGATGCCGGTAAACAGGCATTGGATGATGTACGCCAGGCTGTAGATTATCTGAAAGATGACAGTTTATCGATTTGGGATCGTCTCGATAGTGCGGCAGATAGCATGGGTAATGCCTCAAGTTCATTGGAAAACGCCAGTTCCAACGCGCTGGCGCTGAGCGTCGGCGTGGCCACCCGGAGACTATTATCATGACCCAGCAATACCGGTTTCATATCACGACTGAGGGTGAACGTTGGGATCAACTCGCCTGGCGCTATTATGGCGATGCTTATCTTTATCCTCAAATCATTGCCGCTAATCGCCATGTGGCCATCACACCCACATTTAAGGCTGGAATAACCATTGCTATCCCGCTGTTGGAAAGCAAACCATCTTCAGTAGGAATGCCGCCATGGAAGTCATAAAAAATAACGTGCCGGTGTCTGATTTTCGGCTTTTATATGAAAAGAAAGACATCAGCAGTGAATTGGCTGCTTACCTGATATCGATTACTTATACCGATTTTCTTAGTGGTCAGGCTGATGAGTTGTCTATTGCGTTAGAAAATATTGACGGCCGTTGGTATGGCGAATGGTATCCCGGCCAGGGTGATGAACTGACCTTTGAGCTGGGGTGGTTGGGAGAGGAACGCCGCCAGATTGGCGTTTTCGAGATTAACGATATCGATTTTCAGTTCTCACCCAGCACGGTGACCATTACCGCTCAGGCGGTAGGTATCAAGAATTCAGTCAGAACGAAAACTGCCCGTGCCTATGAAAAAATGACGCTGGATAAAATCGCTAAACAAATAGCAGATCGTCAGGGTCTAACCTTAGTTGGCGCTATTGAACCTATCGCTTTAGACCGGTTGACGCAGCAAGAGTCTGATATTGAGTTTCTTAAAAAACTGGCTGATGAATATGACTATGCTTTCAAAATTGAAGGCAGTAAGCTAATTTTTCATGCCATTTCTGAGCTTTTACGCCTTTCCTCTGTGGCCACCTTCAAGTTAACAGATATTTCCGGTGGCCATATTCGTGACCAGATTAAACAGGTACCCAAAGCGGTGGAGGTTAAGTCACACGATCCCGCTAAGAACAAGACCGTTACTTATGATGTTAAGAACGGTGAAATGACGGCGAAAGACTCTAGCGTTAGCAAGTCAACAACCAGCGCCGACACCATCAAAACCTCAACCCGTTCGACTTCTCCTGAAGTGGCCACGGCTAAGGCTCAGGCAGAACTGGCAAAAGCTAACCGAGAGCGTACTGGCGGCAATATTGATTTAATGGGTAATCCTAATTATCTCAGTGGTAATTCAATCACACTGGAAGCCGGTGGTGAACTGAATGGTGACTACCTTATCCAATCTGCACAGCACCAATTAGACCGTTCCGGGGGATGGAATACCGCCCTGGATATCTGCCGCATCCGAGAGGCCGATATTGTCACTGTCAAAGCGGATAAATCTAAGTCCACATCATCTACATCCACACCTAAAAAGAAAGTCGTTATCTATGATGTGAAGAATGGACAAATGGGGAAAAAATGAATCTTGAATATGGCACTGTCTCCGCATGGAACGCTAAAACCTGTCGTATCCGGGTTGACCTTCATGAAAATGGGCTGACCTCTTATTGGTTACAAGTCCCACAGGGATACTCCAAAAAATCAAAGCGCCGTTGTCCTGTCGAACTGGGTACGCCGGTTGCTATCCTTCTTAAAGATGATGGTGTAGGTGGTGTATTACTTGGCGCTGTTTATTCTGAGGCGGAACCGCCACCTATCGAGGATGATGATACTGATTATATGGAATATAAGGATGGTACAAAATTTTCTTATTCCCCCTCAGAGCATAAGCTGGATCTCAGTATCTCAGAAGGCACTGTGAATATAACCGCTCCGGCAGGCGTAACGATTAACGCCGCTGCTGGTGTCACAATCAATGCCGCATCAGGTGTAGCCATTAATGCAGGAGCTGGCGGTACAACGGTTATTGGTGTTGTTAATGTGACGGGTGATGTTATCGCCGATGGTATCTCATTAAAAAACCATACTCATCCCGGCATTCAAACAGGTTCATCATCAACGGGCCAGCCGCAATAAGTCTTTTTAACCTTCATTAAAATCAGTATTCCCCCATCCAGCTATCATAGCCGTATGAAAATACTGAACTCCATCACATCAGCGCATTGGCAACCAGAACTGGGAATTCCCGGTTCTGTCGTTGAAGGCTTGTCGGATTTAAACCAGGCGATTCGGGTCATTCTATTAACACCTAAAGGGAGTGACCCACATCGGCCTGAGTTTGGTTCTGATATCAATAAGTACATCGACTGGCCAGCCAATCTCATCACACCTTACCTTGTCCGTGAGTCTGTGGAGGCTATTAAGCGCTGGGAGCCGAGAGTAACAGTTATTCAGGTTATTGTTGATATAGACAGTTCCAAGGTCACCTTACGCGTTAAATGGAAAGTGGCAGACGGTATAGAAGAAAGTGAGGTCGCTTATGAGCGAACTAGCACCACCTGAGTTTGTCAGCATTGACCCCAAAGCTATTGAGCTGGATTTGATTACCCGATATGAAGAGATATCAGGTAAAAAATTGTACCCGGCTCAGATTGAGCATCTGTTTATTAATCTACTGGCTTATGCCAAAACCCGTACATTAGCCAGAATTCAACACACTGGGGAACAAATGCTACCCCGCTTCAGTGAAGCCCCCATTATTGATTACCTGGCGGAGTTGGTTGGTGTTATCCGTTTGCCCGCACAACCAGCACGCTGTACGTTACGTTGGCAATTCGATGCAGCCATTACTCAGGATATTTTCATTCCTATGTTTACTGTCGTCGGTAATGAAGATGGTAGCGTTTCCTTCAGTACGGATTTGGATGTTGTTATTCCTGCTGGCTCATTGTCGGCGGATGTTAGCGCAACCTGCCAGGTTGTTGGCCAACAGGGTAATGGATATCTCCCCGGCAAAATCAACAAATCAGAACGTTTTCTGGATGCGGGTTTATTGGTCAGTAATATCAGTACTACCGCTGGCGGTGATGATGAGGAAACCACGCCGGCATTACGTGAGCGGATGATGTTGGCACCTGAAGGTTATACCAGCGCCGGGAGTTATGGCGCTTATAAGTTTCACGCCTTATCCGTTCACCAATCCATTATTGATGTGGTCGTTCTTGGCCCTGATTTGGATAACCGCATACCGCCAGGGCAAGTTTGGATATACCCATTAACCAAAGATGGGCTTCCAACAGTGGAGCTCATTCAGCTTATTGAAACCAAGCTCAGTTCTGAGAAAAAACGTCCTATCAATGACCGTGTTTTAGTCAAGGTGCCTGAGATAGTTGAATACGATATTAACGCTGAATTGACGTTGTACCGCTCCGCTGATGTCACCACAACAATCAGCCTTGCTGAAAAAGCGATAACAGCATGGGAAACGGCAAGAGCGCTGAGGCTTGGGATTGATATTGTTCCTCATCAGGTAAGCAAAACGCTTTCTGTTTCTGGCATATATGACATCACATTGAATAGCCCGACTAAACGTGTCGTTAAACCTTATGAATGGGCAGTCTGTACTGGCATTCAGGTTCTTCCCGTAGGTATCAGTGATGAATAGCAGCCATATATCGCCCCCATTAGCCGGTGATATTCGTTTTGCAGCTCTCAGTCAGATGGCTGAAGAGATATTTGATGAACTGGAGCTGGAAGTTGTTCTGGTTTACTTGATTGACCTTGTTAACTCTGCCGTTTTCCCTTTTTTAGCCGAACAGTTCAGCCTGTTAGGTGATGGATGGGAGTTAGTTGAATCTGACGATGCAAAACGTAGCCTGATTAAAGGTGCTATCGAGCTTCACCGCTATAAAGGCACCCCTTGGGCAGTTCGTGAGGTCATAAGACGGTTTGGGTTCGGTGAAGTTGAGCTGATAGAAAACATCTATGACTGGACGTTGGACGGCTCCGTTCTGCTCGATGGTTCTCATGTGCTGGGTGATGGTTCAGCTTGGGCCAGATACCGGATAATCCTAAAAGAGGCCATTACCAACGATCAGGCCGACAACTTACGCAAAGCTATTATCGCTTTTACACCTGCCCGAAGCTACTTAGAAAGTCTCGACTACCAGGAGGCGGCATTCCGTCTTGATGGTACCAAATACCTTGATGGCCAATATAACTTAGGGAGCATATCCAATGGCTGATTTACCAGAGCAAGAAGCATGGGAAGGAGTTAGACAGCTAGAAACGTCTGACCGGGCATTAGGTGGCCCCGGTGGAGTTATGAATGCACCGTTACGCAACCTGACTAACCGGACTGCTTATTTAAAAAAGGCGCTAGATGGTAAAACTGGGGCGGCCTCAACGACAACGGCGGGTATTGTTAAATTAAGCTCAGCAACGAACAGTGACTCAAGTACTGATGCAGCTACTGCCAGTGCCGTAAAGAAGGCATATGATTTAGCTGATAGTAAATTGAGTAGTATTCCTTTTGCGACAGTAAGTGAGGTACTTGACGGGGGAAGTACAGAGAAAGTTGTTAACCCCAAAACTCTACAGAGCAAAGGTAATTTTTATAGTAATGTAAGTCTGTTAACTACTAGCAAGATAACCACAGCACAATTTGGAGCTCGTTTTTGGGTGGACTATAGCTCACCATCAGCCTACACATTACCTGATATAAGTAATATCGTGGGTTGTGGTCAAACAATAACTATCTGGAATGTGAAAGATACCAATATCACCATTTCCGTTGGAAACTCATCCAACAGTATATCCATCCCTATGTCAACAGTAACAACTCTCACGTTAAAACCTACTGAGAGCGCGACCTTCATTGTTGAACAAGTTAAAGTGTGGCACGCAACCGGTGATGCCGTGTTAAGACTAGCTCCCAGTTGGTCTTTTAATCCTGCGTTTAATGGAGGTTGGCAAAAACTGCCGTCTGGGTTAATTATTCAATGGGGCGGTGTTAGTACAATCAGTGGCGATACTACAACTATGCTGCCCGTGACGTTTCCCACCGCATTTCTACATGCTGCTGTAACGATGGATTACACCCCCGCATCAGGTGCTGTTACATATATTGCGGCTTGCCCCGGCTCACGATCCACTATTGTTTCACGGACAGCATCACCCGGACTGGGTGGTCGATACATAGCGATAGGATACTAATAAGCGATAGGATACTAATATGACTATATTTTTTTCACCCGACCCAATTGGTTTCTATGATTCAGTGTTAAATACAGATATTCCCAATAACGCTGTTGAAGTCAGTGTAGAAAAACATGCGGAATTAATTAACGGGCAGGCTGACGGGAAAATTATTTCAATCGAAAATGGCCAGCCTGTCCTTATTGATAGACCAGCTCCATCAAAAGACGAGCTTATAGCTGAAGCTAATTTGAAGAAAACAACATTACTTTCAACAGCAACATTAATTATTAACCCATTATCAGATGCTATTGAGCTCGATATAGCCTCGACTGAAGAAGTGGCAACGTTGAAAGCTTGGAAGGTCTACCGAGTGTTATTAACTCGAATTGATACCAGTACAGCACCAGATATTGAATGGCCGATACAACCAGATGCATAATACTGTAATTCAATTGCACCATTGGAAAATGAAAGCGCGGCGATTTATCACAGTAAATACCTGTCATTTATCGCGCGCGGCTTCACATTGCCCATAGTTTTGAACATACCCAATGGCTTGGATTAAATATTGTTGCAACTACAGAACAAGGCAATGAAAGCTATGTTGAGTTTGTTGCTAAATATCTTGATACTCAGACACAGCAACAGCATTCACTCCACGAGCGTTCTCATTTTATCAAACTGCATGGAAGCTGGTATTATACTTCAGGCATTAAGCCTCAGGTTGGTCGTAATGAGCTATGCCCCTGTGGTTCAATGAAAAAATATAAAAAATGTTGTGGGAAATAACCGAATAAAATTATTCGTTATGCTGAATAACGATTTATCCCATAGTGATAAAATAGCAAATACATCAAAGGTTAAGTGCGCCATGCAAAGAAAAATACTCCGTACGATTTGTCCTGATGCTAAAGGTCTGATCGCAAAAATAACTAACATCTGTTACAAGCACCAACTGAATATTGTTCAAAATAATGAGTTTGTTGATCATCGTACCGGACGCTTTTTTATGCGTACCGAGCTGGAAGGATTCTTCAATGATGAAACGTTGCTGGCCGACCTTGATGATGCCTTACCAGAAGGCTCTGTCCGTGAATTAAATGAAGCGGGAAGACAAAAAATAGTTATTTTAGTCACCAAAGAAGCCCACTGTCTGGGCGATCTTTTGATGAAGAGTGTATACGGTGGACTTGATGTAGAAATCGCTGCCGTTATCGGCAACCACGATACGTTGCGTACGCTGGTTGAGCGCTTTGATATCCCCTTTCATTTGCTCAGTCATGAAGGGCTAACTCGTGAAGACCATGATAAACAAGTGGTTGAAATGATTGACAGTATTAACCCAGATTATGTCGTTCTGGCTAAGTATATGCGCATCCTTACGCCTGATTTTGTGCGCCATTATCCAAACCGGATAATTAATATTCATCACTCATTCTTACCTGCTTTTATTGGCGCTCGCCCTTATCATCAGGCTTACGAGCGTGGGGTGAAGATCATCGGCGCGACAGCTCATTTCGTAAACGATAATTTAGATGAAGGGCCCATTATCATGCAGGACGTTATTCATGTAGATCACACATACAGTGCTGAAGACATGATGCGTGCCGGGCGAGACGTTGAAAAAAATGTGCTGAGCCACGGATTATATCGGGTTCTGGGACAACGCGTATTTGTTTACGGAAACAGAACCGTCATTCTTTAAGCACTTTCGCAATGATATAAATGGCGGTGGTAAAGCACCGCCATTTCCATTAAGTTCGAATAATCTGCATTTCATGCTGAAAAAAACAACAAACAATCATTATTTCCACATCAATACTTTACACGGCTGAAGCTTCTGCTATGATGCGCGTCCCTGTCGTTCATGACAGAGCCAATATGTATATCCTATGGTGGGATTCCCGAGCGGCCAAAGGGAGCAGACTGTAAATCTGCCGTCACAGACTTCGAAGGTTCGAATCCTTCTCCCACCACCATCTACTCCCCTACTTTTTAACAATAATTTTCACCTCTACCTTGAAGCGCTGGTCTAAATAGGCTATACAACCCCCTTGTTTTAATTTATCAGGGTGTCTCATGCGTAAGAATATATGTGTTTATTGTGGTGCCAGCACCGGAAATAATCCTGCCTATGCCGAAGCGGCGCAACAACTGGGAATAGCAATCGCTGAACAAGGTCGTCGTCTGATATATGGCGGCGGTAATAAAGGATTGATGGGTATTTTGGCCAACGCGGTATTAGATGCGGGTGGTCAAGTTACCGGAGTTATCCCTGAACGTTTAGTTGAAGCGGAAACAGCTCACCACGGCATTACCGAGCTGGAAGTCGTTCCTGACATGCATATTCGTAAAGCACGTATGAGTGAACTGGCAGACGGATTTATCGCTCTTCCTGGCGGTATCGGTACGCTTGAAGAGCTGTTTGAGGTATGGACTTGGAGCCAGATAGGCTATCACACCAATCCGGTTGGCCTGCTTAATATTCAAAATTTCTACTCGCCAATGAGCCAATTCTTACAACATGTGGCGGATGAAGGCTTTGTGCGCCAGAGCTACCTGAATACCCTGTTAATCAGTGATTCGGCCCATGACCTGCTCAATCAGTTTGATCAATATCAGCCGCATAACCTTAACCGCTGGGCCAAATAGTAGAAATTGTATTGGGTCATCTTATCCGGATGGCCCGATAACAATTGTTCTCAATTTCTGTTACCATTAATCCCTATTTCTGACAGATAAAAGATGCTTAATCATGAAGTTTATATCATTTAATATCAATGGGCTAAGAGCCAGACCTCATCAACTCGCAGCAATCATTGAGCAACATCAACCGGATGTCATCGGGTTGCAGGAAACAAAAGTTCACGATGATATGTTTCCTCTTGAGGAAGTCAGCCAGTATGGCTATCACGTCTTTTATCATGGTCAAAAAGGACATTATGGCGTAGCGCTGCTAACCAAAGCGCAGCCTGTCGAAGTCAGAAAGGGATTTCCCACTGATGATGAAGAGGCACAACGCCGTATTATCATGGCTGATATAGAAACACCAGCAGGCCTGCTAACCGTGATTAACGGCTATTTTCCTCAGGGCGAAAGCCGGGATCATGCGATTAAGTTCCCGGCTAAGCAAAAATTCTATGCCGATCTGCAATCCTATCTGGAGCAACACCTTAATCCAACAAATCCTGTTGTGATCATGGGTGATATGAATATCAGCACTACCGATCTGGATATCGGTATCGGGGAAGAAAACCGCAAACGTTGGTTACGCACAGGAAAATGTTCTTTCTTACCTGAAGAACGCGAATGGATGGAGAAACTTCTCAATTGGGGACTAGTTGATACCTTCCGTCAGGCTAATCAGGAAACTAACGATCGCTATTCATGGTTTGACTATCGTTCCAGTGGTTTTGATGATAACCGAGGTTTACGTATCGATCTGATACTCGCCAGTCAGTCTCTGGCTCCACTCTGTGTTTCTACCGGTATTGATTATGATATCCGGTCCATGGAGAAACCATCCGATCATGCACCTATCTGGGCTGAATTTAAGCTCTGATATTGTTTAACCAGACCGGTTGCTTTAATCGGTCTGGCTCTTCTCTCTGATTAATCAATATGAAAATAATTAATGTCGTCGCGGCCATTATGCAACAGCATCAGCGTATTCTGATTGCTCAACGGGATAGACAAAGCGATCTCGCTGGCTATTGGGAATTTCCTGGTGGAAAAATAGAACAGAATGAAACGCCGGTACAGGCATTAGTCAGAGAGTTAGAAGAAGAGCTGAATATTAATCATATTCAGGTTACTGACTATATTGCTACCAGTACCATTCAACAGCCAGAACGCATTATTCAACTACAGGCTTGGAAAGTGGTTGCCTGGCAAGGCGAGATCCAATTACGTTGTCACACCAACTTTTGTTGGGTCACGCCAGATGAAGCGTTGAATTATCAGCTGGCCCCTGCAGATATCCCGCTACTTTTAGCTTATCAACAAACATAAGCTTTCGGGGTAACGGTTACTCCTCACTTTTCTTCTTACTGGATTTAGCCCGTTTTTTCTTCGGTTTAGTTTCTTCAACTTCCGTTGTCTGCTGTATATTTTTAAAGACTTGAGGCATCCGATTGCGCTTTGCCTGAGCAATCAAATCTTGCAGGGTCACTACCATTGGCTGCATAAAATCCTGATAACGACACTGCTTTTCACTAATTTGAGTTAGCGTAGATTCCCAATGAGCGGTCATATCAGGACGAGCCGCAATTTCAGGTAAGCAATGAATCAGCGCCCTGCCCGCTTCTGTTGAGGTAATCGTCCGCCCTTTCTTTTGCAAAAAGCGACGTTTAAATAGCAGTTCAATAATACCGGCTCGGGTTGCTTCTGTACCTAATCCATCCGTTGCCCGTAATATTTTCTTTAAATCTTTATCTTGCACAAAACGGGCGATACCCGTCATCGCTGACAGCAAAGATGCATCAGTAAATGGGCGCGGTGGTTGAGTCTGCTTCGCCACCACTTCTCCCTGCTCACACAGTAATTCATCACCTTTGTTTACTACCGGTAATGGCGTTCCCTCATTCTCTTCATCACGCTCTTTACTACCTAACAGCATGCGCCAACCGGCTTCAGCCAGAAAACGTGCTTTAGCAATAAATTTACCACCAGCAATATCCAGTTCAATCACGCATTTGCGGTAAATAGCATCCGGGCAAAACTGCATTAAATACTGAAGAGATACCAGCTGATAAATTTTCTGCTCGTCCGCCGATAAAGAAACAGATGAACTACGCGCCGTAGGAATAATCGCGTGGTGAGCATCAACTTTTTTATCATCCCAACAGCGATTACGTTTTTCGCTATCAACCACCGGTAATGGAAAGATATCAGGCTGATGAGTCTCTATCGCAGCGATCACTGCATGGCGATCGGCAAAGTGTTCTTCCGGCAAATAGCGGCTATCGGAACGAGGATAGGTAATTAGCTTGTGGGTTTCATATAACCGCTGACAGAGATCCAGTACTTGCTGAGCACTAAAGCCAAAACGTTTAGCTGCCTCAATCTGCAAGGCTGAAAGCGAGAAAGGCAACGGTGCTACATCATTTTCCCGTTTATCGTTATATTCAGTGACAAAAGCAGGCTGACCGGTGATACGTTTAACCACGTGCTCAGCTAAATTCCGGTTAATCAAGCGCCCTTCTTCATCCTGAAAAGACTCACAGGAATCGCTGGGTTGCCAGATAGCGGTAAAACGCTCTTCTGCCGGAGTAACGATATGTGCTTTTACTTCAAAAAAATCTTTCGGAATAAAATTCTCAATCTCTTCATCCCGTCGAACCACCAGACCTAACACCGGTGTTTGTACTCTGCCAACGGACAATACGCCGTTATACCCGGCATTACGACCAAGCAACGTATAGGCTCTGGTCATATTGATACCATACAGCCAATCAGCCCGGGCGCGCGCTAACGCAGAAACACAGAGTGGAATAAATTCGCGGTTATCCCTTAACTTATCTATAGCTCGGGTTACGGCCTGTGGGTTAAGGTCATTAATCAGGCAACGACGCACTTGCTGACGCTTTTCAGCATCAAGCTCCAGGTAATCTAAAACTTCATCAACCAACAACTGTCCTTCGCGGTCAGGGTCTCCTGCGTGTACCACTTCATTAGCTTCCGCTAGTAGTCGCTTAATCACATTCAACTGTTTGGTTACCGAATCTCTCGGTTTTAGCTGCCATTTTTCAGGAATAATGGGTAAATCAGAAAGTGACCAACGCGCATAGCGAGCGTCATATTGATCGGGTTGAGCTTGTTCAAGCAAATGCCCAACGCACCAGGTAACCACCTGATCGTTACCACACACAATAAAGCCATCCTGACGTTTATGTGGTTTTGGCAGTACATCTGCAATAGCCCGTGCCAGACTCGGTTTTTCGGCAATAAATAAGCGCATCAGTGGTTATCATTCAACAGAAAATCACGGACAGCGTTATAATCTCCCCGGAAAATAATACGATCGGATTTTTTACTTAATTGATAGCTATACATAGGGTCATAATACTCAATTAACAGCGGCACCAGCCAGTTTTCATGTTTATCACTGCCCTGTCCCATCTGTTGATGATGTAGTGCACTATCCAGCTCATTCAGCAGCGTCTGATAACGTTCCATTCCCAATCTTTTACGAATCGCAAACAGGCTATGATGAAGATAATGGCTAAAACGTACCCACCCATCATCTTCTCCATATTGCTGCTGAAACCCCGCGCTCATGGTATCGATATACTCTTCTTTCAAACGCAACAAGCGTAGTTCAAAAGGATCTTCGATAACCACTAAACTTGCCGTTTGCATTGATTCATAGATTTCCAGCGGCACATGGTTAGAACCAATAGTTTTACCCTCATCTTCAACTACCCAGCGACAAATGCCCTGATGTTGTTTTTTGAGTAAAGAGACGGCCACACGATTCTCAAAGTTTATCTGGGTACTTTGACTTTCCAGCGTTCTGCCAAAAGAAGAACCACGATGTCTGGCGGCTCCTTCTAAATCAATGCCAAAGGGTAACGCTTTCACTAATCGGGTTTTGCCACTACCGGTATTTCCGCCAATCACTTTTAGCGGCATGGTAGCAACCTGTTGATTCACCTTTATCAGAAAATTACGCATGGCTTTATATCCACCTTTCACCAGTGGATAATCAACACCAGACTCTTTTAGCCACCGCTGGGTAATATGGGAGCGTAAGCCACCACGCAGGCAATATATATATCCCTGAGGATTCTGCTGGCAAAAAGTACGCCATTGGGCAATTCGCTGTTCACGAACATCACCGCTGACCAATTGCTCACCCAACTCAATCGCTGCTTTTTGTCCGTGCTGTTTATAGCAAATGCCAACCGCATGGCGCTCTTCATTTGTCATCAGCGGCAAATTAGTCGCACCAGTAAATGCGCCCTGAGCAAACTCAACCGGAGCTCGTACATCAATTAATGGAATGTCATGAAGAAATATCTGCTGATAATCAGCACTGTTATTGGCCGACATTAACCAACCTCAATCAATGCACGGCCTTGCTTGGGAGCAAGCAACTCACCAATTGCCGTTAGTGTAATTTGGTATTGTTCAGCAATTTTCTGTACTTCAGCTTCCGCCTCTGTGGTAACGGCAATTAACAGTCCACCAGACGTTTGTGGATCACACAGCAAGTTACGCTGTAAGTCAGTCAATGAACCAATAAGATGTCCGTAACTGTCAAAGTTACGTTGTGTTCCTCCCGGAACACAACCTTCGGCAATATACTGTTCTACATCCGGTAGTTTTGGCACTGCATCAAACCAGATATTGGCCTGTAGTCCCGAACCCTGACATATTTCACTTAAATGCCCCAGCAGACCAAAACCGGTCACGTCGGTCATCGCCGTTACGCCTTCAACTTTAGCAAACTCTGCACCGGGCTTATTCAGCTGACACATGGTTTCCGTTGCTATGCCCTGATGTTGTGGCTGCAACTTACTTTTCTTCTCTGCAGTAGTCAGCACGCCAATGCCTAATGGCTTAGTCAGAAACAGCTTACAACCAGCAGTCGCGGCGCTGTTTTTCTTAATTTGTTCGGTGCTCACCATGCCGGTAACAGCCAGACCAAAAATCGGTTCCGGAGCATCGATTGAGTGGCCACCCGCCAGCGCTATACCCGCCTGTTGGCAAACATAACGACCTCCGTCGATCACTTTCTGGGCAATTTCAGGGGCCAGTTTATTGATTGGCCAACCAAGAATAGCAATCGCCATAATGGGTTTTCCCCCCATGGCATAAATATCACTGATAGCATTAGTTGCCGCAATTCGCCCAAAATCGAAAGGATCGTCAACAATAGGCATAAAGAAATCGGTAGTACTGATAATACCAATGCCGTTACCAATATCATAAACCGCTGCATCATCACGGGTTTCATTACCCACTAACAGATGAGGATCGATAAACTTCTCTTGCTCAGAATGCAGGATCGTTTCCAGTACTTTTGGGGAGATTTTGCAGCCACAACCGGCTCCATGACTGTACTGAGTTAAACGAACATTTTGCTCTGTCATATATCAAATCCTCTTTTCGGCCTGAAGTGGCAAACGGAGATCAAGCGTATATAGTACCGCGACTCGCCACTATTGATAAGTCATACCATGCCGATCGTGGATATATTGCTCAGATTTCAGCATACGGAAAGGGATAAATGCGATGGAATTTCTCGGGTACGCTATTTATACGTACCCGAAAACGGTCAACTCGGGAAGTAAGAAACAAAAGGTGAGGTGTCTGGTGCTTTCACTTTAGCCGGTTGCATTAGTGGTGTACCCAAATAAAGGAAACCAACAATCATATCCTGTTCACGACAGCCAAAGGCCTCTCTGACGATCGGATGTTCAGTCCAGAAACCACTACGCCAAATACCACCAAAACCCTGAGCCACCGCGGCCATTTGCATTGCCTGAACGGCACAGCTTGCTGAAGCTATTTGCTCCCAACGAGGTACTTTATGATGCTCGGTGCAATGGGCCACTACCGTAATGATCATTGGGGCCCGGAACGGTCCCTTCTGCGATTTTTCCTGTACTGACTCATCCTGACCAGCATCTACCGCTGCCGCCAGTAAAACATCTGCAAACCGGCTACGGGCTTCACCTTCAATAATGATAAAACGCCAAGGCTCCAGGGTTCCATGATCGGGTGCTCTCATACCTGCCCGAATAATGTTCTGCAACGCTTCCCCTTGAGGTGCAGGTTCAGATAAGCGTGAAGCGGAACGGCGGTTAAGTAACAGTTCTAATGAATCCATAAAATTCTCCAGACAAACAGGTAATTGCCTATTGTAAGGTTAATTATTTGTTACGAACACAAAAATAACGTAACCAATTGGTTATTTAACACTGACTTTTCTATCATCAGGCTTTAGGATATCCAACAATGTTTTTTACCGCTCAATGAATGGAGTATACATGCGGGCACTATGGCAAATTTTTGCAACCATATTTAAATTCTCCTGGCGGGTTATTAATTTTATTCGCCAGGCTGTTTGTAATCTGATCTTTTTCTTTGTTCTGCTGATTGGTTTCGCACTTTACATACAGGTACAAGACTCCACTATTCAGCCAGAAAAAGGAGCCTTGCTGGTTAATCTCAGCGGCACCGTGGTGGATAGCTTAAGTTCTGACAGTAAATTGCGTCAGTTGGGACAAGAGTTGATTGGCAGCAATAAAGACGTTCAGGAAAACTCCCTGTTCGATATTGTAAAACAGATACGCCAGGCTAAAGACGATGACAAAATTAGCGGAATGGTTCTGTCTTTGGGTAATTTCATCGGCGCAGATCAACCTTCCCTGCGTTATATCGGTAAAGCATTAAAAGAATTTCGCGATAGCGGAAAACCTATTTATGCCATTGGGGATAGTTACTCTCAGGGGCAATATTATCTGGCCAGCTTTGCCAACAAGATCTATTTATCTCCTCAAGGTTCAGTGTTATTAACCGGTATTTCCACCAATAATCTCTATTACAAATCGCTACTGGACAAGTTAAAAGTCACCACCAATATTTTTCGTGTAGGGACCTATAAATCTGCCGTTGAACCTTTTATTCGCGACAATATGTCTCCGGAAGCCCGCCAGTCCGATAGTCGTTGGGTGAATACACTGTGGTCCAACTATATGACCGATGTGGCTGCAAATCGTAATATTTCGATTGCAGAACTCTATCCGGAACCGGCTCAGCTAATTCAGCAATTAAAGGCCAGCGATGGTGATACCGCGGCATTCGCTCTAAAGAATAAGCTGGTGGATGAAATATCTTCCCGCTCAGCGGTAGAGAAAATGCTGAAAGAGACTTTTGGCTGGGATCAGCAAAATAAGAACTATAACTTTATTAGCATCTATAACTATCAGATGACTGAACCAAGCCTTGAAAGAGCCAAACTACCCGAAATTGCAGTCGTTTTTGCCAATGGCGCTATTGTCGATGGTCCTGAAATGCCAGGCATGGTTGGCGGTGATACTACGGCCAAACAGTTGCGGGCAGCTCGTCTTAACGACAAAATTAAAACTATCGTTCTGCGAGTAAATAGCCCTGGTGGCAGTGTTACTGCGTCGGAAATGATTCGTTCAGAAGTTCAGGCACTGAAAGACGCCGGCAAACCCGTTGTGGTTTCTATGGGTGGAATGGCCGCTTCGGGTGGCTACTGGATTTCTACGCCTGCGGATTACATCATCTCCAGTCCAAGCACCTTAACCGGTTCTATTGGTATTTTTGGCGTTATCAATACATTTGAAAACTCGCTGGATGCTATTGGCGTTCATACTGATGGTGTTTCTACCTCACCATTAGCCGATGCAACAATGACTAAAGCCTTGCCGCCGCAATTCTCTGAAATGATGCAGCTAACCATTGAAAATGGTTACAGAACCTTTATCAATCTGGTAGCAAAGTCTCGCCATAAAACACCGGCAGAAGTTGACAGCATTGCTCAGGGTAGAGTCTGGATTGGTTCTGACGCCAAATCTAACGGACTGGTCGATCAACTGGGGGATTTCGACGATGCCATTAAAAAAGCGGCAGAGCTGGCCAAACTGAAAGACTATGAAATCAAATGGACAGTTACTGAACCAACCGTCAGAGAAATTTTGTTGGGTCAAGTTTCCGCATCCGTCAACGCCCTGTTACCAGCAACGGTGAAAATTGAACTTCCTGCGCCACTACGTCAGGTCGCTGAGGATATCAATAAACAACCGGGCTTCTTTGGCAATATGAACGATCCCGGTCATCGTTATATTTACTGTTTAAGCTGTAGCTATGCACAGTAAAGATTCTGATTAATGATTCTTCTTTCAGGCCCGGTTTATTACCGGGCCTTTTTCTATTCGTTGAATACATTTTATTCTTCAATTTAATTTTCTATAATCCCCACACTTTCCGATTTATGGTCTGAATTCTCATGCAAAATAAGCAAAAAAAATCGATTTATGTCGCTTATACCGGTGGAACAATTGGTATGTTGCGCTCAGAACACGGATATATCCCTGCTTCCGGCCATTTGCAAAAGCAGCTGGCACAAATGCCAGAGTTTCATCGCGATGAAATGCCGACCTTTGTTATTCACGAATATCAGCCTTTAATTGATTCATCGGATATGACGCCACAGGACTGGCAGCATATTGCTGATGATATTCAGAAAAATTATCATCTGTATGATGGTTTCGTTATTTTGCACGGCACAGATACCATGGCGTTTACCGCATCAGCGCTCTCATTTATGCTGGAGAATTTAGCAAAACCGGTTATCGTGACCGGGTCGCAAATCCCTTTAGCTGAATTAAGGTCTGACGGGCAAATTAATCTGCTCAATGCACTGTATGTCGCTGCTAATTACCCGATCAATGAAGTTTGCTTATTCTTTAATAACAAACTGTTTCGCGGCAATCGCACCACTAAAGTTCATGCCGATGGTTTTGACGCCTTTGCTTCACCAAATTACCCCGTATTACTGGAAGCAGGTATCCATATTAAACGTCTGACTGTACCGGATACACTCCCCTGTCACGGTGCATTAAAAGTGCATGCTATCGCTCCCCAACCAATCGGTGTTGTTACTATCTATCCGGGGATTTCAGCTGAGATTATTCGCAACTTCCTGCGCCAACCGGTTAAAGCGTTAATTTTACGCTCATACGGCGTTGGTAATGCCCCACAAGATCCCGATTTGTTACAAGAACTGCGTGACTCCACAGAACGAGGCATTATCGTCATTAATTTGACTCAATGCCTTTCAGGAAGAGTAAACATGGAGGGTTATACTACAGGTAATGCATTAGCTCATGCTGGTGTCCTTAGCGGCTTTGATATGACCGTTGAAGCAACATTGACAAAACTGCATTTTTTGTTGAGTCTGGACCTTCCCACTCATCAAATCAGAACGTTAATGCAGAAAAGTCTGCGTGGTGAATTAACAGAAAATGAATAACCATTGAGGGAGTTACCATGAAGAAGGCTTTGCTTCTGGTCGATCTGCAAAATGATTTTTGCCTGAATGGCGCCCTTGCCGTTCATGACGGGGATGCGGTTATTGATATTGCCAATCAGGCTATGCAGCTTTTTCATCAACGTGGCTGGCCCATTATTGCTACGCTGGACTGGCATCCGGCAAATCATAAGAGTTTTGCTACTAATTCTGGAGCTCAACCCGGTGAGATTGGAACACTCAATGGGCTAACACAAGTCTGGTGGCCAATACATTGTGTTCAGAACACTTCGGGTGCATCACTGCATCCACGGTTAGAACAGCAATATATCAGCAAACATATTTATAAAGGACAAGACCCCGAAATCGATAGCTACAGTGCTTTCTTTGATAATGGCAAGCGCTCAGCAACAGAGCTTAATCAATGGCTGGATAGTGAAAATATTCAGCATCTGACGATACTGGGATTAGCCACTGATTATTGCGTCAAATTTACCGTTCTGGATGCTCTGGAATTAGGTTATCAGGCAGACGTTATTGCAGATGGATGTCGTGGTGTCAATCTGGCCGCTGATGACAGCGAGAAAGCCTTTCATGAAATGGCAAGCAAAGGCGCCAAAATCGTTCAACTCCATGATCTATAAATAGCAGGTTGAGAAGCACGGGAAAATAACCCACGCTTCTCATCTTTCTTTTCATTTTGTTCATTTTTAGTTTGAATATTGAGCTGAATCGATTTTGTTAATATTCGGATACAAATTAACCGATGCTCTTCTCTCCGCTCTGCTCATCGACAAAAACCATTGATGCTGAATTGATGCAATAACGCTTTCCGGTCGGTGGTGGGCCATCCGGAAATACATGCCCTAAATGTGCATCACAGTGATTACAACGAATCTCAACACGATGCATATTATGTGAGTAATCATCAATATAACGAACAGCATCCGGCGTTATAGCTTCAAAGAAACTAGGCCATCCACAACCTGAGTCAAACTTAGTATCGGAGTAAAACAGCGGCGAATCACAACATACGCAATGGTATACTCCTACCAATTTATTGTGCAAAAGATGCCCGGTAAAAGGGGCTTCAGTGCCTCGTTCCTGAGTGACATAGCGTTGGATATCAGTTAATTCTTTAATTTTATTATTCAATGAGTTACTCATTTTAACACCTAAAAAATCAGTTATAATAAAAATAGCCTTCAGCCCTTCAATTATAACAATAAATTAACAAAACGGCAGATTATTTATCGTTAAAACCATCATTTTCAGAGGCAAAACAGCAATAATTACCCAATTCGTATCGAATGGGGTTATAATTGAAAAATCGGCACCCGATAGACCGCCTGAAAAGCACAAAAAACCAGCAAAACTGCGTCCGTTTCTCACTTGTACTCAGACTTTTTTTGTGATTGCTGACAATGATTGACACGATTCCGCTTGACGTTTTGCAAGGTTTTTGTAATTTTACTGGCAGGTTTTAAATTCACTTCATTCACTAACAAACAAGCTGGTGGAACAATATGACTATCAAAGTAGGTATTAACGGTTTTGGCCGTATCGGTCGCTTCGTATTCCGTGCTGCACAAGAACGCACTGACATTGAAATCGTTGCAATCAACGACTTGCTCGACGCTGAATACATGGCTTACATGCTGAAGTATGACTCTACACACGGTCGTTTCAAAGGCACCGTTGAAGTGAAAGACGGTCAGTTAATCGTTAATGGTAAGAAAATCCGTGTCACCGCGGAAAGAGATCCAGCAAACCTGAAATGGAACGAAGTTGGCGTTGATGTTGTTGCTGAAGCAACTGGCCTGTTCCTGGATGATGCAACTGCTCGTAAGCACATCACCGCTGGCGCTAAAAAAGTTGTGTTAACTGGCCCATCTAAAGACGATACTCCTATGTTCGTTATGGGTGTGAACGATTCTACCTATGCTGGTCAGGACATCGTTTCTAACGCTTCTTGTACTACTAACTGTCTGGCTCCAGTTGCTAAAGTTCTGCACGACAAATTCGGCATTGTTGAAGCGCTGATGACCACTGTTCACGCAACAACTGCAACGCAGAAAACTGTTGATGGCCCGTCTCATAAAGACTGGCGCGGCGGCCGCGGTGCAGCTCAGAACATCATCCCTTCTTCTACCGGTGCAGCTAAAGCAGTAGGTAAAGTTATTCCTTCACTGAACGGTAAATTAACCGGTATGTCTTTCCGTGTTCCAACTCCAGATGTGTCTGTAGTTGACTTAACTGCACGTTTAGACAAAGCAGCTTCTTACAAAGATATCTGTGAAGCAATGAAATCTGCTTCTGAAGGTGCTCTGAAAGGTATTCTGGGTTACACCGAAGATGACGTTGTTTCTACTGACTTCCTGGGCGAAAAATGCACTTCTGTGTTTGATGCCAAAGCAGGTATCTCTCTGAACGACCACTTCGTGAAAGTTGTTGCCTGGTACGATAACGAAATCGGTTATTCAAATAAAGTATTAGACCTGATTGCTCACGTTTCTAAATAAGAGACATCAATCGTTCTGATTCAAGAGGGCAGCGTAATCGCTGCCCTTTTTTATTAGCACCGTATCAAGTTGCAAATTAGCTATGATTAGAAGGGCAACGCTATGTCAGACTTTCTCTTTTCATTACCGATAGAACAGCAATTAACTCCCTATTTAACCCTGCGTAAAAAAGATGAATTAGCCATTATTGTGGTTAATCACCCTAAAGCCAGAGGCGCTATTGCACTACAGGGTGCCCATCTATTGTCATGGCAGCCTAATGGTGAAGAACCTGTCATCTGGTTAAGCAAAGCCAGCCACTTTAAACAAGGTATCGCAATTCGTGGTGGGGTTCCTGTTTGTTGGCCCTGGTTTGGTAAAGTCGCCTCCCCTGCTCATGGCTTTGCCAGAAATGAGCTGTGGCAATTGACTGCACATGATGCAAACGAAGAATCAGTTTGGCTCACCTTCTCTTTAGAAGACAATGAACAAACACGCAAAATATGGCCTCACTCTTTTTGCCTTATCGCTCGTATTAAGCTCGGTACTACCTGTGAAATTGAGCTGGAGTCCCATGGTGATTACTCAATCACCTCCGCCCTTCATACTTATTTCAATATTGCCGATATTTCTCAAATCAGCATATCCGGATTAGGTTCTCACTATCTCGATACCATCACGAGTAGTGAACATGATACCAATGATAAAACGCTCACTTTTGCCGGCCCTGTAGATCGTGTTTACAGCCAGCCAGAAGCCTTTAGTTTGATTCAGGATCCGGTCTTTGGCCGCAGCATTGAAGTTCATCACCGTAATGCCAGTGATGTTGTGACCTGGAACCCGGCGGCTGAAGGTGCCAGCGGTATGAAAGATATGGAAAACGATGGTTATAAAACGATGGTCTGCGTTGAGACTGCCAATGCCCATCAACCGATTGAAGTACATAGCGACAAACCACAGTATCTATCGATGACTATTCGTTGTCATAAAAACGAACCAGCATAATAAATAGTTTGGGCAAAATAAAACCGGTCAATTTATTGACCGGTTTTATAAAAGAATAAATCTTTTAGTTAATCGATATTAGAAAGTATAAGTCACACCACCAGCAACAAGGGCTGAATACGACCTATCAACCATTGGGCTATCTTTCACTTCACTGGCCAGACGGGTATAACGGCCTGTCGCGTAGGTACTCCAGCTATTATTGATCTTATAGGTTGCGGTCAATTCAGCATAAGGAGACCAACTGCTGTTGGCTTCATATTTATCCAGACCACTACGCGCAGATTCTTTACCAGATATACCATAGTAGTAATCATTAAAGTTGCTGCTATACCAGGCAGCACCCACTCCCGGAGTAATTTTTAAATCATTCAGCACGAAAGGATGCAAGTAAGCAATATCAGCACGCAGACCATTACTTTCGTCCAGCATATCCGCCGAGAATGAAGTTCTGATAGTACCCCAGTCAGCCGTATGCTTATAGCTGACTCCGCCCATCATTGTTGAGTCACGATTATCCAGCTTTTTCATCTGACGATCGTCACTTTTACTAGCACGGAAACGTAATGGTGAGTAATAGAGATCCAGTGACAGTTGATTCTGGCTATCTTTCCAGACATAAGCACCAGCACCGATACCTCGAATGTAGAAGTGTTCTCCTTCATAAACAATCGTTGGTAAAGGCGATATCTTATTATCAACACCTTTATAAGGATACATCTCTACTGCTGCTCCGGCCCCAATAGACCAGGTATCCGCATTAGCGACAGGAACAACCAATACGGCACCTAAAATACATGAACGCCAAACAATACGACTTAATTTCATCACTACCCCCTGATTTACACATTATTCGTTACTAATTAACGTGTAATGTTCTCATTACATTGATTTATCGTTTAATTCTTTAGTGCTTTTGCTATTTGCACTGCTTCTTGTTGCCAGGCATTAGCCAAAACATGAACCAATTCATCATAACCATCTTTTTGTAGCGGCATCTCAATATCAAAAGGACGACGAATAATTTGGGTCCCATGTTGCAATATCCAATAACCACTAACCACAGCATAACCGTCATAACGACCGTGGAATCCGTTTACCGTTACGCGCAACACATCCACATCGCTACTTCCACCAATAGGTTGTGCAGACACAACCCAACCGTTGAGTTGGGCGTTTAAATTATCGGTTAATGCTTGTTTTAATTGCTGCTCCAGGCTACTACCCCAAAGATTGTTATTGGCTATGGTGTATTTCACATTGCTGGTTTGATAAGCAATACCGGTTCCACTAAGAAAATCTGCCACCGTAACATTTTCAATCCACAACTGCTTGCCAGAGTTAACCGCAATAGCAGCCGAACTGGTTTTAGCCGCACTCACCGGTGGCAGTTGATAATAGGATACCTGCGACTGGCTGCTACAGGCGCTCAATAACAGCGCAAGAGTTGCAATAGTCCATTTCATCATTGGTTATTGGCCTTTTTTGGCGTAGGGTCATTAGCACTTGGTGCTTCAAATACCAGTGCGTTACTCTTCTGATTCAGTTTTTGCAATATTGGCTGCAATTCACGCATAACCTGATCCAAACGCTGCATATCCGCAACCATAGTGCTATATGCCGTTGAGCCCGGCTGAAGCCCTTTCAGGCTACGATTCAACTCGGTGAGAGTTTTCTGCATATCTTTAGGCAGGCTATTAACCTCTTTGCTGGACAATATCGCATTCAGATTATTCATCATGGTACGCGTTTCTTTTAAGGTATTGGTCATCTCTGCCAGCATTGGTTCAACTGGCATGTTATTAACTTTATCCAATACCGTCATTAGACGTTTTTGAATTTCAGCCAATCCACCTGACATGGTTGGAATCAATGGATGTCCGTACACCTCTTTTGGCCCTTTCCACGGTTTTGCGTCTTTATGGAAATCGAGATCAACAAACAGCGCACCTGTTAACAGGTTGCCTGATTTCAATGATGCTCTCAGACCATTAGCATCTACTGATGCCAACAGATGTGCCTTCATATCAAAATCTTTGCCAAATCGATTTTGAATTCGATCGGGTTCAATACGAATCAGGACTGGCACATAGTAATTATTATTTGTCATCTTCAATTCAGGCATATAGAACGGTACCTCTGAAACAGTACCAACCCTGATCCCCCTGAATTCAACCGGCGCCCCTGGTTGCAAGCCACGAATAGAATCTTCAAAATAGAGTAAGAAATCTTCATGTCGGGTATACAACGACTCCTGAATACTCTTCTGATCGGAATAAAGCTCAAACTCGTCATTATCTTTAACAGGATCGCCCTGAGCCCAACCGTTTGGTAAGTCGAAACTAATGCCTCCGGCTACCAAGGTATCCAGCGAGGCCATTTCAACCCGAACCCCTTGTGATGACATATCAAACGCAATACCGCTGTCTTGCCAGAAGCGAACGTTACTGGTCACTAATCCACGATAAGCATCCATAATAAACAGGCTATAACGCATTACCCGTTCTTTTGGATCGAATTCACTGCTCTCTACAGTACCTACGCGAAAACCACGAAACAGTACCGGATCGCCAGCATTCAGGCGGCTTGGCTGTTTACTCTCCAGTGAAACACGCAATCCTTTTGTATCAGCCGAAGCTAAAGGCGCATTCTCCTCCAGAGTAAATTTATCCTGTTCCTGTTTATCATGTCCCGGAAGTAGCTCAATATAAGCCCCGGAAAGCAGAGTGTTTAAACCCGATACCCCTTCCCGGCCAATTTGGGGTTTTACCACCCAAAAGACTGTACCTTTATTGAGCAGTTTAACCATTCCATCATGCAAACGAGCGGTGACAACGACTTGCTTCAAATCGTCGCTTAAAGACACGCTCTCTACGATACCGATCCCAACGTTACGGCTCTTAATAGCTGTTTTGCCTGCTTCAATACCTTCAGCATTAGTGGTGATCAGAGTAACAACCGGCCCCTGAGTACTAAAATGGTAAAAAAGGATCCAGGCACCAATAAGCACTGTCACGATAGGAATAATCCACACGGGTGACCAGCGCTTTATTTTTTCAATTTTTGCTACGTCCTGATGACTATCCTGCACGCTCAGGCTCCTTATTGGTTAATCATTTTTTTACGATCCCACAAAAGACGGGGATCAAACATCATAGCCGCAATCATGGTTAGAATAACCACCATAGCAAACAGTACTGCACCAACATCAGGATAGATGCTCATCAATCGCCCCATTCGAACCAAGGCAGACAAAACCCCTATCACAAATACGTCTATCATCGACCATCGACCAACAAACTCGACCACTTCGTACAGATAATGCATCTTCTCACGGTCTAGCTTATTGCCTAATTTTCCGGCTCCGGAGGCGTCATAACACAGCCAGCCGATAGCCATTATCTTTAAAGTAGGAACCATAATGCTGGCAATAAATATCACCAACGAAACAGGATAAGAACCATCTTCCCAGAGGATAATAACACCAGAAATAATATTGGATGCCATTGGGTTCCCTAAGACTTCAGTCACCATGATGGGCAATATATTGGCGGGTATATAAAGCATAATGGATGTCACCAATAGTGCGAGAGTCCACTGCAAACTATTGCGACGTCTGGCATAACCAACGGTATGGCAACGCGGGCATTGATGTTCATCTATAGGTAAAATAGCCATACAGCATGAACAGGACCTTAGCCCTTGTTCCATACCGGATAGACCAACCTGAGGTGTATGAGGTAGTTCCGGCGCCGGCTGAATAGTTTGCCATAGCCAGTAACGATCCAGACACTGAAATGCGCGTACCTGAAGTAAACAAAACAGGCAATAAGGTACGAAACTGGGACCAATGCCAATATCACCATAAGCCATTAGTTTTACGAAACTTACCAGCACCCCAACCAGAAAGATTTCCACCATACACCAAACTTTGGCGAGATAGATAATCCGTCCCATAATCACTTTCAAGCGATAAGGTAGCCTGACTTTCAGGCACAGCAAAATGATGGCAACCATACAAAATGCCGGAATAAGCTGAATAAAAATAATGAATAACGTTGCCAGACTGGCGTAATCGTCACTCATCATTGCTTCAGGTATCTCCATCAACTTTATCTGATTGTAGATACCTGAAACTTGCATATTGATGAATGGGAACAGGTTGGCAAACACCAACATGATAAGTGCACTGATAGCACAACTGACCGGTTGTAAAACAGGCTCCACCCACAGAGCACTTAAAGTGGTATGGCAGCGTGGGCAAACTGCTTTATCTCCCTGTTTAATATCAGGAAGCTTGACCATCCAGTCACATTGTGGGCATAACACCAGCTTATCGTTAGATTCTTCTACCGTTACCGCATCGCCATGGGTCTGTTTGATATTTACCCGTGGCAGTGATGCATGGGAACAACCCGCATCAGTACACATTGCTACCACCTTTTATCATTCAGAGAGAACACCCATTAGCACACTCAGTATAATCCATTACGTTGAAACACATCTTCAATCAAGGTTGAAAAATGCCATATTTACTATCATTCTGAATAATACATTTATCATATTATTTATTTTATCGGTTAATAAAGTTTATCAAAAAATTGATTTAATATTATCAACCGCCTGTTTTTACAGCATTTAACACAGGTTTTGTCTTTTGGATTATCCGTTTTTCTGAGATTCCAGTTCTTCCCAACGTAGGAATGCCTGTTCAAACTCTTGTTCTTTCGTTGCTAGATCCATCAATACTTTTTGCGTGACTTCATGAGGTTGGTTAAAGAATGAAGCATCACTAACTTTAGCCTGAAACTCAGCGACTTCTGCCTCCAACTGCTCTATTTTGGCGGGTAATCCCTCCAGTTCACGCTGTTGGTTGTAGCTTAGTTTATTGTTAGTGCGTTTCTTTTCTTCCGCTTTTTGTGCTACAGGTTTAGATTCTGGAGCAGAAACAGGAGTTCGCAACTCTTTGGCATTGGCCTGTTGATGATGAGCATCGAAATAACCACCAACATATTGTTTAATGACTCCCTGCCCTTCAAAAATCCAGCAGTCTGTTACCGAGTTATCAACAAATTGTCTATCGTGGCTTACCAACAATACGGTACCGCTATAGTCATTTAATAACTCTTCCAGCAGTTCCAGGGTTTCGATATCCAGGTCGTTGGTTGGTTCATCGAGAATCAATAGGTTGCTGGGTTTCAAAAATAACCGCGCCAGTAACAGGCGATTGCGCTCCCCACCAGACAACGCCCGCACCGGTGTCATGGCGCGCTTAGGATGAAATAGAAAATCCTGCAAATAACCCAGCACGTGACGGGAACGCCCATTAACCATCACTTCCTGTTTACCATCCGCCAGATTATCAATAACGGTTTTATCTGGATCCAATTCGGCCCGATGCTGATCGAAATAGGCGACTTCCAGCTTTGTCCCACAACGTACCTTACCGCTGTCTGGCTGTAGCTGTTGTAGCATCAGCTTCAACAAGGTGGTTTTACCACAGCCATTTGGGCCAATCAGTGCGATCTTATCGCCACGCTGAACCTGAACTGAAAAATCTTTTACCAGCGTTTTTCCTGCCACGCTGTAACTAACATTCTCCAGTTCAAAAATAATTTTTCCGGAACGCAGCGACTCTTCCACCTGCATTTTCGCTGTACCCATGGTATTACGGCGAGCAGCATGTTCATTGCGCATCGCTTTCAATGCACGAACACGTCCTTCATTACGGGTACGACGCGCTTTGATCCCTTGGCGGATCCAAACCTCTTCCTGAGCCAGCCGGCGATCAAACTCCGCGTTTTGTAGCTCTTCAACCCGCAATGCCTCTTCTTTTCCTTCCAGATAAAGATCGTAATTACCGGGCCAGGACACCAGCTTACCGCGATCTAAATCAACAATACGGGTTGCCATACTGCGAATAAATGAACGGTCATGAGAGATAAAGACAATGCTGCCATCAAACTCTTTCAAAAACTCTTCCAGCCAGGAGATAGTTTCAATATCCAGATGGTTCGTTGGCTCATCAAGCAACAATACATCAGGGGAAGATACCAAAGCGCGAGCAAGTGCGGCTTTACGCAACCAACCACCAGATAAGGATGACAACGGTGCATCGGCTACCAACTCCAGCTTCGCCAACACCGCGCGAATATGGCTATCAATCAGCCAGCTTCCCTGATGTTCCAGCATCTCTTGTAAACTGGCTAATCTCTTCAGGTTTTGTTCGCTGGGATCGCTACCCACCAGTTGAGACAGGTGGTGATACTCTTTTAACTGTTCAGCCTGCTTCTCAACACCTTCGGCCACAAAATCAAAAACGCTTCCTTCCACGTTACGAGGTGGGTCCTGTTGCAGGCGAGCAACGACGATATCCTGCTCAAATACCAGTTGTCCATCGTCCAGCGGCACTTCGCGGTTCAGAATTTTTAATAACGTAGATTTACCTGCACCGTTACGCCCAACCAGACAAACGCGTTCACCGGGTTCAATATGCAGTTCAGTATTATCCAATAATGGCGCATCGCTGAATGACAGCCATGCACCTGACATATTAATTAAAGACATCTGTTACTTTTCCTCACCGGCATGAGACACCAGCCAGCAATTATGAATTTGTCGGTTACGGGCAAAATCGGCAGACAACGTTTTTTCGGAAATTTCTTGCGCACTGAGTTTCAGTTTAGCTAAGCCATCCATATCCATCTTAAAGCCACGTTTATTGTTGGAGAACATGATGGTGCCACCAGGGCGCAGCATTCTTTTCAAATCCGCCATTAAAGCCAGATGGTCACGTTGCACATCAAAACTGTTTTCCATCCGTTTAGAGTTGGAGAACGTTGGTGGATCGATAAAGATCACATCGAACTGTTCATTCGTTTCATGCATCCAACCCAGACAATCCGCCTGAATCAACCGATGTTGTCGGCCAACCAAATCATTAGCCCGCAGATTACGTTCCGCCCATTCCAGATAGGTACGCGACATATCAACCGTAGTGGTGGTACGCGCACCGCCGATTCCGGCATGTACACTGGCTGAACCGGTATAGGCAAACAGATTAAGGAAATCTTTACCACGGCTCATCTGCCCCAACATTCGGCGCGCAATGCGATGGTCGAGGAACAGGCCAGTATCCAGATAGTCAGTCAGGTTAACCCACAACTTAGCGCCAAACTCATTGACCAGGAAGAAATCGCCCTTCTGTGCCAGTTTTTCATACTGACTTTTGCCTTTCTGTCTTTCGCGGACTTTTAAAATCAATGCGCTGGCAGGTAATTCCAGAACCGCCAATGTGGCATTGATAGCATCAAACAGGCGTTGACGTGCTTTTTGTGGATCAACTGTTTTTGGCGGTGCGTATTCCTGTAAAACATATTTACTGCCGTAACGATCGAGCGCCAGGTTATACTCAGGCAAATCGGCATCATAAAGACGATAGCACTCAATACCTTCCTGTTTTGCCCATTTCTCCAGCTTTTTCACATTTTTTCGCAGCCGGTTGGCAAAATCTGCCGCTATCTGTACCGATTGCTCAGCATTTCTCTCACCGTCAATCCCTGTGGAATGATCGCCCTGAGACAAGCTTCTTTCACTATTTTCAGCCAGAGAGTAATTTTTCTGTACGCAGTCCAGCGGACCATTCTTCGCTTTAAACTGGCGCCCTGCCCGCAGTTGCAGGCAGCTTAACAGTTCTGGTGATGCGCTGAATAAAGAGAGGTTCCAGCCGCCAAAGTCGCGCTTCATTATCTGGCCCAGCGCACTGTGTAAGGCAATCAGTGCGGGTTCACTATCCAAACGTTCGCCATAGGGAGGGTTACTGAGTACCGTTCCCTTTTGATCTGCCGGTAATGGATTGGTTAAACGAGTTAACTCCTGAGTTTCAAACTGAATCAGGCTGGCAACACCCGCGCGACGAGCATTGTTTTTAGCAATCTCAATGACACGACGATCGTGATCATAACCATAGAAACGTGATTGGATTTTATTGATGCCACGGCTGGCTCTAACCTGTGCTTCAGCCAGCAATTCACGCCATAGCTCTGCATTATGCCCAAGCCATTGATTAAAACCCCAATAGTCACGACGCAGGCCCGGAGCGATATCAGCCGCCACCATAGCGGCTTCAATTAACAAAGTACCGGAGCCGCACATTGGATCAACCATTGGTGTTTCTGGCTGCCAGCCAGAACGCATCACAATTGCCGCCGCCAGGTTTTCTTTTAACGGGGCCTGACCTGCCATATCGCGATATCCACGTTGATGTAAACCATCACCGCTTAAGTCAATGGCAACATTGGCACGATCTTTTTGCAAATAGACGTTGATACGAATATCAGGCTGAACTTTTGCCACATCCGGGCGCTGTTGAACTTTACGTGTAAAGCTGTCAACAATGGCATCTTTCACTTTCAAAGCGCCATACTGGCTATTGCGAATCTCTTCGTTGGTGCCGGTGAAATTAACGGCAAAGGTTTTATCAACCCCAAACAGAGAAGGCCAGTTAATGGCATTAACGCCAAGATACAGATCCATATCGCTGTATACGCGGAATTCGCTTAACGGCAACAGAATGCGTGAAGCTAACCGGCTCCATAGCAAACTGGTATACATCAGGCGTTCGTCACCTTCAAAATGCACACCGCCCTGCACCACTTTACAGGCACTTGCCCCCAGCGCTTCCAGCTCAGTTTTTAATAATTCTTCCAGCCCACGCGCCGTACTGGCAAACAGAGAGATCATAAGGTTACACCGCATAATAAAAATAGTGGTGCATTATAGCCAATCCATGCGCTTTGTCATAAAGTTACCCTCTATTAATTAGTGAAATCTCGAATCACCGCCGTTCAGTGTCGATACTCCTCAGGTTACATATTAATTTATGCTGCCATATCATATCGTTAGCTTCTGGCGTCTGTGAGCTTCACCTGCTATCAATGGAGTTGTTACGTGGTTACTCTTTCTCGTTTATATGTTCATCCGGTTAAATCAATGAGGGGTCTGGAGCTTTCTCATGCTCAGGTTGGTGAAAGTGGTTTGGCATTTGACCGTATTTTTATGGTGACCGACCCGAATGGAACATTTATTACCGCCCGACAGTATCCACAGTTAGTTCGCTTTATTCCTGCATTACTGATTAACGGTGTATCGATTACTGCGCCCGATGGGCAAAGTAAAATGGTCGGTTTTAGTGATTTTTCTCAAACCCTTTCTCCAACCGAAGTTTGGGGAAACCATTTTACGGCTCATATTGCTCCTGACAGCATCAATCAATGGTTAAGCAGTTATTTAAATAAGGAAGTACAGCTTCGCTGGGTGGGTCCGGAACTTACTCGTCGGGTAAAGAACCGTCCTGAAGTGCCCCTCTCTTTTGCCGATGGTTTCCCATACTTGCTAATCAATGAGACTTCATTTCAGGTACTACAGTCGCGCTGCCTGGGCAGTATTGTGATTGAGCAATTCCGCCCTAATCTGATTATTCGCGATGCCGCACCATTTGCGGAAGATAGCTGGCAAACCATTCGTATTGGTGAAGTTATTTTTGATTTAGTTAAACCCTGCAGTCGCTGTGTTTTAACCACCGTAAATACTGAAAATGGTCGTAAACATCCTCAGGGTGAACCTTTACGCACCCTTCAACAGTTCAGAACTGCAGAAAATGGCGACGTGGATTTTGGTCAGAATATGATTGCCCGAAATCATGGCGTTATTCGTTTAGGTGATTCGATTGAAGTACTGGCGACCCATCCTGCCAGAGTCTATAAATCCAAAGACCCTGTGGAAGTGCTTGAGCCTGAGCAAGTGGAACCAAAAGATGTGGTGATCAGCTATGGTGAGCACACCTTTATTGGTAATAATCAGCAGGTATTACTGGAACAACTGGAGCAAAACGGTATTCAAATTCCCTACTCTTGTCGGGCGGGTATATGTGGGTGTTGTAGAATCAAACTGGAAACGGGAGAGGTAAGTGCCATGCGAAAAGGCGCAATAAAAAGAGATGGCTCGGTCCTTGCCTGTAGTTGCATACCAAAAGGCAATATCAAACTAGCTTAATGAGTTAAGCTAGTTTGGTTATACTGCTTGTGCGAGCAGATAGTCCGGGGAAGAATCCTGGCTGATGATACTTACGGCACTCATTCTGTCGTGCATCACTTTAATTGCATCACCCAGTTGCAGAGCTTTACCAGAGAGCGCCAGATAAGGCTGAGCCACCAGACACAGGCTGGCGTTCTCTCCAGCATCAACCACCAGCAATAACACCGTCTCACCGCTATCAATCAGGGTAACGGCAACTATCTCGTTATTCTGAGGCTGTAATTCCACTCTCTGCTGAACGAAATACCAACTCTTCGGCATCAATGGCTTTAAAAAACGATAAGCCGTCAGCGCATTTAAATTTAATTCCGCACGCTGGTCATTAGTTAAAGGTAAGCAACGGCAGCGTTCTTCTAATTCAAAAAATAGCGCGGCATCATCAACACAAAATGCGGATTCGGTAAACGCATCAGGCGTCAACATTTTGGCCGGGAACCGAGAGCGGAAAATCATATCATTAGATAAATCTAACATTAACCGATCGTGTTCATCGTCAAAATACCAGCGCCAGTTATCATCTGGCTTAATCCTCATTACACTTTCCTTAAACTATGAAGCTTATTTAATTCAATCTTTATCCCAGATAACGTCCAATATTATCTAATTAACTGGATAAAGATTCTGATAATTATGACTAACAATATAAACGCAATCACAAACGCTTAAAATATAGAACAACCGGGAGAAAAAATAAACCCCCGGTGATCAATTAATAAGAAATAAGATTAAATATGTGTGAGAATTTCTTTCACCAGTCCCGGACCTTTATAAATAAAGCCGGAATATATTTGGATTAATGAAGACCCTGCTTCCAGTTTCTCTCTGGCAGAGGTTAATGAGTCTATTCCACCGACGCCAATAATAGGCAGTTTCCCTTTAAGTTCTGTGGATAAACGACGAATGATCTCAGTGCTACGAAGCTGTAAAGGTCGACCACTTAATCCGCCAGATTGATCGCTATTAATTAATCCATCAACTAATTTCCGATCTAATGTGGTATTGGTTGCAATTACACCATCGATATTGTGCCGAATTAAACTATCAGCTACCTGGATCAATTCTTCTTCAGAAAGATCCGGGGCGATCTTTACGGCAATGGGAACATATTTAGCATGACGCTTTTCTAATTCAAGTTGCTTATTCTTAATTGCCGCTAATAGATCATCCAACGCCTCACTATATTGTAATGTTCTTAATCCTGGCGTATTTGGAGAAGATATATTTACCGCAATATAACCGGCATATGGATATACTTTATCCATACAAATCAAATAGTCATCTTTACCCTGCTCTACCGGCGTAACTTTATTTTTACCAATATTTACACCGATAATTCCGTCAAAGCGTGTCTTCTTAATATTCTCTACCAGATTATCAACGCCGAGATTATTAAACCCCATTCGGTTGATCAACCCTTCTGCCGATACGATCCGATATAACCTTGGCTTTTCATTTCCTGACTGTGGCTTTGGCGTAACAGTACCGACTTCAATAGACCCAAATCCCATTGCTCCAAAAGCATCAATACATTCACCGTCTTTATCCAAACCGGCGGCTAAGCCCAATGGATTTTTAAAATTAAGTCCCATGCAGTTAACGGGTTTATTGGGAACAGACTGGCGAATAAGACACTGTAATGGCGTACCATTAATACGGTGAAGTAAGCGAAAGGTAAACTCATGTGCCTGCTCTGGATCGAGCTGAAACAGTGCTTTTCTGATGAAAGGGTAAAACATACTTCTCCTTAAAAACCTGCCCAAAATGACAACTCACGCAGCCCGATGGGATTGGTTTTTAGTCCGGGCTATCGACCGGAGACATATTATTCAGCATTGGCGTGCTAAAAGAAATGATCAATTACAGGAAATCGAGCATTTATGCGTAAAGCATGTATAAAAAAGCCGACATCATCGCCGGCCTTTCAGGTCAAAGGGAATTATTCACCATTTAGCGTTTTACTGATCTTCTCAAATAGATCGCCGGAGAGATTATCCAGTTTTGTCAATTTCTCCAACGCATTACGCATTAATACCTGACGTTTCCGATCGTAACGACCAAGGCGTATTAATGGCTCAATCAGACGTGAAGCAACCTGTGGGTTTTTCTGATTCAGTTCAGTCAGAATTTCAGTTAAAAATGCATATCCACTCCCATCTTTAGCATGGAATGCAGAGGGATTGGTAGAGGCAAAAGCGCCAATTAATGAACGGATCCGGTTTGGATTATTCATACTAAAAGAACGATGATTTAATAATGCTTTAATATTGTTAAGCACCGCATTATCAGGACTGCTGGCCTGCAATATAAACCATTTATCCATCACCAAACCATCCTGATGCCAACGCTCATCAAATATCTGCATCAATTTATCGCGACACGGTAATTGTGCGGCAACGGCAGCGGATAATGCCGCTAATGCGTCGGTCATATTATTAGCCTGATGATACTGCTGGCCAATAAGATTATTAGCAAACTCAGTTTCGGTAAATGCTAAATAGCCGAGGCAAGTATTACTTAATGCTCGCTTGGCAATATCACTGTGTTCAATACGATATTCATCAGTTCTGTTAGCTAAATAAACCGCCAGCCACTCATCCTGCATCTCTTGAGCAAAACAGTTAACTAATTCACCTCTGACCTGATGAATAGCGTCAGGATCGATAATATCAAAAAGTTCTGACATCTCATTTTCTGACGGCAGGCTTAATATCAGCGCTGCCAGTGCCGGATCTAATTGGTCGCTTAATAAAATAGCGCGGAAAGCATCAATCACATGCAAAGGTAATTCAAACGCCTCACCTTTCTGTAATCGGGTGACATTCTCTTTGATATATTTTGCCAACAGCATTTGTGCTGCATCCCAACGGGAAAAATCATTGGTGGAATGCTGCATTAAAAATGCCAGTTGCTTATCGGTATAAGGGTAATCCAATTTAACCGGCGCAGAAAACTCTCTTAATAAAGAGATTATCGGTTGCTGTGGTACGCGCTCAAACACCAGCGTTTGTTCGGCCTGAGTAATATTCAGCACTGAATTTACCGGTTTCCCTGCGGAATATAGTGGGATAACTTCGCCACTATCGGTATACAGCTCAATACTCAATGGAATATGTAACGGTAGTTTTTCCGCCTGATCCTGAGTTGGTGGCGTAAATTGACTAACGGTCAAAGTATATTGCTGTTTTGCACTATCGTAGCTGTCGCGCACCGTTAACTGTGGCGTTCCTGACTGGCTATACCAGCGACGGAATAGCGTTAAGTCAATACCGGATGCATCTTCCATCGCCTGAACAAAATCATCACAGGTGGCTGCACTGCCATCATGACGTTGGAAATAGAGCTTCATTCCCGCCTGAAATTTCTCTTCTCCCAGTAAAGTATGCATCATACGGATCACTTCCGAGCCTTTTTCATACACCGTCAGAGTATAGAAGTTATTCATCTCAATAACTTTATCAGGACGAATTGGATGCGCCATTGGGCTGGCATCTTCAGCAAACTGCGCTCCACGCATAACGCGTACTGAGTCAATACGATTTACTGCACGAGAGCCCAAATCGGAACTGAACTCCTGATCGCGGAAAACCGTTAGCCCCTCTTTCAGGCTAAGCTGGAACCAGTCCCGGCAGGTAACCCGATTTCCCGTCCAGTTATGGAAGTACTCGTGACCGATTACCGATTCAATATTCAAATAATCTTTATCGGTGGCTGTTTCAGCCTTAGCTAACACATATTTGGAGTTAAATACGTTTAGTCCTTTATTTTCCATCGCGCCCATATTGAAGAAATCAACGGCAACGATCATATAAATATCTAAGTCATACTCCAGACCAAAACGTTGCTCATCCCACTTCATGGAATTTTTTAGTGAAGTCATTGCCCAGTCGGCGCGATCGATATTTCCACGATCGACAAACAATTCCAACGCCACACTTCTGCCTGAACAGGTAATAAATGTATCTCTTAATACGTCAAAGTCACCGGCCACCAGCGCAAACAGGTAACAAGGTTTAGGGAAAGGGTCCTGCCATTGCACCCAATGACGACCATCATCCAAATCTCCCTGCGCAATGCGATTACCGTTCGACAATAAATAAGGGTAAGTCTGTTTATCCGCCACAATGCGCGTGGTAAAACGAGCCAAAACATCCGGACGGTCGAGATAATAGGTAATATGGCGGAAACCTTCAGCTTCGCACTGAGTACACAAAGCCTCACCAGAAAGGTATAGCCCTTCCAGAGCACTGTTAGCGGCAGGATGAATTTCATTAATAATCTTCAGTGTGAAGTTGTCTGGCAGTTGTTCTAATACCAGTTTACCTTCCTGCTGTTGGTAGTGAGTCCAGGGAGTATCATTCACACTGATGGAAATTAATGTCAGATTTTCACCGTCTAATACTAATGGCGCCTCTTTCTCACCCTGACGTTGAACCTGACTGATTGCCGTTACCTGAGTGGTTTCTGGTGCTAAATCAAAGGATAAATCAATATCGGTGATAGTGAAGTCAGGCTTGCGGTAATCCTGACGGTACTTAGCTTGTGGTTTCTGAGTCATAAAAAACCTATATAAGAAAAACGATGTTGTTCAATTAATTTATCATTTGAGTCTATGCTTCTTAACAATCAGATGCAAAACTCCAACCGGTTAAACACGAAAAATAATCATTTTCTTCACGGAAGTTATTCAGTATTGTGCCTGACTGAATAGAAAGTCAGAGTGGAAACCGCACATTTTCTGGGTTTATTAACCTGATATTAAAGGTATACTCTCTGGATATTTCAGTGCGTCACCTAATGAGAAAACAGTAACCGCAACATGAAACAACAGGCAACCCCCATCCTTACGTCATTATTAGATACCGATGCTTATAAGCTGCATATGCAGCAGGCCGTTTTCCATCGTTATCGTAATACCACTGTGGTCGCAGAGTTTCGCTGTCGCAGCGAAGATCTTCTGGGTGAATATGCAGATGAAATCCGCCAGCAGATATCATTAATGCGTGATTTGGCATTAACTGAAGATGAGTATCAATATCTGACCTCACTGCCCTTTTTTCAGCAGGATTATCTCGATTGGTTAAAAACCTTCCGCTTTAATCCGGCTCAGGTGCAAGTAAGCAACGAGAAAGGTCGACTAAAAGTTCGTATTACCGGACTGTGGTATGAAACTATTCTGTGGGAAGTTCCCCTGTTAGCGGTAATTAGCGAAACCATACATCGTCACAGAACGCCCGATGTAGGTAGCGAACAGGCTATTTCACATTTAAAAGAGAAATTAGCCCGCTTCCGTCAGGATTATGCTGATGTCGATCTGTCGCAATTCAGAATCTCTGATTTTGGTACTCGCCGTCGTTATAGCAAAGCGGTTCAGCGGGATATTGTTCATCTGTTGCAACAAGAATTTTCTCCTTATATGGCAGGAACCAGTAATTACGATCTGGCTCGTCGCCTGAATCTTTCACCAATAGGTACTCAGGCCCATGAGTGGTTTCAGGCTTTTCAACAGATAAGCCCGGTTCTGGCCAACAGCCAACGTGCTGCTTTACAGGGTTGGCTGGATGAGTATCCTGATCTGTTGGGAATCGCACTGACGGACTGTATTACCATGGATGCCTTCTTACGTGATTTCGGCATTCAGTTTGCCAGCCAGTATGAAGGGCTACGACATGACTCTGGCGATCCGTTTGAATGGGGCGAAAAAGCCATTGCTCACTATCAGAATTTAGGAATCGACCCATTAACTAAAATGTTAGTGTTTTCTGATAACCTCGATCTGGATAAAGCTCTGGCGTTGTACAAACGGTTTCATACCCGGATTAAATTGGTCTTCGGTATTGGAACTCGTCTCACCTGCGACATTCCCAATGTCAGTCCACTGAATATCGTGATAAAACTGATTCAATGTAATGGTAAGCCTGTAGCGAAACTGTCGGACAGCCCGGGGAAAACCATCTGTCAGGATAAAGCGTTTGTCAAAGCATTACATAAAGCCTTCAATTTACCGCTGGTGAAACGAGGCAATTAATTCACTACATAAATGTAGTAAATGAAAAGAAAAGCCGCCCTTCTATTGTAAAAAGGCGGCTTTTTTTAGTACCTTTATCAATTACCCCGGCATTCAATAGGCCATCTCGCTAAAAGTACCTCTACTTTTAAGCGAATACCCGATGTTGTATGACGGTGATTGCTGTTTTCTGGATGTCAGTTAACATGCAGCAAGTAATTACAGAGTCAGGTTGCGATGAATACAAAGCGGCCTGGAATAAAATTCAGATAATTTAACATCATAAGAGAGAAATTTATGAGCGTAGTGCCTGTAGTCGACGTACTGCAAGGCCGTGCCGCGGTTGACAGCGAAGTCACCGTACGCGGTTGGGTACGTACCCGGCGTGATTCTAAAGCCGGTATATCCTTTCTGACCGTTTATGACGGTTCGTGCTTTAATCCATTACAGGCTGTCATCAATAATTCTCTGCCTAATTATCAGGATGAAGTATTACGCCTGACTACCGGTTGTTCAGTGATTGTTACAGGTAAAGTCACTGCATCTCCGGGTGACGGCCAATCTTTTGAACTGCAGGCTACTGGAGTTCAGGTAACCGGCTGGATTGACGATCCGGATACTTATCCAATGGCGGCTAAACGCCATACTATTGAATATTTGCGTGAAGTTGCTCACCTGCGCCCGCGTACCAATATTATTGGTGCCGTAGCTCGTGTCAGACACACCCTTGCGCAGGCAATTCACCGTTTCTTTGATGAGCAGGGTTATTTTTGGGTATCCACCCCTATTATTACTGCTGCTGATACGGAAGGTGCCGGTGAGATGTTCCGTGTTTCCACTCTGGATCTGGAAAACCTGCCGCGCAACGATAAAGGAGCGGTTGATTTCAGCCAGGACTTCTTCGGCAGTGAGTCATTCCTGACGGTATCAGGCCAGTTAAACGGTGAGACTTATGCCTGTGCGTTGTCCAAAATCTATACCTTTGGTCCAACGTTCCGTGCAGAAAACTCTAACACCAGTCGTCATCTGGCTGAATTCTGGATGGTTGAGCCAGAGGTTGCTTTTGCTAACCTGAACGATATTGCTGCACTGGCAGAAAGTATGCTGAAGTATGTTTTCAAAGCGGTTTTAGAAGAGCGCGCTGATGATATGGCCTTCTTTGCAGAACGCGTAGACAGTGAAGCGATTTCTCGCCTGGAAAAATTTGTAACCTCTGACTTTGCTCAGGTTGACTATACCGATGCGATCGAAATTCTGATTAATAGCGGTCAGAGCTTCGAAAATCCGGTAAGTTGGGGTATTGACCTCTCTTCTGAACATGAACGCTATTTAGCAGAGAAGCACTTTAAAGCACCAGTGGTAGTTAAAAACTATCCAAAAGATATTAAAGCCTTCTATATGCGTATGAATGAAGACGGTAAAACTGTTGCAGCAATGGACGTTCTGGCCCCTGGCATCGGCGAAATCATCGGTGGTTCTCAACGTGAAGAACGTTTAGAGCAGTTTGATCGTCGTCTGGCGGAATTGGGCATGAATAAAGAAGATTACAGTTGGTATCGTGACCTGCGTCGCTACGGTACAGTGCCACATGCCGGCTTTGGTTTAGGCTTCGAACGTTTAATTGCTTATGTGACCGGAGTACAAAACGTACGTGATGTAATTCCGTTCCCAAGAACCCCAAGAAACGTCTCTTTCTAAACCTACAGAAATTGTCTAAATTTCACTCAAAAATCAAAAGGCCAGTAATTTTGGCCTTTTGATTTTTAAAAATTAGATGCTTATCACAAAGTTCAATTGCATTCACAATTCGAAATACCTATTTTCCGCTTGTAACTTCTTTAGGATATTAGTAGCATTTAAAGGCTAGATTAACTGCCTTGCGAATGAAAAACTGCGGGTGGCTTAAAAAATGGCATCAACGTTTACCAACTATAAAAGTTGGAAGCAGTGGCAGATGTCAGACAACTCCAATGAGGGAAGTTAATAAAATGATGAAACGTAAAATTTTAGCAGTGATCGTACCAGCTCTGTTAGTTGCTGGTGCAGCAAACGCAGCGGAAGTGTATAACAAAGATGGTAACAAGTTAGACATTACCGGCAAGATTCAGGGTTCTCACTATTTCTCTGACGACAAAGGCAACGACGGCGACAAAACTTACGCTCGTTTCGGTCTGCGTGGTGAAACCCAAGTTAGCGATCAAGTAGTTGGTTATGGTTACTACCAAACCGAGCTGAACGCTAGCAAGCAAGAAAACAACGGTGGCAACACTCAAAAAACTCGTCTGGCATATGCTGGTATTAAAGCTGGTGATGCAGGTTCTTTCGACTACGGTCGTAACTACGGCGTTCTGTATGACATCGGCGGCTGGACTGACGTTCTGCCAGAATTCGGTGGCGACAGCTATCAGCAAACTGACGTATTCATGACTCAGCGTGCTGGTAACCTGGCTACTTACCGTAACAAGAACTTCTTCGGTATGGTTGATGGTCTGAACTTCGCTGTTCAGTATCAAGGCCGTAACGATTCTGGCGACCGTAACGGTTCTGACCGTAACGGCGACGGCTGGGGTCTGTCTTCTGTATATAACTTAGGTAATGGTCTGTCTTTAGGTGCTGCTTACGCTTCATCTGACCGTACCGATCTGCAAACCGGTGACCTACGTGGCGACCGCGCTAACGCAGCTACCGGTGGTATCAAATACGATGCGAACAACATCTATTTAGCCGCTATGTACAGCCAGACTTACAACATGACTCGTTTTGGTACCAGCAATAACTACGTTGCTAACAAAGCGCAAAACATTGAAGTTGTAGCTCAGTACCAGTTCGATTTCGGTTTACAGCCATCTTTAGCTTACGTTCAGTCTAAAGGTAAGGACTTGGATTATGTTGGTTACGGTAGTAGCCAGGACTTAGTGAAATATGTTGATGTTGGTGCTACTTACTACTTCAACAAAAACATCTCTACTAAAGTTGACTACAAAATCAACTTAATTGATGACAGCAAGTTCACTGATGCCGCTGGTATCTCTACTGATGATATCGTAGCTGTTGGTATCGTTTACCAGTTCTAATTCATCTTATTTGATGGTATGCAAAAGGCACTCTTCGGAGTGCCTTTTTAATGTGCGAGATAAACTAAGATAAACTAAGATAAACTCTTTGGCTAACCAGATGGTGTTGATTATTAGATTTTTCAATATATCCATCAGCTTTATAGTTTTAATTACTTTTTCATTCTAAACCATTGTCAAACTCAATAAATTAGCGTTACTCTGGCTATACTTCTGCTTTTCTCAATTAATCTGATTCATGGAAGCCATCAACTATGTTTGAACATATTAAAGCTGCGCCCGCTGACCCGATATTAGGATTGGGAGAGCTGTATAACGCTGAAACCCGCCCAAGCAAAATTAATCTTGGTATTGGGGTATATAAAGATGAAACGGGCCAGACTCCGGTTCTTGAATGCGTAAAAAAAGCAGAGCAATATCTGCTGGAAAATGAAAAAACCAAAAATTACCTTGGTATTGCAGGCATTCCGGCATTTGCCACCTGCACTCAGGAGTTATTATTTGGTGCCGGTAGCTCAATTATTAGCGAGAAACGTGCCCGTACGGCACAAGCCCCTGGTGGTACTGGTGCATTACGTATTGCCGCGGATTTTATTGCTTCCAACACGGATGTGAAGCGCGTTTGGATCAGTAACCCAACCTGGCCAAACCATAAAAATATTTTTCAGGCAGCAGGATTAGAAACGCCTGAATACACCTACTATAACGCCGAAGAGCATGCATTAGATTTCGACGGTATGTTAACCAGTTTAGCGCAAGCTCAGGCTGGCGATGTGGTGTTGTTCCATGGCTGTTGTCATAACCCTACCGGGATAGATCCTACCGCTGAACAATGGCAGAAGCTGGCTGAACTTTCCGCTGAACGCGGTTGGTTACCTTTGTTTGACTTCGCCTATCAGGGTTTTGCTAATGGCCTTGAAGAAGATGCTCAGGGCTTACGCCTGTTTGCCGCAACTCATTCAGAATTGATTGTTGCCAGCTCTTTCTCTAAGAACTTTGGCCTGTATAACGAGCGTGTAGGTGCTTTTACTCTGGTTGCAGCAGATAGCGAAACCGCAGAACGTTCATTCAGTCAGGTGAAGTCAGTTATTCGTGCTAACTATTCCAACCCTCCTGCTCACGGTGCTTCTATTGTTGCCACCATTTTGAGTAACCCTACCCTACGAGCTACCTGGGAACAAGAATTGACGGATATGCGCCAGCGTATTCACCGCATGCGTCAGCTGTTTGTTAATACGCTACAGGAAAAAGGCGCTCAGCAGGACTTTAGCTTCATTATTCAACAGAATGGTATGTTCTCCTTCAGCGGCCTGACTCAAGAGCAGGTGCTGCGTTTGAGAAGCGATTATGCCATCTATGCGGTTAACTCTGGCCGAATTAACGTGGCTGGAATGACGCTGGATAATATGGCTCCGCTGTGTGAGGCGATTGTCGCGGTGCTGTAAGTTTGAAGAGTGGTTTTATTCTGTTGATGGGCCAGTTAATGAAATAACTGGCCCATTATTTTTACTACTGTTCCAAAAAATCAGCCGTTACTGTGTCTGCCCCTACTATTTAGGATGAGATTGAATATGTCATTTAGCAACAGAGTATCTGTCAAACCCCTTACATACATCTTTTTACTCACCTATTTTTATATAAATTAATCTATATATTAGCCACAGGTTAATATTCAGCAGTAATCTCATTACATCCGATCGGCCACAAACGGATTAGTCATTCTCTCTTCACCAAAAGTAGACATTGGTCCATGACCCGGAATAAATTGAACGTCATTGCCCAGCGGCCAAAGTTTATTCCGAATTGATGAGATTAATGCCTGATAATCACCCCGTGGGAAATCGGTTCTGCCAATACCACCGGCGAACAACACGTCACCCACTGAAGCTAATCGGGTTGATTCAGAGAAGAAAATAACATGGCCTGGAGTATGGCCCGGAGTATGACGAACCAGTAACTCCACATTACCAAATTTGACGGTATCACCTTCGTCTAACCAACGATCCGGTACGAACGGTGTACTGTGTTCTAAACCAAAACGGGCGCTTTGCTCTAGCAGCGTTTCCAGTAAAAAGGCATCGTCTTTATGAGGACCAACAATTGGCACGCTGTAACGTCGCGCCATCTTGCTGGCAGCACCTACGTGATCTAAATGACCATGAGTCAATAATACTTTAACCAGCTTTAAGCCTAACTCTTCAATGGTCTTACTTAATATCGCCGGCTCACCGCCAGGATCAACAATCACAGCCAGTTTAGTTTCTTCACACCACAATAATGTGCAATTTTGCTGGAAAGGTGTGACTGGAATAATTTTGTATTTCAAAGAAGCTCTCCCTCATAGCTAATATGATTGTTATTTTAAGCAATAAATCATATTACCATTTCTTTCTGATTTGTTTAGCTCTCTATATAAAATAAGGCGTCTGATTAGACGCCTTATTCAATTCATGCTGGGAACAACCTTAATTACCAGTCTCTAACGGGTCCGGTATCAACATGTACAAAATTACTGGATGGGTAATAACCTACCCCACCGGATTTCATCTGTAATGCCGCATCTCTTAAGCTTCTCAGCGATACGCCATCAATACGGATATCAGCCGCCTGACCTAATGTATGATAGCTGTGTTTTGCTACTCCACGTTTCTGACTACGCATACTATTATTGGAATCAACGCTACGATAGCCACAAATAAGTTCAATTTGCTTATTACCAAACTGCTTTTGTAAATAATAAAGCTTATCGTAAAGCTGTGGATCAATAGTGGTAATTTGATCGTTACGTCGATCGCGGAAAATATGATTTAAGCGAGAGAGCTCTGTCTTGTCATAACTCTTACCATTAAAGTAAGTAGACTTAATTGTTTCATTGGTATTGATATTTTTAACCAACAAAGTACGGGTACGTAATGCACTCTTACTTTTCTTTGTCGTTGAGGTACTGGAAGCAGCAAATGCCGCATCAGGAATAAGTGCCAGACCTAATGCTGCGCCGCTAATGGCCAGCCATTTACGACGGTGATGATCAATTTTATCCATAATTCTATTTATACTCAGTAAAACAGGTTACAAAATAATTTCGTTACTCAATAGCCACTGACATGAATTGATTTATGCCATATTGCTTCACTACCTGCGTAGTAAGCAAAAGTGCGAAGAAAAACAAACGAATACTATATTAAGTCTCTATGTAGCATAACTTTTAATGCTTCACAGTCCAGACTTTGACTGTTTCTACGGGTGCTTAAATGTAAGCACCCGTGAACAGATAATGTTATGACAACAAAAATGAAAGGATTACTGCATTAGCGCAATAATTTTTCTACCTGAGGTAACTCTTTAATGCCTTCTTGTGCCGCGCTGTCATATCCATAAATATCAGTACGGAATTCAGGCGTTCCACTATTTGACACCCAAGAGGTCATATAATAGAGCTGCACAGGGATCTCTTCACGAATATTGGTATAGGTTGTGCTGCCGCGTTTCAATGTGTTTTGGATTTTATTATCATCCCAACCCACTTCATTTAACAAAATATTCGCCAGTTCAGAGGCTTTATTAACCCGAATACAGCCTGAGCTTAATGCCCGCATATTTTTGTCAAACAAACGATGATTAGGCGTGTCGTGTAAATAAATCGCATCATCATTCGGCATATTAAACTTGAAGCGGCCTAACGCATTACCACGACCTGGAGCTTGCTGTAAGCGGTAATTTCCACCCGCCGACCAGTCAATGGTACTTGGATCAACTACGGTCGCGCCTTTGCCCCAACCGGAATAAACGGTATAACCACCGCGCTTCAGGTATTCAGCATCACGTTTAGCTTTAGGAACCAAATCTTCACGAATTAATTTAACCGGAACGTTCCATGGCGGGTTAACGACCACGTTGTTTAACGCACTGCTCATTAACGGCGTTTTACGTTTTACGGAACCAACAATAACCCGTGACTCCAGAATCAATTCGCTATTCACGTAATAAGCCAGTGAATAATCAGGAATATTAACGAAGATACCGTGTTCCATTGAATTTGGTAATAAACGTAAACGCTGGATATTCAGCGCTAAAATAGCTGCGCGAGTTTGCGGGGCCATATTTAACGCTTCACGAGTGGTATTACCGATGACACCGTCTGTTTCCATACCATACATTTGTTGGAAACGTTTTACGCCATCCACCAGCTCACCACTGTATACCAGCGATACCTTTTTCTTAGGTGCGGAAGTCTCTCCCTCTGCGGTTGCATTGTGAGAAGTTGCCTCACCATCACCCTTAATAAGACCACTACGCGTCAGAATATCGCGCAATACAGGAACATCTTTATGGCTGTTGCCCGGGCGCAGACTTTGTTTGGCAAGTGTCATTTGTGGCCACGGTTGAACATCTTCAACTAATGGCTTTAATGAATCATGCATTTTGCTATAGAAGGTATTTTGTGGGGCTAAACTCTGAATAAACTTATCTGCATTGCCATTCTTTACTGCCTGTTGCCATTGGACGATCATTTCGGCCGAAGGCGCGGCTATTTTGTAAGAGCCTTTGTTATATAACCAACGATTGCCGTTAGTTTTAACACCTTCAACAAAATGCATATAGCCCAGCAGAGCGTCAGACAGTACGGCGTCTCTGGCAATACCCGTAATCTCTGGTTGAGTGAGTAATTTTGCCCACTGACCAAACTGAGGTTGTATTCCCGCCAGTGCCATTTCGGCTAGTTGCTGCTCAAACAGTTTCTGAACTTTCTCGTCTTCCCACAGGGATTTCATTTCTGAAGTGGTATAAACCGAGCTTAACTCAGGCATGAACTTTAATGTTACCCCTGCAGGTAATGCCGCCAGTAATGCATCACGCGTTTGGGCAACAACAACCGGGTCTTGCACCGGCAATTCAACAGCTGTCGTTTCTGCTGTTGCTGCCTGCTCACCTTCGGTTGTTACGGGCGCTTCGGCAGAAATAGCCGCTGGAGCCTGATTGTTCAGGTCTTCATCAGCTGCACATCCACCCAATGGGAATGCCATCAACGCCGTTAATGTACATTTTACTGCTAAATTTTTAATAATTTTTCGCTTTACCAACAACATCCTTTGTCCCCTGCTTTTACCAACATATTATTGACCATCGCCACTATGCCCCATTTGAACGTTAAAATGGCTTGATAAACATGCGTTCTAATTAAAACATTTCTACCAAACATCCTGTATAAATTGGCATTCGAAAAATTGGCCGCCTTTCGGCGACCTTAAACACAGATTATCTTAACAAGACAACAATAAACAATAATCTAATATTGATTTATTGTAACAACTCTTCAGAAACATCTGGTTCATCACTTTTTTTCGCCTCACTTTCAACTTTAGCAGGCTCTTTATCTGCTGCAAACCCTTTAAGGCCAACCACATGAACATGTTCGTGATTTTGGAATACCTTACGAACCAGCTTATAGGTTGTTCCTTTCTCCGGACTAATATTTTCCGGAGCGGCGATCACCAGTTGCATCTCTAAACGATCGCAAAGCTCAAACAGTGTCGCAATAGAGTTAGCATCAAGACGCGCCGCCTCATCAAGGAACAACAGACGACATGGAGAAATATCTTTACCACGTAACCGTCTGGACTCCTCTTCCCAGCTCTGGACTACCATCACCAGAATCGACATACCGGTACCGATAGCTTCACCGGTTGATAACGCGCCACTTTCTGCACGCAACCAACCATCAGAACCACGATATACTTCAACTTCCAACTCAAGATAGTTACGGTAATCCAACAACTCTTCACCAATGGTTTGTGGTGTGCGCTGCCCCATATCGATATGCGGATTCAAACGCTGATAGAGTTTGGCTAAAGCTTCCGAGAAGGTTAAACGGTTACTGCTAAACAGATCCTGATGCTGCTCTTGCTGTTCTGACAACACCTCAAGCAATGTAGCATGAGCCTCACGCACATTAACATTCAGACGCACGCTCTTAACCTGACCAAAGGCTACGGCCTGCAAGCCCTGGTTCAGCATGCGAATACGGTTCTGTTCGCGCTGAATGGTTTTGCGGATAATGTTAGCCACACTCTTGGAACTAATGGCCAGCTTCTGCTCACGGGCAGTCAGCTCTTCCGTCAGACGAGCCAGTTCAATTTCCATTTGTTCAATGGCTTCAACCGGATCGTCGGTACGAATAATATCCTGACGAATACGCTCACGCAGATGCTGGTAAACCGCAATATAGAACTGAACTTTCCGTTCAGGACGTTTCGGATCTTCTGAGGCTCTGAGTACATCACGTAAATGTTCGTTATCAGCCACCGCCAGACGCAATGCACCTAATGCTTTATCCGACATTGAACGCAGCTCTTCTGCATCCATATAGGCTAACTCACGACGATGCAAGCGACGCTCGACATCATTATCTTTAACCAGACGCATCACCAGACACCAACCGGCTTTCGCGGTTACCACCTGTTCACGAATCTGATGATATTCACGTTCTGCTTTGCGTAAACGCTTCTGTAAATTGTCCATCTCGGCTTCACAGAAGGTAATTTGTTTTTCCAACTGATTACAGCGCTGACGATTTTGGTGCAGTCCGGCGTACAGCTCATCACGACGCTGTTTAGCTCTGGCCTCTGCATTTGGATCGGCCTGAACGCCAATATCTTGCAGTTCCTGCCCTAACTCTTTCAGCATATCGCGCTTAGCATCGTAAGAACTCTTAAGGGATGCTAATACCTGATTAAACTGTGCAGCCTGAGCCTGATAGGATTTTAACTGCTCTCTGGCGCGACTACGTTCGGTTTCCGCCTGTTCCAGACGCTGACGTAGCTTATCGTTTAAATCAGAGTTTTCCGTCAGCATACCGGCCGAATCGCTGTAGCTGAAATGAACCCGACGCTGTACCACTTCCGTCAATGCGAAAGCCTGTTGCTTGGCCTGGCGCTGTACAGTTTGTGCCTGAGCATAGCTGGCTTGTAAATTCTCATGTTGCGTTGGGTCGCTTTGTAGTACGGACACTAACGGCTCAAGTTTATTTAACGTGTTGCCATGCTGTTGAACATAGCGAGCGGCTTCCTGGGCCTCTTCCAGATCTTCCCGAATTACTTCAACACGCTCAATCAGGGAATCATCCCCCATCAGGTGTAACAGCGGCATGATGCGGTTTAACTGACTGATGCTCTCTTTGGTTTGATCAAGCTGCTGCTTATGTTGGCGCTCTTGCCCTTCATGACCATTCAGCTCGCGCTCAACCTCATTACGACGGGAAGTTAACTGACGAATCTCCGCTTCAGGGTCACTTTCAAACACCACAGAAAGATGGGTACCAACAAAACGGCTAAAGCTTTGGTGTAAACGTTGCGTTTTTTGAACATCAAAAGAGATTGTGGCATAACGCTCTGCCAGTTCTTCTCGTTCTGCACTCAACACTTCCAGACGGTTTTCACGCGCTGCCCGACCAAATAACGGCACTTCAGGGAAGCGTGAATAACGCCACTGGCGATCGGAAACTTTAACCACGATTGCGCCGGTCAATTCTTCCGCTTCAAATACGCTGTCATCAAATGATTGAGGATCTCCTTCAATCAAATACAGATCTTCAGGGCAATCTTCCAGAGAATCTAAGTGTTCACGTAACAGAGAAAGATCCGGTACTACGATACCGTGGCGAGCTGGTCCGTATAATGCGGAGAAATAAGGTGCATCATCCAGTACCACGTCATCATAAATTTCAGATAACAGCACACCACCAAAACGTTCAGCTAAAGCCAGCAGACGACTGTCTTCTGCACCGCTTGGTTGGCTCAGACGTTCAATTTGCTGTTCAACCAAACTCTTTTGCTGTGATATCTGGTCGCGCTCAACGGTGGTTTCACGTTCACGCTCCAGCAAATACTGCATTTGCTCGGTAATTTGAGCGCTGCTTTCCAGACTTTCACCGCACTGCTCGCTAAGCTGAGTAAGAGCATCCTGAGCCGCGATCCAAACTGGAGCTCTGTCAGATAGCTGCTTAATACGACTATTGGCTTGTTCCAGTTCCTGACGCAGCGTCATTCTCTGTTCACCAAAGCTGGCAGCGCCCTGAGACAACTCTTCCAGACGCATTTCCAGTTCGCTACGAACTTCCTCTAACTCTTCCAGTTGATAGTCTTGTCCGGCTTTTTTGCAGAACTCTTGCAATAAACGCTCTGCATCTTGTTGCTCACGTAAACGCTGCTCCAGCTCAGAGAGCTGAATGCGTAGCGCATTGACTCGCTCGGCCTGATGTTGCTGCGATGACCAGTCACGTAATAAATCTTTTGCAGTCTTCCAGGCATCAGCCCGACTGACTTCACCCGCCATTTTACACACCAGTTGATAAGCTTCTTCAAACTGGCTGTGTGCCGCATCGGCCACGCTAAGTTTTTGCTCCAACGCTAACAATGCTTCAGTAGCTTCTTGTTCACGAGCAGTAAAGGTCTCTAACCATTCATCGGCATTGTCTGCGGTCAGCTCAGGTAGCTGACACACTTCCCGTGCACGTTCCAGCGCGGTTAACGCCTGTTGATACTGAATAGCTCGGGTTTGCTGAACATCCAATGCTTGCTGATAGTCAGCCAGTTGGCTTTTTAGTTCATCAACTTCAAGCTCAGAACCTTCAGTACGAGCCTGATATTCCGCCAGTTGCTCATTGGATTCAGCAACAACTTCATTTTGCTCTTCCAAACGGTAAGTCAGCTCATCTAAATCGCTTTGATAGCGCTCGATCTTCTCCTGCTGACGCATTGCCGTTTGCACTAAATTGAGATGGTCACTGGCTGCCTGATAATCCATTTCAAGATCGGATTGTGCACCGGACTGCTCGGCCAGCTCCCGCGCCATTTCAACGTGACGATACTGTTCAGTAACCAATTGAGCACGGCTGGTAAGCAACTCGCGACGCAACACTAATGCGCCGTCAAGATGAACCCGACGTTCGTTGGCATGGCGCATATAATCCGCCGCTACATACGAGGTCGCTTCGGAGATCAGATGCTTAAACAGGTCGCGGTCAGATTGAGTGACTCGAATAGCCTCAAGCGTCATGCGGTTTTCCCGCAGCGCTGATTCCATATCCTGGAAGGCTTTACGTACCCCACTGTTTTCCGGTAACAGGTAATCCCGTAACGAACGGGTAATGGCACTGGAAATACCACCATACAACGAGGCTTCAATCAGACGATAGAACTTACTACGATCGGAAGAAGAGCGTAAACGCTTAGGAATAACGCCCAAATCAAACATTAGGGCGTGGTAATCAGCAATCGAGTTAAATTGCTTAAACTGAACCCCTTCAATGGCTTCAACCCGCTCTTTTAGCTCCGGCAGAGGTAAAACACGGGCCTGACGTTCACCAACGGTTTCGGTCAAAATTTGAGTTGGCTGTATCGCTGCCGGTAAACCAGAAATAGTAAAAGGTTTGATATCGACTTTCTTATCACGACCGGCAACCTGTTGTAAGCGAACCCCACAAATAACGCGTTGATGACGGGAGTTAACAACATCCAACGTGGCGTAACACACACCGGCTTTTAGCTTACCGTAAAGGCCCTTATCTCTGGAACCACTGGTAGCACCTGCCTCCGTGGTGTTACGGAAGTGAAGCAGCGTCAAATCGGGGATCAAAGCAGTAACGAAAGCCGCCATGGTGGTGGATTTCCCTGCCCCGTTACCACCTGAAAGTGTGGTGACTAACTCATCCAGATCAAAAGTACGGGCAAAAAAGCCATTCCAGTTGACCAATGTTAGCGAGCGAAATTTACCGCGTTCAATCATTCCTGTTCATCCTCCGCGCTATCCGCTACGTTTTCATTATTCTGGTCGTCATCAGACAGTGACAAACTGTTTTCCAGTGGCATTGCCTCACCATCACGAATCATGCGCAGTTGCGCTTCTCTTGGGTCATCACTGCTGCGAACATCCGCGCCAAAACGGAAAACTGCTTCGGTAATTCGAAATTTAGTACTGTCTGTTCCCATAAACGTCACCATGCCTAAACGACGCAGCCGGTTAAGAGAAGTCCGTACTTTTTCCTGTAGTTTTTGACGGTCAAGGTCAGAACCGGTAGAACGCTGGTTGACATATTTTAATAATTTGCTTTCATCCGCCAGCGAAATCAGCTCTTCATACAGCTCCTGACCGCTAAAAATGCCTTCCTGAGCTAATCGCTCCGGACTGAGGTAGAGATAACAAAGGATCTTACCTACCATCATATCCAGCTCGGACAGCACAGAACGAGAAATGAGCGTAGTAGAACGAGGGCGCAAATAGAAAAACCCTTCTGGTGCCCGAATTAACTCAACGTTATAGCGTTGATAAAACAACTCCAGCTCATCCTGATAGTCCATCAGAAAAGCATGATTATCCAGCTCATCAATGCCGATATGACGGCCAGAGCGTAATTGGCTATCAAGCGCCGGGAAAAGTGAGTTGGCGATTGCCTGAGCCAGCTTTGCCGGCATGATTTGTTCAATATTTGTCGATGACATGGGCCTGCACCTTGGCTCCGTAATCGTTAATCGACTGCCATTCGGCAGGCAATCCGGAGAAATCAGCATCTGCTACACCAAGTCTGACGGCCTGATCGACTAACAGTCGGGCTACGTCAAAGTGGCGGGAGCGTGGGAATTGAGTCAAATAGCTACGCATGACTGCACCAAGATCTAACGGTCGGGCATCCCGTCGATAGACCTCAAGAGCAACTTCAATATGCGCTGCGATTTGCTCTCGCATTTCAGTAAATTCTTCAAATTCTAAATCAGGCGGAAGCTCGCCGGTCACCTCTTCACTACGCAGAGCCAACTCTTCATCACGCATATCAAACAGACGTTCGGCATTGGCGTAAGTTAACGCCCATGGCTGGTCAAAGTAGGTTTGTAATGATTGGCGTAAGCGTTGAGAAAAGATTCGGTTTTTATCCATATCTATCGCAGTACGGATAAATTTATGAATATGACGATCGTAGCCAATCCACAGATCGATGGCCTGCTGCCCCCAACTGATAATACGATCCAGCTTGGACTGTAAATCCAATACCAATTTATCAACAAACAGCAGTTCAGAATTGTTCATTGTGGCATCCTGAATGCGCAATAAATTGGCCTGCAGTTTATCCCCTGCGGCTTCCAGCGTATCCTGTAATTCCCGCAGAGTACCGGAAGTTTCCATCAATAAGGCTTCACAGCTTGAAATAGCGGCACGCCAGTCTTTGCCTAACAGGGCCGCAATATCATCTTTTACGTTTTGCTGCTGCTCGTCCATTATGCGCTGGGTGAGATCAATACTGTCAAAAATTTCAGCAACCGAGTATTTAAGCGGAGCAAATACGTTTCGGTGCCAATGGAAATCATCACCGCCCTCTTCAGCTGCTTCGGCTGCCAGATTTAGTTCCTGGGCAACAATCGATAGCTGCATGGAGAGACGCAGTGAAGAGAATTCACGCTGACGAATATAATAATCCGTAATACCTATGCCTAAAGGCGTTAAACGATAGATAGCGTTGCCATCTGCCAGTTCACTGGTAAAACGGTTCAAAAGTCGTTGCTTCACCATATCGTTGATCGCATTGTTGGCACGCACGGCAATGGTTTCGTGAGTTTGCTCGAACCCTTTGCTAACGTGTCTGAATGCATCAACCAGCTCGCCTTCACTCATTTCACCATCCAGCCGATCGCTGTTCAGCGTGGCAATGGCTAATAAAAATGCCAGACGTTCTGTTGGTAACGACAATGAAAAATCATTTTTACGAGCCCAGGCGACCAGTTCCGGTACAGTCTGGGAAAAATCACTCATAGTTCATCCTTTACGTTCGACTCGTTTGGCTTTTGTGCTATCACATGAATATAACGTCCCAAACTGACAAACGGCTCTTGTCGGCAATAGCGCAATTCCAGTGCCAGCAAGGCAGCAAAATCCTGCTGCTGTTGTTGTTGTTTATTCTGTGCGTAATCATGAAAAACCCGGACTCCACTCTTGCAGATGGTAACCATCTGCATTTCATCCAACCAATTATAGACCTGCTGAGGTTCTAATGGTCGGTCAGGTGACAGTGTTCGCTTTTTCTTTTTTTGCATCCCGGCTTCAATATAGCCAAAATTACCTAACGTAATATTACGAAATAACAGTGCGTTATAATTGTAAAACATCAATGATAACATGCCCGCTGGTTGCAGACATTGGATCAGCGCTTCCAGCGTACCTCGCTGGTCCTGAACCCATTCTAAAACTGCGTGAAACAATACCAGATCTACCGGCTGTTCTAAATGATCTGATACATCCTTTGCAGCACAGTGAATAAATTGTATCTGTTGGCTCACACCTTTTTCTGCTGCGGCCAATTCTGCCCGCTTCAACATTTCGGCTGAAATATCACAGAAAATAACCTGATGCCCTCGCGCCGCCATCTCACAGGCCATAGCGCCTTCACCACCACCAGCATCAAGAATGCGCAATGGTCGCTGAGGCATCAGTGACAACAGATGTTCGAGATCCTGCCACAATACTGCCTGACGAATTTCGCCTTTTGTCGTGCCATAAATATTGCGAGAAAATTTTTCCGCAATATCATCAAAATTACGATCTTTGGTGGCTCTCAAATTGACTCCGCCAGACTTTATTACCATAACTCACAAATGAGTGTCTCATTATATCAGCCTGCTATTTTGACACAGGCTGATATAGAATAAATCTTATTCGTCCCGTCTGGATATTCAGATGATGTTTTTTTATACAAAAAACACCTATTTTTCGGAAAAAACATGCTATTTATTTTAAAAAAAATTATCGGCAACTTGCTTCTTCCCTTACCTTTTCTGCTACTGCTAATGGCCATCGCGCTGTTGTTACTTTGGTTTAGCCGTTGGCAAAAAAGCGCTAAAACACTACTTACGGTCAGTTGGCTTGGTTTATTGCTACTCAGTCTCCAACCGGTTGCTGACAGATTGTTGATGCCGATCGAAAATCAGTATGCTACTTATCAAAAAAATGAGCCTATTGACTATATTGTGGTTCTGGGCGGTGGCTATACTTACAATCCGGAATGGGCCCCAAGCTCTAATCTTTTTCCTAACAGTTTGCCAAGAGTCACCGAAGGTGTTCGTCTTTATCGCCAGCACCCTGGCGCTAAAATGATTTTTACCGGAGCAGAAGCTATTTCCAATCCTCTACCTAATGCCAAAGTCGCGGCATTAGTGGCAGAAAGTTTAGGTGTTCCTGAACAAGACATCATTGTCTTGCCACAGGCTAAAGATACGATAGAGGAAGCACAGGCAGTCGCTCAGATAGCACAGCAAAAAACACTCTTATTAGTGACCTCCGCTAACCACCTTCCCAGAGCAATGCGTATTTTTCAGAAAGAGGGATTAAATCCTATTCCAGCCCCAGCCAATCAGCTTGCAACATTAGGACCTCTCAATCCCTGGGAAAAAGCCTTCCCTTCTGCTTTCTATTTATCGCACAGCGAACGTGCATGGTACGAAACGCTGGGGAATTTATGGCTAACCATCAAAGAGTAGTCATTATGTAATTTGAATAAGCCGTTCGGAATCATCCTGAACGGCTTATCTTCTACTCAACCAGACCTTATTTATGACCTAATACTTCACGAACCCGAGCCAAATCTTCCGGAGTATCAACGCCCACTGAAGGTACTTCAATCGCGGCTTCAACGTGAATCTTTTCGCCGTACCATAACACTCTCAGTTGCTCCAGCATTTCTATTTGCTCAAGTGGGCTTGGTTCCCAGCTGATATAACGTCGAATAAAGCCTGCTCGGTAAGCATAAATACCTATATGGCGAAGATAGAAATCACCAATTTCCTTCTGAGAAACAGAAAAACGTTCGCGATCCCAGGGAATGGTTGCCCTTGAAAAATAGAGCGCATAGCCTTCACTGTTGATAACAACTTTAACCGCATTCGGGTTAAACGCTTCTTCAACAGATGTGATTGGCACTGCCAGCGTTGCCATACCGGCATCAGCACCAATCAGATTATGCGCAACCTGGCGAATAATCACCGGAGGCACTAATGGTTCATCACCCTGAACGTTAACAATAATTTCATCATCACCGAACTGATAACGCTCGATGACTTCGGCTAAACGCTCTGTTCCTGAATTATGATGCGGACTGGTAAGACAAACTTCACCACCGGCTGCTTCTACGGCTTTTTGTACATCGACATTGTCGGTTGCCACTATCACTCTGGAAGCGCCTGATTCCAGTGCTCTTTCCATAACGTGAACCACCATTGGCTTACCTGCGATATCCGCCAGTGGCTTACCAGGTAAACGAGTAGAAGCGTAACGAGCAGGGATAATTGCAATAAAACTCATGCTGTTTTCTCATCTAATGTCAGTTTGCGCGCTTCTGTTTCAAGCAATACAGGAATACCGTCACGAACAGCAAAAGCTAAACCATCAATCTTACAAATCAGTTCCTGATGTTCTTTATTAAATGTGAGTTTCCCATTACAAACCGGGCAAGCAATGATTTCCAGCAAACGATGATCCATGCACGACCTCTATTATCGGACGAGTAACATAACTTTGTGATGGGCAAGAATATCATATTTCACCCGAAGGTTTAATGATAAACGCCGTATGGATACTTGATTAAATAAGATGTGTTTTAGTTATTCAATAAAACCAGAGAGGGACTATTTCTTTTCAATTTTACTCATAATTAATGCTAACAACTTCTCCGCTCTTTCATCAGGAAGCAGAGCATTAACGGGTAAATACCACCAATTCTTTTGAGCAAAGGCCCGGCACTTTACCGCGTCTTTTTCTGTCATCAGCAGGCTTTGTTCTGGGTTGACCAACCTTGCCAATAAAGCCTCCGTGTATGTCTGATGATCGGCAAAAGCATGGGTTTGCTCAGGTTGCACATTGAGTGTGTTTAAGGTTTGAAAAAAACGAGGAGGATGACCGATTCCTGCCATTGCAATAACCCGGGTGAGCTCCACAGCCTGACAGCGATCACCACTCAGTAGATTAATTGCTTCGCCCGGTTTGAGCTCCATGGGTATTTCATTTTCCCATGCTTTTCCCCCATTGGTAATCACAGCATCAACCGAGCGTAAACGCCCTGCCCGTTCCCGCATGGGACCGGCAGGCAACCACCAGCCATTTCCAAAACGTCGAACGCCATCAACCACCACCAGTTCAACATCTCGCTGCAACGCATAATGTTGTAAACCATCATCAGTGATGATGACATCCAGTTTAAATTGATTAAGCAAGGCTTTAACCGCATCTGAACGCACAGGGGCAACGGCTACCGGTACACCGGTACGCTGATAGATAAGTACCGGCTCGTCTCCTGCAACTTCCGTTGTGGTGCTTTTATCCAACACCAGAGGATAGTATGCAGATTTTCCGCCATATCCCCGGGATACCACACCGACACGGACTCCCTCACGTTGTAAACTCTCTACTAGCCAAATCGCTACTGGGGTTTTTCCATTTCCGCCCGCGGTCAAATTGCCAACAACCACAACCGGTACCGGCGCTCGCCATGACTTTAACCAGCCACGACGATATCCAAGCTGTCTCAAAGCGCTAATCAAGCCATATAGCCAGGAAAGCGGCAACAGCAACAAATATAATTTGGATTTACCGGACCAGATGCGTTCAATCATTGGCTAAACTGCATCCGATGCAACTGGGCATAAACGCCACCATTCTTAATCAGCGTTTCATGATTACCGCGTTCGACAATACGTCCATCTTCTATCACCAGAATTTCATCTGCTTTTTCGATAGTGGACAGTCGGTGGGCTATCACCAGAGAAGTTCTATTTTTCTGTAGCTCATCTAATGCAGCCTGAATAGCGCGTTCTGATTCGGTATCCAGCGCTGAGGTAGCTTCATCAAGGATCAGTATTGGGCTATCTCTTAATAATGCTCGGGCAATAGCAATACGCTGGCGTTGCCCACCGGATAGCAACACCCCATTCTCACCAATCACCGTATCCAGGCCATTGTCCATCTTATTGATGAAATCCATGGCATAAGCCATGGTGGCAGCCTTTTCTATATCCTCACGAGAATATTCAGTGGTGCGGGCATAAGCGATATTATTAGCAATAGTGTCATTAAACAGATGAACGTTTTGAGAAACTACCGCCACCTGAGAACGCAACGATGCCAGGGTATATTCACGGATTTCATGACCATCAATCAGAATTTCACCTTCCTGAATGTCATAAAAACGCGTTAATAAATTAGCTATGGTTGATTTACCTGAACCAGAACGGCCGACTAATGCGACTGTCTTTCCGGCAGGGATTGTCAGATTGATATTTCTTAACGCGGGTTCATCTTTGGTTGGATAGGTAAATGTCACATTGCGTAGTTCAACATTACCCTGTACCCGATCGACTTTTAGGGTTCCGGTATCCTGTTCTGTTTCCATATCCAGAATGGCAAATAATGTCTGACAGGCAGCCATACCACGCTGAAATTGAGCATTAACGTTAGTTAGCGACTTAAGTGGCTTCATTAATGCCACCATTGAAGAGAACACCACGGTTATAGTACCCGCAGTCAACGTATCCATAATGCTCGGGAAGCTGGCAGCAAACAGCACCATCGCCAATGCCGTTGAGGCTATCAGTTGGACAATAGGATCGGATATAGCTGATGCAGCAACCATCTTCATGCCCTGTTGGCGCATTCTGTTACTGACTTTATTAAAACGATTGGTTTCTACATCCTGGCCGCCAAATAATAATACTTCTTTATGTCCTTTTAACATCTGCTCAGCGCTGGCGGTAACCTGCCCCATCGTGTTTTGCATATTTTTACTGATACTACGAAAACGTTTGGAAACAAAACGGATAACAAAAGACACAACCGGCGCCAGAATCACCAAAATTAAAGATAGCTGCCAGCTGTTATAAAACATGATGCCAAACAGCGCCAGAATATACGCGCCTTCACGTACCACCGTGATTAATGCACCGGAGGAAGAAGAAGCGACCTGCTCTGAATCGTAAGTAATACGAGACAGAAGCGTTCCCGTTGACTGTTGATCAAAAAAAGAAACTGGCATATTCATCATATGGCCAAAGAGTCGACGCCGAACGGTCATCACCACTTTGCCTGAAACCCACGATAAACAATAGGTTGATACATAGCTGGTAATGCCGCGCATGACCATCAGCCCAAGCACAACCAATGGCATCCAGACTAATACGCTGCTTCCCGTTTTACCAAAACCATCATCCAATAACGGTTTTAATAATGAGAGCATCATGGCATCAGTACCGGCATTCAAAATCAGCGCCACGGCAGCGACAATTAATCCGAGCTTAAATGGCTTAATCAATGGCCATAAACGACCAAATGTTTGCCACGTAGTTAGGTCTTTATCATTCAACATTAGTTACCAACATTATGCAAAATAGCGCGTTATTCTACTCATTATGAAGCAAAGAACCAAACCACTGGTGATACCAACGGGGCATAAAATGCTCTCTGAGGGTTAATATTCTATATTTATCTTTATAAAACAATACACTAACCTGACCGGATTTCGCAGTAGAAATCCACTCTACTTGGGCCTGTTTATAACGTTGTTCCACATTTTTAGCCGGAAGATGCCAGGGATTATAACGCGATACTGACGTTAATGTAGCCTGTGGATTAACCCTTTGTATAAAAGAGACAGTAGATGAACTTTTGCTGCCGTGGTGTGGCGTCTGTAAAATATCACTGCTTAACATATTGCCATAATGCTCAATCAGATTGAGTTCCTGAATACTTTCCAAATCTCCGGTTAACAATACGCTGTATTTATCATCGCTGATGCGTAATACACAAGAGTTGGCATTATATGAACGAGTAACCAAAACCGGAGGCCAAAGCACATTAAAGGTTAAACTTCCCCATTGCCAGCTATCCCCCTGTTGACAAGGTTTTCCTAATGAAATCACCGGGGTGCGTAACCAGGCTTCAGGATAGGCTTTCCGCAATATTTCCAAACCACCTATATGATCTAAATCCTGATGGCTGATAATTATGCCCAGCAGCGATAAACGATGCCAATTCAGAAATGGCAGAATCTCTTTCTCTGCCATGGAGCCACCATTCCTGCGATTACCAGTATCATAAATGATGGCCTGATCTCCCTGTCGAATAACCACGGCTAAACCATGACCAACATCCAACATATCAATCCGCCACTTTTCAGCAGGTTTCTGCCAAAACGGAACCAGAATAGCGATGAACGTTACCCAGGGGGTAAACAACCCACAGCGCCATAACCAGAGGCGCCAGAATATTATCAGTAGCCAGCCTAATCCGCTAAATAACAGCATTGAACTGGCAAAATTGCCCCATCCCTGATGCAACTCTTCCAATATAAGCAGTATGCCCGATAACGAGTAATCGGCAATCCACCAAAATAGCATTGCCAGTGATGGCAACCAATAAAAGAGTAGTGCCAATAATATTGCCGGAACGGTTACAAACGACACCACGGGTACTGCAACAAGATTGGCGGGTAAGGATGTCCAGCTAATGCCATGAAACATAAAAAGCTGCACCGGCATAAGTAGAATCATCATGGCTAATTGTAGATGCAACCAACGAGCCAGCACTCGATAACGAAAAGTTATCCAGTCAGGTAAAGGTACCCATTGAAACCAAAAAATCAGTCCGGCAACCGCCAGGCAGGATAACCATAAACTGTCTGAGAGAATCATCAGCGGATCGAATATCAATAACAGCGTAATGATGCGTAACCACACCTGCCACGGCGTCCAGTTAATACCTTTGGCTCGGAGTAACATCCAGAATGAAAGCGCTAAAAAGGCTCTTAGAGCGGGTGGATTAGCCCCCGATAGCCAAACGTATAACGTAGCCGTTACCCATCCCAGTAGTACCGGAAACCACAATCCTATATAACGATTGTAGAAAAAGTATTGTATACCTCTGGCTAAGACCCAACCCACCAGAGCGGCCAAAGAAATGTGCAAACCCGATATAGCCATCAAATGAGCGGTTCCCGTTTGTAAAAACAGTAACCTTCGTTCCGATGACATTCCTTCCCTCTCACCAAATGCGAGAGCGAGAATAATATCTCGTGTTATTAAAGGCGCTATAACTTGTTGCACCCGATTAATTAATTTCTGTCGGATATCTATCGATTCATCGAGCATTTTTGCGGATTTCACCTGCCCCACCAACGGTTGATGAATAGCTATAGCTCTACGTTGCTGGTCATACCCGCCCTGATTTAAACGACTGTGAACTGCCCGGAATAACAATTTTAACTGCCATTGCTGCCCTGCAGCCATTTGCCGGGCAATTACCTGATCGTTCATCGAAAAATGAAGTGGTAAAGTGAAAGATTCAGTCCATGGCAATAACTGACCATCTATCTGCTTCACCCGGAGCAACAGAGTCTGAGATTCTTGTGTATTTATCTGCGCGCTAACTATTTCTCCCTGAACCTGAGCTGTACGTCCGACATAACTATCAACCTGACGATAAACACCTTCTGCATACAGCGTACTCCATAAAAAACTGAGCAATACAATCGACAGGAGTCTTTGCTTATTTCCACGACACCCAGCACACAACAGAGTAATCACCGCAATCCCCCACCAAACTGATGAGGAAGGAAGCTGCGAAAGAAACAGCAAAGGTAAAGTACCAATAATCAACGCATATGAAATGAGATCGATTGAAAGTGCTGAACGCAAAATGGACATCCTTGAATAACACCTGATACAGCTTTGTTATTCAGCTTTATAAACGGATATCTATTACTCAATGAATGAAGAAAAACAGAACATCGAACCGGAAGGCAATATTTTATATAACTTGCCAATGGTTACATGGATATTAAGAGGTCGATCGAATTTTTCGGCGGTTTATAAAATTTGATCCAATAAAAAATCCGGAACAGATTAACTGGTCCGGATTTTACAATTAAATCAAACAGGCAATGATTTACGAGTTATTAGCCGTAAATATTCGCACGATCGCGTAACTCTTTACCTGGTTTGAAGTGAGGAACATATTTGCTTTCCAGTTCCACTTTCTCACCCGTTTTAGGGTTACGTCCAACACGCGGGGCACGGTAGTGAAGAGAAAAACTGCCAAACCCACGGATCTCGATGCGTTCACCGCCGGCCAAAGTTACAGCCATATGTTCAAGCATCTCTTTCACTGCATCTTCAACTGATTTAGTTGGTAAATGAGTGTGTCTACTAGCGAGTCTTTCTATAAGTTCAGACTTGGTCATCGTTCCTCCAAGCTTATCAGCTCAACTACCGAAGGGGCAGCATTGCTGCCCCTCGCCATTATTCGCCTTTAGCTGCTTTAAATGCTTCAGCCATAGCGTTAGAGAATCCACCTTCTTCTTGCTTAGCACTGTTAGTGTTATTAACAGTAGCAACGGCTTCTTTCTCATCAGCTTCATCTTTAGCACGCACAGACAGGCTGATTACACGGTTTTTACGATCAACACCGGTGTATTTAGCTTCAACTTCATCACCAACGCTCAGAACCGTAGTTGCATCTTCAACACGGTCACGGCTTGCATCAGAAGCACGCAGGTAACCTTCAACGCCACCCGCTAATTCAACTGTAGCACCTTTTGCGTCAACTGCTGTAACTTTCCCTTTAACAATAGCACCTTTCTTGTTGTTAGCCAGGTAGTTGTTAAATGGATCTTCAGCTAATTGCTTAACGCCTAAGGAGATACGCTCACGCTCTGCATCAACTTGCAGAACCACAGCGGCGATTTCGTCACCTTTCTTATAGTCACGAACCGCTTCTTCTCCGGCAACGTTCCAGGAGATGTCAGACAGGTGAACCAGACCATCAATACCGCCGTCTAAGCCGATGAAGATACCGAAGTCAGTGATTGACTTGATCTTACCTTCAACACGCTCGCCCTTGTTATGGGTTTCTGCGAATTGCTGCCATGGGTTAATTTTGCACTGCTTCAGACCCAGGGAGATACGACGACGTTCTTCGTCGATATCCAGAACCATAACTTCAACCACATCACCCACGTTAACAACTTTAGATGGGTGAATGTTTTTGTTGGTCCAATCCATTTCTGAAACGTGTACCAGACCTTCAACGCCTTCTTCGATTTCAACGAAGCAGCCGTAATCAGTCAGGTTGGTTACGCGGCCAGTCAGCTTAGTACCTTCCGGATAACGCTTAGCAATAGCTACCCATGGATCTTCGCCTAACTGCTTCAGACCCAGTGAAACACGGGTACGATCGCGGTCGAACTTAAGAACTTTAACCAGGATTTCATCGCCAACATTAACGATTTCGCTAGGATGCTTAACGCGTTTCCATGCCATATCAGTAATGTGTAACAGGCCGTCAACGCCGCCCAGATCAACGAATGCACCGTAGTCAGTAAGGTTCTTAACGATACCTTTAACTTCCATGCCTTCTTGCAGGTTTTCCAGCAGTTGATCGCGCTCTGCACTGTTTTCTGATTCGATTACAGCACGGCGAGAAACAACAACGTTGTTACGTTTTTGGTCAAGTTTGATAACCTTGAACTCAAGCTCTTTGCCCTCTAAATGCAGCGTGTCACGAACAGGACGAACGTCTACCAGTGAACCTGGTAAGAACGCACGAATGCCGTTAAGCTCAACGGTAAATCCACCTTTGACCTTGCCATTGATAATACCAATAACAGTTGCAGCTTCTTCAGAAGCTTTTTCCAGCGTGATCCAAGCTTCATGACGCTTAGCTTTCTCACGAGACAGCAGAGTTTCACCGAAACCATCTTCGATAGCATCCAGCGCTACGTCTACTTCGTCACCAACCTGGATTTCCAGTTCGCCCTGAGCGTTTTTAAACTGTTCTACTGGGATTGCAGATTCTGATTTCAGACCCGCGTCAACCAGAACAACGTCTTTATCAATAGCAACAACAACGCCACGTACAATCGAACCCGGACGGGTTTCAATTTCATTCAGGGATTCTTCAAAGAGTTGAGCAAAAGATTCAGTCATGTTATTAATCTTCAGGATTCTTAAATTTAACGTCCATCTGACATCCGGCCCGATGGGGTTGTTATACATACCCTGCTTACATCCATGCAACAGAGTTATTCACAAAAAGTCCACTGCCTAAAAAATAAGCAGTAGACATGAATTATTTTAGCACACTTTGCACATAAGCTAATGCACGTTCGATCACGTCATCAACACTCATATGGGTTGAATCCATTATCAACGCATCAGCTGCCGGGACAAGGGGTGCAACCGCCCGATTACGATCCCGGGAATCCCGTTCCTGTATCTCAGACAAAAGACGTTCAAATTTAACACACTGCCCCTTTTCCTGCAACTGTAGCATGCGTCGTCTGGCTCTCTCCTCCGCACTCGCATCGAGAAAAATTTTTACCGGCGCATCAGGAAAAACAATCGTTCCCATATCGCGGCCATCGGCGATCAGCCCGGGAGCCTCTCGAAATGCCCGTTGACGACGTAACAGTGCTTCTCTGACCCGTGGAAATGCCGCTACTTGAGACGCCGCATTTCCAACGGTTTCATTGCGAATTTCATTGGTTACCGTTTCACCCTCAAGAATCACCTGTAATTGGTTTTGTTCAGAAATAAAACGGACATCTAAATGAATAGCCAGAGGAACCAGTGCCTCTTCTGAGGCCAAATCCACTTCATGATGCAGTGCTGCTAATGCTAAAACGCGATAAATAGCACCTGAATCCAGTAAATGCCAACCCAGTTTTTCAGCCAAAGCCTGACAAAGTGTCCCTTTCCCCACTCCGCTTGGGCCGTCAACGGTTATTACCGGCACAACTGCTGTCATATCGAGCTCCTCTAAACCAGAAAATCATGATGTGCTTCAATGAAGCATATCCCGTGATTATACTCATCATCACGGCTAACTGACAGGCTATGTATTAGATCTGGTGGTACGCAAAAAGAACAATGGCTTATATTTCAATAAGAAAAGGACATAAATAAAGGAAGACTAAACGCATTTATTGACTGAAATAAGAGAGAGAAATGGTCTTCCGGTCGGGCACAAAACCAACATAAACCTATTAGATTTTACGACCGGAATATTTATTGATGCTAATTTATCTGGTTTATCAATAGCCTGAAGGATACAAACAATTAAAGTCTGTATCACCTGAAACAATGAAATTATGCCAACTGACTCAAACGAGCGAACTGCTTAAAATAGTCCGGAAAGGTTTTAGCCGTGCATTTTGGATCCAAAATGGTCACTGGCGTATCTGATAACGCAACCAGTGAAAAACACATCGCCATACGGTGATCGTTATAAGTTTCAATTTCCGCATGTTTCAAATGTACAGGTGGAACGACTCGGATGTAATCTTCCCCTTCCTCTACTTCTGCCCCTACTTTTCTCAGCTCGGTTGCCATTGCACTGAGCCGATCGGTCTCTTTAACTCGCCAGTTATAGATATTACGAATACGCGTTTCCCCTTTAGCGAACAGTGCCGTGGTGGCAATAGTCATCGCTGCATCAGGAATATGGTTCATATCCATATCAATACCGTTTAGCTCACCATGCTGACATTCAATAAAATCATCGCCCCAAATGATTTTGGCTCCCATAGCTTCCAGCACATCAGCGAAGCGAATATCACCCTGAACGCTGTTTTTACCGATACCTGTAACCCGTACACTACCACCCTTAATCGCGGCAGCAGCAAGGAAGTAAGATGCCGAAGAAGCATCACCTTCAACCAGATATTGTTCCACGGCACGATACTGCTGTTGCCCTTTAATATGGAAAACCTGATAGTTGTCATGGCTCACTTCAACGCCAAAATCGCGCATCATATGTAATGTAATCTCGATATAAGGCTTTGAAACTAAATCACCTTTAATCGTAATATGAGTATCTTGTGTTGCCAGTGGTGCCGTCATCAGCAAAGCAGTTAAAAATTGGCTGGAGACTGAACCATCTACAGAGATATTACCGCCCTGAAATCCACCATGCAGGCGTAGCGGTGGATAATTTTGTTGTTCAAGATAATCAATCTGCGCGCCACCCTGACGCAATGAATCGACCAGATGACCAATCGGACGCTCTTTCATTCTGGGCTCACCGGTTAGAATGATATCGCCCTGCCCCAAACTTAATGCTGCAGCCAGTGGACGCATGGCCGTTCCGGCATTACCCAAAAATATTTCTAATGCGCTATGGGCCTTTAATGGACCACCTACACCTTCGATATCGCAGATAGTATGGCAATCAGATAACTGATAATGAACACCCAGCGCTTTTAATGCATTAAGCATATGACGGACATCATCACTGTCTAACAGATTGGTCAGTCGGGTTTTGCCCTGCGCCATTGCAGCTAAGAGTAAGGCCCGGTTAGAAACACTTTTTGAACCAGGCAAATTAATAGTTCCATCAAATTTCGCAATGGGTTGTAGGGTTAACGATTCCAGCATGGGTAAATGTTCTCTTGTTATCTGCTTTGAATATTCAAATCGGTAAAAATTAATTTGCAGCTATCTTCAGGCTTTCAATGAAAGCTCCGCTGCGCGAACGGCATGTATCTCTGCGGTGTCATATAAAGGTACAGAGGCATCTTTGGCACTAACCAATAAACCAATCTCGGTACAACCCAGAATAATTCCCTGAGCGCCTTTATCTGCCAGCTGTTGCATGATTCGGCTAAATTGATGACGAGATTCCGCGTCAATCTTGCCCAAACAAAGCTCCTGATAAATAACGCGGTGCACAATTTCACGATCCGCTTCATCGGGTACGATAACCTCAATGCCGTGTTGGCGACTGAGGCGTCCCTTATAGAAATCTTGTTCCATGGTAAAACGAGTGCCTAACAGGCCCACTTTCTTAATACCATCTTCCAGAATAACTTCAGCTGTTGCATCGGCAATATGGCAAACCGGAATCCCAACTGCCTTCTCTACCGTTTCATACACTTTGTGCATAGTGTTAGTGCAGATAACCAGAAAATCAGCACCCGCGCCTTCTAGCTTACGCGCAGCCTCGGCCAGATGTTCACCCGCGGCAGCCCAATCGCCTTGATGTTGCAGCTGTTCTATTTCCTGAAAATCAACGCTCAACAGTACAATCTTAGCCGAATGTAAACCGCCAAGATGATGACGGATGGTTTCATTAATATGGCGATAATAAGGGATAGTTGACTCCCAACTCATACCACCGATAAGCCCTATTGTTTTCATTGGGTTAGCTCTCAATCATTATAAGTTTTCGTCTGATGTTCATATGGCTACACAATAACCCACTGACAGAGGATCTGAATCGCCTGTCAGTGGGTTATTACTATTGAATTTACACCGTCATAAACGAACAATCATTAACCATGACGTCGTTCAAAATCAGCCATAAACTGGGTTAATGCCTGAACACCGGCCAGCGGCATTGCATTATAAATAGACGCTCGCATTCCACCCAGAACACGATGCCCTTTTAGCGCATGTAAGCCAGCTACCTGAGCCTCTTCCAGGAATACCTTATCCAATGTGCCATCGGCCAGTTGGAATGGGACGTTCATCCAGGAACGGTTAGGGATAGCGACACCATTCCGATAGAAATCACTGTTATCAATAACGCTATACAGATGTGATGCCTTCTCTTCGTTACGGCGAGCCATTTCTGTCAATCCACCCTGGGCTTTTAACCATTTAAATACCAACCCGGACAGGTACCAGGCAAAAGTTGGTGGGGTATTGAACATCGAGTCATATTCATTCAACACGGTAAAATCAAGAATGGATGGCGTCTCTTTACGGGCTTTGCCCAGCAAGTCTTCACGTATGATGATCACCGTAATACCTGCTGGTCCGATATTCTTTTGGGCACCGGCATAAATCACACCATAGCGGCTAACATCAATCGGACGAGATAAAATCGTTGAGGAGAGGTCCGCTATCACAACTCTATCGCCAAAATCAGGTTGCTCGTCAATAGCAATGCCGTCAATCGTCTCATTTGGGCAGAAATGAACATAGGCAGATTTATCACTCAACACCCAATCTTTCATTGGTTTTATCGCTGACAGACCATCGACTTGAGTTTTTGCATCAAATACATTTGGCGTGCAGTATTTTTCAGCTTCCTGAATGGCACTGTGGGCCCAATAGCCACCATCAATATAATCCGCTTGTGTGGCATTACCCAATAAATTTAATGGGATCGCTGCGAATTGAGCGCGTGCGCCGCCATGGCTGAACAGCACTTTATAATTATCAGGAATCTTCATCAGATCGCGCAGGTCGCGTTCCGCCGTTTCAGCTACCTGAATAAACTCTTTGCTGCGGTGGCTAATTTCCATGACCGATGTGCCGAGCCCCTGCCAATCACAAAGTTCTTGCTGTGCCTGACGTAACACTTCAACCGGTAACATTGCCGGCCCTGCACTAAAATTAAATACCTGTGCCATTTACTTCACCGCCCTGATAGAGATTAAGGATTAGTTTTTAGAAATAGGATTATCGGTTTTATCATTCACTTAGTTTTGCTGCAATGCTTTATGCATCAGTTCTGATTAATTTTTCAGACCAGGTCGGATTGGCTCTGCACTCAGAAGTAGAAAAGTATGTTGTATATAGCAAGGAAAGCGAATGAATTAACCAAAAGCAGCGGTTGAATAACGATATTCATCGACATTAGGTGAGAAACAGCAAATATTCCGGTCATCTGCAGAAAGCAAAAAAATAGCGGCTACCTTTATCAGTCAGGTAGCCGCTATTATTAAAAGCTAAGCATTAAGAACTTATCTATTAATACTCATTAAACATCTTCTGAATTTCAACCGGATCTTGTGTTTTGGTTAATGCTAACTGTAACAACACCCGCGCTTTTTGTGGATTCAGCGTACCTGATGCAACAAAACCATATTTAACATCATCAATTTCTGCATCCTGAGTGGTAGAACCGGTTGGTACACGAGAAGAACGAACCACTACGGCGCCTTGTTCTCTGGCACTAACCAGCGCATCAAATACCGTTTTATATAAGTTACCGTTACCTACACCAGCGCTAACAATACCTTTAGTACCATCCGCCAGTAATGCTTTAACCGGTGCGGCCGAAGCATTAGCATAGCTATAGATAATGTCGACTTTTGGTAGCTCAGTCAGTTTACTGACATCAAACGGAGCCTCAGGTGCATGAGCACGTGTTGGTATCCGCTGATAATCAACCTTGCCATTGTGGATATATCCCAGTGGTCCATAGTTAACGGCCTGGAAAGTCTGGACACCAGTGGTACTGGTTTTAGTCACGTCCCGACCACCAACCACCACATCATTCATGGCAACCAACACCCCACGACCTGCGGAGTTTTTATCTGAGGCAACGACCACTGCATTATAAAGGTTGAACGGACCATCAGCACTCATAGCGGTAGCCGGGCGCATTGCGCCAACCATCACGACGGGTTTATTGCATTTTACCGTCAGGTTAAGGAAGTAAGAGGTTTCTTCCATGGTATCGGTACCGTGAGTAATCACGAAACCATCGCTGCTATCACAGCGTTCGTTGATGGTTTTGGCCAGCTTAAGCCAGACTTCATCATTCATATCCTGTGAACCGATATTAACAATCTGCTCACCTTTAATATCCGCAATATCTTTTAACTGAGGAACTGCATCAACCAAACGTTCAACGCCAAACTGCCCGGCAACATAATTGGATTGTGTTTCTGAAACGCCTCCACCGGCAATGGTTCCGCCCGTAGCCAGAACGGTAATGGTAGGTAATTTTGCCAACGCGGGCACGGTGAAACAACAAAGCAAAGCACCAAGAGCAGTCTTCTTAAACACTGACATACTTAATCTCCTCTCTACGTTATTTTTAAAGTAAAATTTAGGATAATTTATTGATACGATTTAAATAGCCAATACCAGAAGCGGCGAAAAGTAGCTTCAATAGCAATAAAAATTCCAATCAGTCTTAAAATAATCACTCACACCAAAAATCATGATGCGGCGTAATTAAACTCTGACAGCAGTTCACCACTTAACATTCTGAAACTCACTATATTATCAGGGCATTTGATTTTTTTTCTGTGACATTACGCCCGAGAACTAACATTTATTGAATCATTGAGCTAATTAATTATTGCACTACGCACTATGGAGCTATGACCAAAAACCCCGTATGATGCCGGATCGTTAAATTGACGAAACAGAAATGGATAACCCCATTAAAATCAAGAGCCTAAATATTAATGCAAACAATCACTCCTGCGACAACGCAAACATTTATTCCTGGTAAAGATGCAGCATTGGAAGACTCCATCTCTCGTTTTCAACAAAAGCTAACGCAATTAGGATTTAATATAGAAGAAGCGTCCTGGCTTAACCCGGTTCCGAATGTTTGGTCGGTACATATACGTGATAAAGATTGTCCACTCTGTTTTACCAACGGAAAAGGTGCAACCCGAAAAGCAGCGCTGGCTTCTGCGCTGGGTGAATATTTTGAACGGTTATCGACTAACTACTTTTTTGCAGATTTCTATTTAGGCAAAACTATCGCTGACAGTGCTTTTGTTCACTATCCCAATGAAAAGTGGTTCCCTGTTTCGGCGGACAACAGCTTACCTAAAGGTATATTAGATTCGCATTTACATGCCTTCTATGATCCTGACCAAAGTCTGACTGCCACTGAACTGGTTGATTTACAGTCTGGCAATGTCGATCGGGGCATCTGCGCCCTACCGTTTGTTCGTCAATCCGATCTGGAAACGGTGTACATTCCAATGAATATTATCGGCAACCTTTATGTCTCTAATGGGATGTCTGCCGGTAATAATCGCAGTGAAGCGCACGTTCAGGCATTATCAGAAATTTTTGAACGTTTTGTAAAAAATCGCATTATCGCTGAAGCTATTAGCCTGCCAGAAATCCCACAGGCGATGATCAACCTTTATCCTCAGGTAAAAGAAGCAATAACCACACTTGAAGCTGAAGGCTTCCCAATATTTGCTTATGATGCTTCGCTGGGTGGTCAGTATCCTGTTATCTGTGTTGTGCTATTCAATCCCGCCAATGGAACCTGTTTTGCTTCGTTTGGTGCTCACCCTGATTTTGGCGTTGCTCTGGAACGTACCGTTACCGAACTGCTACAGGGCCGCAGTCTGAAAGATCTGGATGTGTTCAATGCGCCAACATTTGATAACGAAGAAGTGGGCGAATACGCCAATCTGGAAACCCACTTTATTGATTCCAGCGGTTTAATTTCATGGGATCTGTTTAAACAGCAGGCCGACTATGAATTTGTTGGCTGGGACTTCAGTGGAACGTCTGAAGAAGAGTTTGCCACGATGATGGCTATCTTTAATAAAGAAGAAGTGGAAGTCTATATTGCTGATTACACCCATTTAGGTGTTGACGCCTGCCGAATTCTGGCTCCGGGGATGTCTGATATCTACCCTGCTGAAGACCTGGTATTAGCCAATAACAATATGGGCCAACACTTAAGAGATACCATTTTAAGTCTGCCGTCCAGCCAGTGGCAGCCTGAAGAGTATCTGGCTTTAATTGAGCAACTGGATCAGGAAGGTCTGGACGACTTTGTGCGTGTACGTGAGCTGCTGGGCATGGCAACTGGTTCTAACAACGTTTGGAGTAGCCTGCGCGTGGGTGAGCTAAAATCAATGCTGGCCCTTGCCGGTGGTGATTTAGATCAGGCGTTGAGCTGGGTGGAATGGACTCAAGAGTTCAACGCTTCATTATTTAGTGAAGAACGTCGTAACTATTATCGCTGCCTGCAAACGCTATTGTTGATGCAGGTGGACGCTGAAGAACGCGATCCGGAGCAATACAATCCAGCCTTCAACCGTATGTATGGCGAAGAAACTGTAGCAACCGTGTGGAACAATATTCGCGGCATACAACGCTTTCATGGCATTTTTGATGTAGATCAAGATTTAACTCAACTGCCTACACACTGCTCTTTATTGGCGGCCTATAACAAATTACAGGCCGCTAAGCGGTTGTCTTAATTAAATGACCAAATAACAAGACTCTTTATAAAAAATAGAGAGTCTTGTTAGCATCTCTTTTAAAAGTAAAATAATAAGAATTAATGTTAAATAAAAGTAAAAACATTTAATTAATAAATTTTAATCGAATACATAATTTATATTTTATTAACAGAATCAGATATCGTTTCAGCTATTGATTAAAATTATTTTGCAAACATTAAAAAAGTTTTTACGTAAATTAATCAATTAGATACGCCAAAAAAATACTTTTTCACGTCCTTTTTTACAATTATTCATTTTACTCATCATGATCAGTATCAATTTTTGCAGTATACTGCTTTGTTAGTATCACCAAGCAATTTAGTCTTCAGTCTTTATTTAGGCGCAGAGATATTATTACGTGAAAACAGATAATCCTATCGCAGCATTATCACCCGCCGCCATGGCTCAGGTTGCCGAGAATGCGGGAATATATAAAGCTACAAAACATCCAGCTATTACATTCTGCTCAGCAATATTAGCTGGTGCATTTATTTCCATCGCATTTGTCTTCTATATTACCGCTACCACCGGAACGGCTAATGTTCCTTTTGGCGTGGCTAAATTTTTAGGTGGCGTCTGCTTCTCTTTAGGTTTGATGTTGGTTGTTGCCTGCGGCACCGACCTCTTCACCTCAACGGTAATGACCTGTATTGCTAAAGCAACCAATCACATTACCTGGGGTCAAATGATTCGTAACTGGATCAATGTTTATTTAGGCAATTTGGTTGGCGCTCTATTCTTTGTTGCTATTATATTTTTAGCAGGCCAAATCACTGCCGCTAACGGGCTCTGGGGGCTCAATGTGCTTCAAACGGCTGACCACAAACTACATCATACCTTTGTAGAAGCGGTTGCTCTTGGTACACTAGCTAACCTGATGGTCTGTTTAGCAGTATGGATGAGTTACGCCGGACGCAGTTTGACCGATAAAATGCTGGTAATGATCCTTCCAGTAGCGATGTTTGTTGCCAGCGGTTTTGAGCACAGCATTGCAAACATGTTTATGATTCCAATGGGAATCGTTATTAAGAATTTTGCATCTCCTGAGTTCTGGCACATGATTAACGCCACTCCGGAGCAATTTCCAAGCCTGACTGTTAGTAACTTTGTTATAGACAACTTAATCCCCGTGACAATCGGTAATATCATCGGTGGGTTAATGGTAGGTTTGCCTTTTTGGGCAATGTATTTACGTGGTGGGAAGCACTAGTTCGACGCTTCCTTCAATAAAAGGTTAATTCAATTTCCTTAGAATACGAAAGGTAGGTAAAAAATGACCGAGCTTAACCAAAAGTTTGTCAAAGCGTGGGAAGGATTTAAAGAAGGCGACTGGAAACATAATGTTGACGTTCGTGACTTTATCCAAAAAAACTACACCCCATATGAAGGTGATGAATCTTTCCTGGCTGGCGCAACTGATGCGACTGACAAGCTATGGGATAAAGTGATGGAAGGCATCAAAATCGAAAACCGCACTCATGCGCCGGTCGATTTTGACACTGACCTAGCTTCAACCATTACCTCTCATGATGCTGGCTATATTAATAAAGAATTAGAAACCATCGTTGGTTTACAAACCGACGCGCCATTAAAGCGTGCCATTATTCCATTTGGCGGCATTAAAATGGTTGAAGGTTCTTGTCAGGTGTATGGTCGTGAACTCGATCCATCACTGAAAAAAATCTTCACTGAATACCGTAAAACTCACAACCAGGGCGTTTTTGATGTATATACCAAAGACATCCTGAACTGCCGTAAATCCGGTGTATTAACCGGTCTGCCAGATGCTTATGGCCGTGGCCGTATCATCGGTGACTACCGTCGCGTAGCCGTCTATGGTATCGACTTCCTGATGGCTGACAAATACGCTCAATTCCAGTCTCTGCAAGAGAAAATGGAAAACGGTGAAGACTTAGAAATGACAATCCAACTGCGCGAAGAGATTGCTGAGCAACATCGTGCACTGGGTCAAATGAAAGAAATGGCAGCGAAATACGGCTGTGATATTTCTGCTCCGGCAACTAACGCTCGTGAAGCCGTTCAGTGGACTTACTTCGCCTATCTGGCAGCAGTAAAATCACAAAACGGTGCTGCAATGTCCTTCGGTCGTGTATCAACGTTCCTTGACGTTTACATCGAACGTGACATGAAAAAAGGCTTAATCACTGAAAGCGAAGCTCAAGAGCTGATCGACCATTTAGTGATGAAGCTGCGTATGGTTCGTTTCCTGCGTACTCCTGAATATGATGAGCTTTTCTCTGGTGACCCAATTTGGGCAACAGAATCTCTGGCTGGTATGGGTGTTGATGGTCGTACTCTGGTATCTAAAACCAGTTTCCGTTTCCTGAACACGCTGTACACCATGGGCCCTTCTCCGGAACCAAACATGACCATCCTGTGGTCTGAGAAGTTACCAATCGCATTTAAAAAGTATGCGGCTAAAGTGTCTATCGATACCTCATCTGTACAGTATGAGAACGATGACCTGATGCGTCCTGACTTTAACAACGATGACTATGCTATCGCTTGCTGCGTAAGCCCAATGATTGTTGGTAAGCAAATGCAGTTCTTCGGTGCTCGTGCAAACCTGGCTAAAACCATGCTGTATGCGATTAACGGCGGTATGGATGAAAAAATGAAGATCCAGGTTGGTCCAAAAGAAGCAGCAATGACCGATGCAGTACTGGATTATGACAAAGTAATGGACCGTTTAGATCATTTCATGGACTGGTTAGCAAAACAGTACGTGACTGCACTGAACGTGATTCACTATATGCATGATAAATACAGCTACGAAGCAGCCCTGATGGCTCTGCACGATCGTGACGTGGTTCGCACCATGGCATGTGGTATCGCTGGTCTGTCTGTTGCAGCTGACTCCCTGTCTGCTATCAAGTACGCAAAAGTTAAACCAATCCGTGACGAAGACGGCCTGGCAGTTGACTTTGAGATTGAAGGTGAATATCCACAGTTCGGTAACAACGACTCTCGCGTTGATGATATCGCCTGTGACCTGGTAGAACGTTTCATGAAGAAAATTCAGAAACTGCGTACCTATCGCCACGCAATCCCTACTCAATCTGTTCTGACCATCACTTCTAACGTGGTATATGGTAAGAAAACGGGTAACACCCCAGATGGCCGTCGCGCTGGCGCACCATTCGGACCAGGTGCTAACCCAATGCACGGTCGTGACCAGAAAGGTGCTGTTGCCTCTCTGACTTCTGTTGCTAAACTGCCGTTTGCTTACGCAAAAGATGGTATTTCTTATACCTTCTCTATCGCTCCAAATGCACTGGGTAAAGATGACGATGTTCGTAAAGCTAACCTTGCAGGCCTGATGGATGGTTACTTCCACCACGAAGCCAGCATTGAAGGTGGTCAACACCTGAACGTTAACGTTATGAACCGCGAAATGCTGTTAGACGCGATGGAAAATCCTGAGAAATATCCTCAGTTAACCATCCGCGTATCTGGTTATGCAGTGCGTTTTAACTCACTGACTAAAGAACAGCAACAAGACGTTATTACCCGGACATTCACTCAAACTATCTAATTTGATTGGTTTGAAAATGCTCTGAAAATGAAGCCCTGCAATATTTTGCAGGGCTTTTTTCATTAACAATAAAAATACCAGCTTTAAAAGAAATCTTAACCAGAATGTCATAGAATAGAGGTTCAGCCAAAGCAACCCGCTAATTTGGTAGACTGAAAATCATTATTAGCAGATAGTCCGGTCAAACGCTTATTCAATGACAGAGACCGATTGTCTCAGAAGCAAACATGTTGGGCCCGTTTTGAGGGTCAATTTTGGAGTACATCGTAATGTCAGCAGTAAATGGTCGCATTCACTCATTTGAATCCTGCGGTACCGTCGACGGTCCGGGAATTCGTTTTATCGTCTTTTTTCAGGGTTGTCTGATGCGCTGTCTTTACTGCCACAACCGTGATACCTGGGATACCCACGGCGGTAAAGAAGTGGCGGTTGACGATCTGATGAAAGAGATTGTTACCTATCGTCACTTTATGAATGCCTCTGGTGGTGGTGTTACGGCATCCGGTGGTGAGGCTATTTTACAGGCTGAATTTGTTCGCGATTGGTTCCGGGCCTGTAAAGAAGAAGGGATTCATACCTGTCTCGATACAAACGGCTTTGTTCGTCGTTATGATGCAGTGATTGATGAGCTGTTGGATGTAACCGATCTGGTGATGCTGGATTTAAAGCAACTGGATGATAGCGTGCATCAGAATCTGGTGGGTGTATCCAATCACCGTACTCTGGAGTTTGCTCGTCATTTAGCTAAACGTAACCAGAAAACCTGGATTCGCTATGTGGTCGTTCCCGGCTGGTCTGATGATGAAAAATCTGCTCGTATGCTTGGTGAGTTTACCCAAAATATGACTAACATCGAAAAAATAGAGCTGCTCCCTTACCATGAGTTGGGTAAACACAAGTGGGTTGCCATGGGCGAGGAATATGGTCTTGATGGGGTAAAACCACCGACCAAAGAGATTATGGATCGTGTGAAATCCATCCTTGAAGAGTACGGTCACAAGGTGATCTATTGATATTCACGCCATACTTATGCTAAAAGCCCGTAATAAATTACGGGCTCAGATTTATTATAAAGTCAGTTAATTCAGTTTTATGTTTTAGCATAGCCAATCGGAGGGAGAGATTGCCGTTGGGGTCGTAGCAGCTTTAGCTGCCGGAGCGCCCCTAGGGAATCTATGCCCGACGCACTCCACAACTAAGTACATATGGTCTTCCGGTCGAGCACAAACTGAATACAAACACTTCAGATTTTACGACCGGAATATTCATTGATGCCAATTTATCTGCTCTGTAACACTCTCAAGTCCATCATAAATTATAAATTAATAACACCTCAGCTTTACTGCATCGCCAATGGATTACGATGGTGCTGCGCCCGGTTAAACAACATTATTAAGAATATCGCTGCCGCCACTGCTATCACCACAAACAATAATCGGTCGGAATAGTGCTGCATTAATGTAGCCGTTAACGCTGGTCCTGCCAGACTTCCTACCGTATAGCTTAACAAAAGCGTCTGATTCATGGTTATCAGTTCACTGGTATCCACTTTTTCACAAGCCCACGCCATCGCCACTGGATAGAGCGTAAAGCCAGAAAAACCTAATATAAATAGTGCGGGAGCCAGGGGATAACCGCTAATAATCACCATTGAGCTAACAATAATGGCAAACACTTGAATGCGCAGCACAAACACCCTGCCATAACGTTCAACCAGTTTACCTGCCGGTAGCTGCCCAACAATACCCGCACCCACCATTAGCGTAATCCAGTAGCCAACGTCTGCGTCTCTGTAACCTGCGTGAGAAAGATAGATAGGTAACAGGCCATACAGAGAACCAATCACCACGCCAGAAATAATACAACCAGTAATTCCCAATCGGGCATCGCGACGCATCCACATTAACCATACGGATAACTTTTTATCAGTGTGTTCTGGTTTAGGAAAACGAGCAAACAGTAATGGTAAAATGGCCAGCAACAGTAAACCAATCACCCAAGGCAGTATTTCACTCAGATTGGTTGGGATTACGCCTAATAATAACTGCCCTATCAGCGTTCCCGCATAGTAAATAACCATATAGGCAGCAAGTAAAAGTCCACGAGTATTGATGGTTCCACTGCGTAATAATGCACTTTCTACTACTACCCAAATAACAGCACAGGCAATTCCCGCTAACAGGCGCCACAGACTCCAGCTAACAAAGCCAACAGATAGCCCCAGCAATAACGTGGCGGCAATAAAAAGTGCGCAGGAATAGTAATAGGTTCGGTTAAAACCAAAAGTGCTAATACAGAACCCCGCTACCAGCGTCCCCAATAAATTTCCGCCGAAATAGGACGAACCAACAATACCTACTTGCCAGGTAGTTAAAGATTCATGAATTAACCAGAGAGGAACCAGCGTATTCAATACCGCCATTGATGTTGTAAATAACAACAGCCCGGCTAGCAGTAACAGCACGGGACGATTAAACGCAGACATTTTTATGCCAAAACAGGGGAAGGAAAAATAATGTTGCGCATCATCCCACTGTTATTTTAAAAGTCAATTAGCAAAAAAATGATTGTTACACATTGGTCATTCTGAAAAGAAAATAATATTAATTAGTTCTTTTAATACAATGAATTATATTTTTTAACTCTACGTTAAATCATTAGTTTTTATTGTTATAAAAACACGTTGAATATAGAAGAAGGGAAATAACCATTAATGATATCAATAGAGAACCAAATCTAGTTCAAAGGCGTTAATGAAATATGTCCATGATAACAAGCCAGTTTGCACTTTCCACAGCCGTTACATCGTGTTTTGTCCACTGTTACCTGATTAGCTGAATCAAAGATTATCGCCCGCTGTGGGCAACTCATTTCGCACAGGCGGCAAAAATTATCCATTCGACCCAGGCAGCTGGTACCGATCACCGGTTTCAAACCAGTATCCGGCACAATTTGAGACTCTAATGCACCAGTCTGACATATGTCTGTGCACTTATGGCAAAAATCACAGTTGGCATATTCAATTTGCAGTTCAGCCTTGCCCTCCTTCATGGCGATAATTCCATAAGGACAAGCCGATACACATTCACCACAGCCATTACACAAACGTAAGAATAGCGACTCGATAATCGCCTGAGGAGGGCGGCCGGTCTGACGAGCAATATCCTGATGTTCAATACGAGCCTGAGTTTGCTGTCCGGCTTTAAAAAAGCCGCGGAGTAAACCCCGACGACTCACCGTATGGTGAGTCATCCAGGCTTTGTAGTATTTCTCATCACGGCTATCGATAGCCATCAGAAAAACAGATCCTTACTGATTACAGGAACGTTTAAACGCTGTTGCCAGTGAGCCAAAGTAGTGGATGTTAGCCGGGCAATCCCCTGATAGAAAGGATGCTCTGCCCTCTCTTCCAGTAAAGTCAAAAAGCGGCCGCTCCACGGCAGCAGATGATCGCTCAGGAGGATGGACAATTGTTCAGACTGATTTTCTGCCAACCATGCAGCCAGCATTAACAATAAACCAATATGGTCTTCCGGTTCACGTTGTTGCTGTTGAACCTCAATACCCAAAGAGGCTTGCCACTGGCGTAGATCCAGCGTTGAATTGCCAAAAACTACGCTCTCACGATCCAGATAAACCGAACCCCATGGTGGAGCGGGCAATGCATCCGGGCCAATAAACAAACGCTGATAGGCTTCATCCAGGGTTTGTCGATGCGCTGTCTCTAATCCAGTATTCATCAACGCCGCGGCAGTTCTGATCTCAGACATAGCGCCACAGGGCCATTCCTCTTGCCAGTTATCATTACTGAGCAATTCGAGCAGAGAAAGCACTTCCGGCCGATCCGGAGCATAATACAATAGTGCTCCCAGCATCCGACCCGTTAATGAAACATCATCAAGATCGGCAAGGCTTGGTATAGCAGGAGAAGTCATAAATAACCTTTCTGTCAGTTGGAAACTCAATAAACAGCGCCCTTTCGAGCGCTGCTTATTGTATTACAGATTAACCACCAAAAGTGACACCAACGGTCATATGCAGATTATAGAATACCGCACGACCAACGATTTCACCGCAAACCACCAGAATGAATCCGGCTAACATAGCCAACGTTCCTGGTTTATTGCCTTTCAGCATTGGATAAATCCACAGTCCCAAACCAATAGCGACCAGAACTACACGTAATGCCATCAATTTACCAAACTGAGGGACCAGCGCCATGGCTGAAGTCACGGTGCTGTGCATACCTGCCAGTTCACTACCTTGCATTAAGGCGGAGCCGATGCTGACCAGAAAAGCAATAACGCTTACCGCTGCCAATAATTTTCCACTGCAGTTACAGTCACGATTCTTCAGCAGGCACCCCAACAGCGGGCCACCAATCAATACCGTCAGGAAGAAATTCAGCGTGGTATAACCGTTATGCCAGGTTGGTACCGTATCGATCTGATATACGCGGCACATAGCATAAACAAACGCTATGCCAGCAACCATACCAATAATCAACCAGATTTTACCCAGCGCCTGAGGCATCTTGCCCAGTATTGCAATCAGCCAGTAGAAGCCACCAATGGCAAAGAACGCAGAGCCCAAAGCAATCTCATTACTCAGGCCTGACTCACCTACGCGATTTAACGAATTAAAAGCGCGAGCAATCGTTCCCAGGTGCATCACTGAAGCAATAAACGCAATACCCATCAGAACCCAGATGAAAAACATCCCTTTATGAATCGATTTTCTCTGTTCGTCTGTTGTTTGGTTGCACAGAAGTGTCAGGCCTAAAACGATAAACCCACCGACAGCGCACTGGCCCAGTACGGTGAATAACATCAGCGGCCATTCATGCCATCCCAGTTCCATATTAAACCTCCTTCGGATTGGATAAATGACCGGTAGTGTCACCAACAGGACGGCTACAGGCGTTAGGTTTCAGCACAATATTCGGCCGGGTATATTTTTCAGCCGGTAACGGTGCAATCTCAGCCAGACGACCGTGCTTCTCGCGCAGTTCATCAATTGGCCCAAAGTCCAGCGCACGTAAAGGACAAGACTCTACGCAGATTGGCTTTTTACCCTCTTTTATCACTCGATCGTGGCAACCATCGCACTTGGTCATATGACCTTTAGCCGCGTTATATTGTGGCGCACCGTATGGGCAAGCCATATGGCAATAACGACAGCCGATACAAACCTCTTCATTAACCAGTACAAAACCGTTTTCATCCTTATGCATTGCGCCACTTGGACAAACTTTAACGCAGGCCGGATCGCTACAGTGGTTACAGGCAATGGACAGATAGTAGGCAAATACGTTTTAGTTCCAGGTATCACCATCTTTTTGCCAGTCGCCGCCGGCATATTCATAAATGCGACGGAAACTGACATCCGGAGTTAAATCTTTATAGTCTTTACACGCCAGTTCGCAGGTTTTACAGCCCGTGCAACGACTTGAATCAATAAAAAAACCATATTGTGTTGTCATTGGCTGCTCCTTAAACTTTCGCAACTTCAACTAAGTTTGTGTGCTGAGGATTACCTTTCGCCAGCGGTGATGGTCGAAGCGTGGTCAGCACGTTAATACTACCCGCATGGTCGACACCTTTGCTGTCTGGCGTGTACCAGGCACCCTCACCTAATGCCACGACTCCTGGCATCATACGCGGAGTCACTTTGACGTTAATCTGAGTTTCACCCCGGTCATTGAACATGCGGATCATGTCACCGTTTTTAATACCGCGTTTCTGAGCATCAATGGGGTTCATCCACACTTCCTGACGCGCAGCCGCTTTCAATACATCGATATTGCCGTAAGTAGAGTGGCAACGTGCTTTATAGTGGAAACCGATCAACTGCAGTGGATAGTTTTCACGCATTGGATCGTCTGCACCTTCAAAAGTCGAGACATGAATAGGCAGTGGAGAAATAACATCACCTTTTGGCAGTTCCCAGGTTTTAGCCATTTCAGCCAAACGCTCTGAATAAATTTCGATTTTGCCTGAAGGTGTACTGAGTGGGTTAGCCTGCGGATCATCACGGAATGATTTATAGGCAATGAAGTGCCCGGCCGGATCTTTACGCTTAATGATTCCCATTTTGCGGAACTCTTCAAACGTAGGCAGTAGAGGATCTTTCTCACAAGATAGCTGATACAGATGGCGTAACCATTCTTCCTGAGTACGGCCTTCGGTGAACTGGGATTCAACCCCCCATTCGCTTGGCAATCTCAGTGGTCATTTCATAGATAGAGCGGCATTCAAACTGAGGTTCAACAGCTTTATCAGCAAAAATCACATACCCCATATTTCCTGATGAAGCATCCAGACAGAAGTCCATCTGCTCTGAAGTGGTTAGATCTGGCAGTAAAATATCAGCGCAGCGAGCACTGGCCGTCATGTGGTTTTCAATTACCACGACCATTTCACATTTGGTATCGTCGCCAAGAATTTCCAGCGTTTTATTAATATCTGAGTGTTGGTTTAACATGCTGTTACCAGCATAGTTCCAGATAAATTTAATTGGTTGCTTCAGCTTATCGGTACCACGTACACCATCACGGGTCGCTGTCATTTCCGGGCCACGCATAATCGCATCGGTCCACAGGAAGAAAGAGATGCTGTCTTTAACCGGGTTTTCCAGCGTTGGAAAACGCACAAATGGAATAGCGTAAGAGCCTTCGCGAGCACCGGTGTTACCACCCGTAATTCCCACATTACCGGTCAGGCAGGCTAATGCTGCAATCGAACGGGCAACCTGCTCACCATTAGCATGACGTTGAGGACCCCAACCCTGACAAATATAGGCCGGTTTTGCAGTACCGATTTCACGGGCTAATTTGATAATACGATCGGCTGGAATCGCGGTAATCTTAGATGCCCACTCAGGGGTTTTAGCAATACCGTCATCCCCTTCACCCAGGATATAGGCTTTATAGTGACCATTACTTGGGGCGCTTGCCGGTAACGTTTTCTCATCATAGCCGACGCAATATTTGTCCAGGAATGGTTGATCGACTAAATTCTCAGTGATCATCACGTAAGCCAGTGCAGAAACTAATGCTGCATCAGTACCCGGCGTAATTGGAATCCACTCATCTTCACGCCCTGCTGCGGTATCACAATAGCGGGGGTCAATGACAATCATTCTGGCATTTGATTTTTCCCGGGCCTGCTCAAGCAGATAAGTAATGCCACCGCCACTCATGCGAGTTTCTGCCGGGTTGTTACCAAACATCACCACCAGTTTGGTATTTTCAATATCGGAAATACTGTTGCCAGAGCCACCGCCATAGGTATAGCTCAGGCCAGTTGTAATTTGAGCAGTACTGTAAGTGTTATAGTGATTCAGATAACCACCACAACAGTTCATCAGGCGAGCAATCAGTGAGGTTCCTGGTGGCCATGAACGAGTCACCGTTCCACCTAATGTACCGGTTGCATACTGAAGATAAACGGCTTCATTACCGTAATCCTTAATTATACGCTTCAGGTTATTGGCAATCTCATCATATGCCTCTTCCCAGGTAATGCGTTTAAACTTACCTTCACCACGCTTACCAACACGTTTCATTGGATATTTTAAACGGTCTGGATTGTAGACCCGACGGCGCATTGAACGACCACGCAGACAGGCTCTAACCTGATGGTCCTGATAGACATCATCACCAGTGTTGTCTGTCTCAACATACTTAATTTCGCCATTTACTACATGCATACGCAATGGGCAGCGGCTACCGCAGTTTACGGTACAAGCACTCCAGACGGTTTTAGCCTCTGGCGCAGTACTGTTACTGACAGCTTCTTCTGCATTAGCGGTACCAAATGGTAATGCAACACTACCAGCCGCTACTGCCAGGCCACCCAATGCGCTGGTTTGCACGAATTTACGTCGGCTTACCGGCATCAATACTGGATTTTTCTGATCGTCAAGGCTCATAAAATCACCTGTTATTTTATCGTTAGATTATGGGTTTCTGTTAAATTGCTTCTCTGTGGGAAAAGTAAAAATATAAAAGGTAGTCAGCAATAGCTAATATCAGGAATAAAAAAAATCAGACTGAATAAGCAATGACTTATTCAATGAAGGTATCTGCATCCATTTCACACACTCGATCCTACCTAATCTATCAACTAACATACTACGTTAACATCACCAGCAATTATTGCGTTCAATCAATTATCGCTGCATTAAAATAGCCAGCACTTCAATTAGAATAAATAATCATCGTGTTATAACATTATGATTACATGAGAAATCAATGGAGTTAACATCATGTTTTATATAACATAATAAATAATTATCGAGAATGATTCTTATTTTTATAATGTGTATGATATATCCTATAATCAAAACATGAAGGTGTTAGTAAAATTTATAGACTTCAATTAGGCAAGAAATAGCTTATGTGATATTTCAGCTTATGATTAATAAGATAATAACTTTGGCAGAAGGAATAAATTAATATTTGATAAATAAGTATCCTGAAATTTCGTTTATCTGTCTTAGAAAAATATAATAATCTCTTGTTTACTCCACAAATATAAATTAATTTTCAGCGAACAATATGTGTGCCATACGAATAATATCGCATTCATTATGCATATAATTTCAAATATATAAAAAAGCCTCGGAATAAATCCGAGGCTTTTTTGATTAGCTAAAAGCGTATCAGCCGATATATTCCAGACCGCCCATATATGGACGCAGCACTTCTGGCACTTCAATACGGCCATCAGCCTGTTGATAGTTTTCCAGTATCGCAACCAGAGTACGACCCACCGCCAGACCTGAACCATTTAAGGTATGAACCAGCGTAGTTTTCTTATCACTCTTACCGCGATAGCGCGCCTGCATACGACGAGCCTGGAAATCCCACATGTTAGAACATGAAGAAATCTCACGATATGTATTCTGTGCCGGAACCCAAACTTCCAGATCGTAAGTTTTTCTTGAGCCAAAGCCCATATCACCGGTACAAAGTAAAACTTTACGGTAAGGCAGACCCAGTAACTGCAACACTTTTTCTGCGTGACCAGTCAACTCTTCTAATGCATTCATAGAGTCTTCAGGACGAACGATTTGTACCAGCTCAACTTTATCAAACTGGTGCATACGAATCAGACCACGAGTATCACGACCATATGAACCCGCCTCTGAGCGGAAACATGGTGTATGAGCGGTCATCTTCAATGGCAACTGATCTTCATCCAGAATTTCATCACGTACCAGGTTAGTAACCGGAACTTCTGCGGTAGGAATCAAACCATAGTTACTGGTTTCGGCTTCTTCTGTCAGTGGTTTGGTGTGGAACAGGTCTTCACCAAACTTAGGCAATTGTCCGGTACCAAACAACGTCGCCTGATTAACCAGATAGGGAACGTAAGTTTCCATATAGCCATGTTGAGTCGTGTGCAGGTCTAACATAAAGTGAGCCAGAGCGCGGTGCATACGGGCAATTTGCCCTTTCATCACCACAAAGCGCGCACCGGTCAGCTTAACTGCGGCAGCAAAATCTAATCCACCGCTGCTTTCACCTAAATCAACATGATCGCGAATAGGGAAATCAAATTTGCGCGGCTCTCCCCAACGGCTGACTTCCAGATTGTCATGTTCATCTTTACCAAATGGCACTGATTCATCAGGAATATTAGGAATAAGGGATACCGAATTGTGAATCTCTGACTGTAACTGCTCAAGCTCGGATTTAGCAGCATCCAGCTTTTCGCCCAACAGGTTAACTTCACGACGCACCGCTTCAATATCTTCACCGCGAGCTTTAGCTTCACCGATAGACTTCGATCGTGCATTACGTTCAGCTTGTAATGATTCTGTTTCAACCTGCAAAACCTTACGGCGCTCTTCCTGCTTACGTAAAGTATCTACATCCAGTTTAAAACCTCTGCGAGCCAGTTTTTCAGCAGTTGCGTCTAGCTCATTACGTAATAAATTCGGGTCCAGCATGCTAATCCTATGCCTATATATTTTTAATATTAATCGATGGCCGTACCGGCTGACTGGCAGCCCGGCAGACAGTTTTCCGTAATTACCTTACCGCAACCAACAGCTTAACGGTAGCGTTTTGTGGTGCTATTTTGATCCTGCTCAGCCAACCAACTCAGCTTTTCTGCAATCTTGGTTTCTAAGCCACGCGGCTCAGGAAAATAATAACGTTGACCAGCCATTTCCGGTGGGAAATAACTCTCTCCTGCCGCGTAAGCATTTGGCTCGTCATGGGCATAACGGTACTCTGCGCCAAGCCCCATTTCTTTCATCAATTTAGTCGGGGCATTACGCAAGTGTTCAGGGACATCAAAATCTTTCTGATGCTGAGCATCCTGCATAGCAGCTTTAAACGCTTTATATACCGCGTTGCTTTTTGGCGCACAGGCCAGATAAACAATCGCCTGCGCGATAGCTCTTTCGCCTTCTGCCGGACCTACGCGAGTAAAGCAATCCCAGGCGGCAATCGCTACTTGCATACCGCGAGGATCAGCATTACCTACATCTTCTGAAGCAATAGCTAGTAAACGACGGGCAACATACAACGGGTCGCCACCGGCAGTAATAATTCTGGCATACCAGTAAAGTGCCGCATCAGGTGCGGAACCTCGTACCGATTTATGTAACGCTGAGATCAGGTCGTAATAACGATCGCCTTTATTATCAAAACGGGCGCTGCGTTCACCGGAGGTCTCTTTTAACAGTTCAGGCGTTAAAACTCGTTGACCATCAGCAGAGATTTCAGCCATATCAGCCATCATCTCAAGGCTATTCAGTGCCCGACGGGCATCGCCGCCGACCAATTCAGATAACATGCGTCGGGTTTCATCAAGTAAAACAATATTCTGTTTACCATATCCCCGTTCATCATCATTCATTGCCTGCAACAGAACTTGCTCAATATCACCGCTTTCCAAAGATTTCAGCAAATAGACTCTCGCTCTGGATAACAGAGCCGAGTTTAATTCAAATGAAGGGTTTTCGGTGGTTGCGCCAATAAAAGTAATGGTGCCATCTTCTACATGAGGCAGGAAAGCATCCTGCTGACTCTTATTAAAACGATGAACTTCGTCCACAAACAGAATGGTTCTTCGACCGGCATCGCGATTATTACGCGCCCGTTCAATAGATTCGCGAATCTCTTTAATACCGGAGGTTACTGCGGATATTCGTTCGATATCCGCATTACCATAATGACCGATAATCTCAGCCAGCGTGGTTTTTCCGGTACCCGGTGGTCCCCAAAGGATCATTGAGTGCAGATGCCCAGCCTCTATTGCGCGAGGTAATGGCTTACCTGGAGACAATAAATGACGCTGACCGATATATTCAGCCAGCGTCCGCGGCCGCATGCGAGCGGCCAGAGGCTGAAACTCATTCTGAGAGAAATCGAGTGACAGAGTACTCACTAAGACCTCACTGGCGCTGATCGTCGATGGTCACGCCTTTTGGTGGTGTAAAGGTAAATTTAGCAGCATCAACCGAACCGCTTTGTTGGCCTTTCAAGGTATAAGTGCTGCGTTGTCCATCTTGTTCTACCGCAACGAAACCTTTAATGACACCATCACCAGTCACATTAATCGAAAATGCTTTCAGGTTACCTTTGGCCGCCTTTGGCTTTAACTCAAACTCATCACCTTTTTGCACCACATCGTATTTGCTCCAGTCAGTGGCGCTGTTACGGGTGATTAACATAAAAGGTGTATCTCCGGTAACGCTATCCAACCAGGTTGCCGTTGCTTGCTCAACAAACGGGTTAAAAAACCACAGTGTTTTACCATCAGATACTAAAATACTTTCATCAGGTGAAGTCATATGCCAACGAAACAGGTTCGGTCGCTTAACCCAAAGTTCACCATCTCCCTGTTGAATTGCAGCACCGCCAGCATCTTTCACCGACTGAGAGAAACTGGCATGAAAACTATTCACCTTATTTAAACGACTCTGCAAGTCTGAACGGGCATCGGCCAATACGGCTGATGACACCAGACCAGACATCAGGCAACAGGCGATAAATAATTTCTTCATTGTTGCAATTACTCCCATCTATTATCAATAAAGCGTCAATTAAACGCGTTGAATATCACCGCCAACTCTACCTGACAATCACCTGTCGCGTATAGTCTCGAAGCAGTAAGTATATGATCTTTTACTTATCTTTTCAGTTAGCATAAGGGCCGCATTTTGCGGCCCTTAAACAACAGTTGTTGCCTTAGATTAATCAAACTGTCCGCGCGCTAAAACCTCCCGGTTTCCATTATGCCCCGGAGGACTCACAATACCCTGAGCCTCCATTTGGTCAATAATGCGCGCTGCACGGTTATAACCAATGCGGAACTGACGCTGAATTCCGGATATTGATGGTTTTTTCTTTTCCACCACAAAAGCCACGGCCTGATCGAACAACGCATCAAGCTCTTCATCCGCTTCCAGTCCAAAACCACCTTCACCCTCTTCTGAAGTTGCAGTGATGCTGTCAATATACTGAGGACGACCACGCGCTTTCCAGTCCTGAACCACGGCATGAACTTCCTGATCGCGCACGAAAGCACCGTGAACACGCACCGGCATCGAAGAGTTAGGCGGTAAATAGAGCATATCACCCATACCTAATAAGGATTCAGCCCCACCCTGATCGAGGATAGTACGTGAGTCAATCTTACTTGATACGGTAAACGCCATGCGTGTTGGAATATTGGCTTTAATCAAACCTGTTATCACATCCACCGAAGGACGCTGAGTTGCCAGCACCAGGTGAATACCGGCGGCACGAGCCTTCTGAGCCAGACGAGCAATCAGTTCTTCAACTTTCTTGCCTACCGCCATCATTAGATCGGCAAATTCATCAACCAGCACGACGATATAAGGCAGTTTTTCTAGCATCGGCGGCGATACATCCATACTTTCACTTGGCTTCCAGAATGGATCCGGTATCGGACGCCCCAGACGTTCAGCCTCTTCAACTCTTTCGTTGTATCCCGCCAGGTTTCTTACCCCAAGAGCGGACATCAACTTATAGCGACGCTCCATCTCGCCAACACACCAGCGAAGCGCATTAGCGGCGTCTTTCATATCGGTAACCACTTCGGTTAACAGGTGAGGTATTCCCTCATAAACTGATAACTCCAGCATTTTCGGATCGATCATAATAAAGCGAACATCTTCTGGCTTAGCTTTATACAGCATGCTCAGAATCATGGCGTTTACACCAACCGATTTACCAGAACCGGTGGTACCCGCTACCAGTAAGTGAGGCATTTTGGCCAGATCGGCCACCACCGGCTGACCTGAAATATCTTTACCTAACACCACGGTAAGTGGAGAAGGTGTATTCATAAACTCTGGCGTATCCAGCACTTCACGCATATAAACCGTTTGGCGACGTTCATTTGGCAATTCCAGACCAACATAAGGTTTGCCTGGAATAACCTCTACTACACGTACCGCCGTTACCGACAGCGAACGAGCTAAATCTCGTGCCAAACTGGAAATTCGGGACGCTTTCACTCCCGGTGCTAAATCTAATTCAAAACGGGTAATCACCGGACCCGGTAAAATATCAACCACGTGTGCCTTAACGCGGAAATCAGCCAGACGACGCTCCAGCAAACGAGCAGTCTCTTCTAACGCTTCCACATCCACCGGATCCTGATTCAACGGCGGTGAAGCCAGCAAATCAAGAGATGGTAGTGGCGTGGTTGGTTTCTCTAACGGTCGCTCATTGCGCATCAGGAACGGGTGAATTAAGCCATCCATTGAAGGCTGAGCCGGTTGAGGTTCTTCTTTAGGCGCTACCGGTTGGAAAGGCGATGACGTCTGTGGGGTTACATTCACACCATGAGAAGGCTGCGTATAGCCTGACGGTGTAACCGGTGCCTGTGGTACAGGTGCTACCGGACGCTCAACGGGTTGTTGATAACCATAGGATGAAGTAACGGACTGAGTAACGTCATTGATATTACCAAAAGGAACATCGTCAGTACGTTCCACATCACCAACCTGAGAAGGTAAAGTAAACAGTGGTTCAACCGGACGCTCATCGGGCACTTCATCATCAACATCATCCCGGGCAGAGATACCGTACAGTGGGTTATCTACCAGATCCTCATCGTTATCATCATCCTGATAACGTTCACCGTAACGTTGACGCTGTTCTTCTTCAAACGCCCTTCTCAGAGCTTCTTGCTCCATCGCTTCATCGTCTTCTTCACTAACGGTGAAATCATTCACCATTGGCTTATTACGGTTAAGACGATCGCGTTCGCGTTGCTCAGCTTCTCGTTGCGATGGCAGCTTAATACCATAAGAAGCCAGCTCACGACGAGTCGGAATACGGACAGGATTCGGACGAGGGAACTCCGGACCAACACCTTGTTTAACCTGCGGTTGACTGCCCACTACAGGAGTAAAGGTAATAGTAGGTGCAGATGAAGTCGTTGCTGCTGCAGCCGTTGTCGCTGCGGCGGCACCCAGAGTCATGGCATTTGATAATGAGTCTACATTTGTGGATACATTATCTTGTTCAACGGCACTGAAATTCCCCGGTACCAAAGGTTCTGTTGATTCATCTGGTGGTGTATCAGCCACAACCGGTGGGTTAATCGGAGCATAAGGATTGGTAAACTCATTACGCTGAGTTTCGGTCGGATTAACCGTTACCGTCTGTGGTTCAGAGTTACTGAAGGTATAGGTTGCCGGACCAAAAGAGATTGTCGGTTGTTCTGACGTAGAAATAGTTGGTTCAGCGGTAATTTCAGGTTCATTTGGAACGGCTGGATTATTCCAGTGCTCTTCCTTGTCAGCCACAAGGTCTTCTGCTGAACCAAATAGTGCTGGCTCAGGGGATTCTTGTGGCTCAGACAGATCGTCCATTGCCGGGCTAAAGATTAACTCTTGCTGTAGTTCGTTTATCTCTGCCTCATCATCAACTGGCGTTAACTCATTATCGGCGCTGACACCTGGTGCGGTAAACAGAACATCCTCAGTGGCTGCAGTGGCAAAAGGAGCAGTACCTCTCGTTGAAGCAACAACTCTGTCACTCACCTCATCCCGGTCATAATCGGTAGCATCCCGTTCTTTGCGCGTTTTATTAGAGGCAAAGGTCAGGATGCCCATAACAAAGGCACCAATCTTTTCTGCGATGGTTAACCACGACCAACCGGTAAACAGCGTTAGCCCTACGGCCCATACGCTTAACAGAATCAGCGTAGAACCTACGCTATTAAAATGGGGCAATAATGCACTATTGATTAAACTACCAATCACACCGCCAGAGGCAAAATAGTACCAGTCATCAATGCTGATAGCCGACAGGCCACATGATGAAAAAATCAGAGCTAACAGCCCGATAAAGCGTAGTGAGAAAGAGAATAGATCAACCGCTTTCTGCTCACGCTCATGGCGATACAGCATCCAGCATTGGAAAACGATCATTGGTGGTACGGCATAGGCCAGCACCCCAAAAATAAATAACAGGGTATCTGCCAGCCAAGCTCCGGTTTCACCACCTATATTATGAATAGGTTCATGCCAGGCTGTTTGTGACCAGCTAGGATCGGCAGGATTAAAACTAATTAACGCCACCATAAGATAAATGGAAAAAATAACCACCAATAATAAACCAGCTTCAAAAAGCCGCTGGCGGCTACTTAACTTCTTCAACTTAGGCTCTTTATCTTCTATATATTCCTGGCTCAAGAAAGGCTCTCCAGGTTACCGTAGTACCGAGTAATAGAACGGCAGCGCCAGGAGTACCCAGCGCTGAAACTGTATGAATACACAGGAGTGTAACGGAAGTTAGCAGATTTTGCACCTGCAACGATGAATTATCGTGTTTTGATAACTAAGTGGTTGCTTTGTTTGACTTCTTCCATTACCACATAAGTACGCGTATCGTTTACACCCGGTAAACGCAACAGCGTCTCACCTAACAGCTTTCTGTATGCAGACATATCTGATACGCGAGTTTTCAGAAGGTAGTCAAAATCACCGGATACCAGATGACACTCCTGAATCTCTTCCAGTTTTTGCACAGCGGTATTGAACTGTTCAAACACGTCTGCCGCACCACGGTTTAAGGTAATTTCAACAAACACCAACAGCGATGCGTCCAGATAATGTGGATTTAATAACGCCGTATATCCTTGAATGAATTTTTGTCTTTCCAGACGACGTACGCGCTCCAGACATGGGGTTGGAGATAAGCCAACGCGTTTTGACAGTTCAACGTTGGAAATGCGACCATCCAGTTGTAATTCATTCAAAATGTTACGGTCAATGCGATCAAGATCTTTGCTAGGGCGTTTTTTATTGTCTACCATTTTTTTTCTCTCAATATCTTCCTTGTTTCTGATACACCATTATCTATCCAAAAGATATCTGGCGCCTCCGTTCAGGCCAATCTCGTAGTTACCAGGTAAATCTGCCACCGGGCAGTTTCTCGCTATCTTTTTCATACAATAACGAAGCATTACATCAACTGGATTAACTAAAACTAACAACCTAAAACATACCACTATTGTGATCCGCGAAGTTCCACAATTCTACGCTAAACTAGCATTTGAACATATCGTATTATGCGGTCAATCTATATAAATAAAGAGTATGTATCTATCATCTTGCCAATTTATCTATGCACCATTGCTTTATTAATATAATTACCAGCGTAATCACAGAATAATGTTTTCGCAAATAGCTACCTTATTGTCAAAGCAAATGAGTAAAAAAAAGCACAATTCTCTATAAAAATCCGTTTCAGCTTCATTTTTAATCTAAAAACCAATTTTTAATAGATAAAAGCTATCACAGCGATTGGTAACAATGTAGCTAATAACTTTTTTTAATGCGTTATTTTCCTTACAATCGCATGTATCTTCCGACCTCACTTCTACAGAGGAATTATGGCCATGGCCAAACATTGTAAATTACTTATTTTAGGTTCTGGTCCTGCAGGTTATACCGCAGCCGTCTATGGTGCCCGGGCGAACCTTAGCCCTGTACTCATTACCGGTATTGAACAGGGTGGACAATTAACCACAACAACCGATGTTGAGAACTGGCCTGGTGATGCTGAAGGCTTAACCGGCCCGGCATTGATGGAGCGTATGCGTGAACATGCACTGAAGTTTAATACTGAAGTCATTATTGACCATATTAATCGTGTTGATTTACAAACCCGACCTTTTCGTCTGTTTGGTGACAGTGAAGAGTACACCTGTGACGCATTAATTGTTGCTACCGGTGCTTCTGCCCAATATTTAGGCTTACCTTCAGAAGAAGCGTTTAAAGGTCGTGGTGTTTCCGCCTGTGCAACCTGTGATGGCTTCTTCTATCGCAACCAGAAAGTTGCCGTTGTCGGTGGTGGTAATACTGCGGTTGAAGAGGCGCTATACCTCTCTAACATCGCAGCAGAAGTTCATCTGATTCATCGCAGAGACAGTTTTAGAGCAGAAAAAATACTGATTGATCGGTTAATGGAAAAAGTTCGTCACGGCAACATCATTCTGCATACTGACAGAACGCTGGATGAAGTATTAGGTGATGACATGGGCGTTACCGGTGTTCGTATGAAAGATGTCAAAACTCACGTCACCGAAGAGTTAACGCTGACCGGCGTGTTCATTGCTATCGGTCATCGTCCGAATACAGAAGTGTTTGCTGGCCAACTGGAACTGAAAGATGGTTATCTGAAAGTACAGTCAGGCAGTCATGGAAATGCGACTCAAACCAGCATTCCGGGCGTGTTTGCAGCAGGTGATGTAGCCGATGATATTTATCGTCAGGCCATTACTTCTGCGGGCAGTGGCTGTATGGCTGCATTGGATGCCGAACGTTATCTTGAGACGTTAAATAACAATTAATAGCTATTGTGTGATCTGAAAGTGTGACACAACATAACAAGGCGGCTCATGGCCGCCTTCTTGTTTCATGGATACTAATGGTATCCTAGGCCCAACTTTAGTTATCAGAACCAGTACATTTTATGTCTAATATGAATAAGGTACGGCAACGTGAATTAACACGTTGGTTAAAGTCTCAGGGTATTCTGGCTCAGCGCTGGTTACGGATATCAACCCTGTTAGGACTACTCAGCGGATTGTTAATTATTGCGCAAGCCTGGTTACTGGCAACCCTGCTGCACTCTCTGATTATCGAGAATATCCCCCGCAATGAGTTAATTAACTATTTCCTGTTGATTGTGGTTACTATCGTGCTGCGTGCAGTGCTGGCCTGGTTTCGTGAGCGGGTTGGTTTTATGTATGGCGCAGCAATACGTCAACACATTCGTCGTCAGGTGTTAAATCGCCTTGAACAACTTGGTCCAGCCTGGATTCAGGGAAAACCCGCAGGTAGCTGGGCCACCATGATTGTTGAACAAATTGAAGATATGCAGGATTTCTACTCCCGCTATCAGCCTCAAATGATGTTAGCGGTGATGATTCCTCTGCTAATTCTGGCTGCAGTATTTCCGATAAACTGGACAGCCGGTCTGATTTTGTTCGCTACTGCCCCACTTATCCCCATGTTTATGGCATTGGTTGGCATGGGGGCTGCAGACGCCAACCGGCGTAACTTTATTGCACTGGCGCGTCTAAGCGGTAACTTCCTTGACCGCTTAAAGGGGCTGGAAACATTGCGATTATTCCATCGGGCTGAAGCAGAAACCGAACAAATCGCACAGGCTTCAGAAGACTTTCGCTCCCGCACCATGGATGTGTTAAAGCTGGCCTTCCTCTCTTCTGCCGTTTTAGAGTTTTTTGCCTCCGTTTCGATTGCCGTTGCCGCCGTCTATTTTGGTTTTTCCTATTTGGGAGAGCTAAATTTTGGCTCATACGGTTTACCGGTTACGTTATTTGCCGGATTCCTGGTATTAATTCTGGCACCGGAGTTCTTCCAGCCGCTACGGGATTTAGGAACCTATTACCATGCCAAAGCACAGGCTATTGGTGCCGCAGAATCTCTGCAAACCTTTTTGCAGTCAGAATCAACACAGTCTAACGGTGAAGGTACTCAAGATTTAGCCGAATGTGACCAGATCACCATTAAAGCAACAGACCTGTATATCCTCTCCCCTCAGGGAAAAAGTCTGGCTGGTCCACTCAACTTTATCCTAACGCCCAACCAGCGTATCGCCATTGTCGGGCACAGTGGCGCAGGTAAAAGCTCTCTGCTTAATTTGTTATTAGGATTTTTACCCTATCAGGGTTCGATCACCATCAACGATATTGAATTGAGTTCCCTTCGTCCTGCCTCATGGCGAGCTAATCTCAGTTGGGTGGGGCAAAACCCTCACCTGCCGGAACAAACGCTGCGTGGAAATATTTTATTATCGAATCCACAGGCCTCCGATGAGGCTCTAAAGCTGGCAATACAGCGTGCCTATATTGATGAATTTGTGACACAACTTCCCGATGGACTGGATACCATAATTGGCGATCAGGCAGCCAGATTATCTGTGGGTCAGGCCCAGCGAGTTGCCGTTGCCCGTGCGTTATTATCACCCTGTCACTTATTACTGTTGGATGAACCTACGGCCAGTCTCGACGCCAATAGTGAGCGTCTGGTGATGAGTGCTTTAAATGAAGCCTCATCCCACCAGACCACTCTGTTGGTCACTCACCGTCTTGAAGATCTTGAAGGGTACGATCAGATTTGGGTGATGGATAAAGGTGAAATCATTGAACGGGGAGATTTTATGACGCTCAATCAATCAGGTGGCACGTTCGCTACACTGATGTCCAACCGAAATGCGGAGGTCTGAAAATGAAAACGTTATTACCATTTTTAGCTCTGTATCGCCGTCATTGGTTTCGTCTCTCTTTAGGTATCGTACTGGCTATTGTCACTATTTTAGCCAGCATTGGTCTGTTAACCCTTTCAGGATGGTTTCTGGCTGCATCTGCACTGGCTGGTATTGCCGGTATTCTGTTTAACTATATGTTACCGGCTGCCGGAGTACGCGGTTCTGCCATTTTTCGTACTGCCGGTCGTTACGCGGAGCGTTTAGTCAGCCACGATGCCACTTTCCGTGTTCTGGCTCACCTGCGAACCTTCACGTTTAAGAAGCTAATGCCACTTTCTCCTGCCGGTATCGCCCGTTTCCGTCAGGCTGAATTGCTTAACCGACTGGTGGCAGATGTAGAGACACTGGATCACCTCTACCTACGGCTTATCTCGCCTCTGGTCAGCGCTATTGTCGTTATCATGGTGGTGACATTTGGTTTGAGCTGGTTGGATGTCTCTCTGGCACTTACGCTTGGTCTGATCATGTTGGTGTTGCTGTTCACCATTCCGGCTATCTTTTATCGGGCCGGTAAGCCTATTGGAGCCGATTTAACTGCATTACGCAGTGACTATCGTGGGCAACTCACTTCATGGCTACAGGGACAGTCTGAGCTGGTTATTTTTGGTGCTCTGACGGCCTTTCGCCAAAAACTGGATGTGATCGAGCTTCGCTGGTTAGAACGGCAGAAACAGCAGGCCTCATTAGCCGGCTCATTGCAGTCGCTAATGATTGT